>NZ_CP108352.1:3606250-3906770 GCF_036237275.1 Streptomyces sp. NBC_01353 | reverse complement strand
ACGTCCGAGGGCGAGCTGTTCATCACCGGCCGCATCAAGGACCTGATGGTGGTGCGCGGCCGGAACCACTATCCGCAGGACGTCGAGCAGACCGCCGAGCGCGCCCACCCGCTGCTCCAGCCGACCCGCTCCGCCGCCTTCTCCGTCGACGACGGAGGCGAGGAACAGGTCGTCCTCGTCCACGAGGTGGCCCGCGGGTTCACCCCCGACGACGCACCCGGCGTCCTGGCCGCCGTACGCGAGGCCCTGGCCGCCGAGCACGGCCTGGCGCCGCGCGACATCGCGCTCGTGCGCCTGGGCACCATTCCCCGCACCACGAGCGGCAAGATCCGCCGCTCCACCTGCCGCGACCTGTGGGCCTCCGACGGGCTCAAGCGGGTCGCCGCGCCGCGGCCCACGGCCACCTCCGAAGCATCCGCCGATACCGCCGGCTCCGCCGCCGCCCCGTCCGTCGTCGCCGAGGCCGTCGCCGTCGTGATCGGCACGCCGGCGGCGGAACTCGACCGAACGATGCCGCTCATCGCCCTCGGCCTGGACTCGCTGCGCGCGGTCCGGCTGGCCGCGGCCCTGCATCGGTCGACCGGCGCCGAACTACCCGTCGAGCGGCTGCTCGACGGCATCACCACCGCGGAGCTGGAGGACCGCCTCGAGGAATGGCAGCCCCCCACGGCCCCCACCTCGACCGGTGCGGCGCGCGCCGGCGGCGGCCTCCTGACCGGCGGCGTGCCGACCGGCGGCGACGCCCTGACCGACACGGGCGCCCCCGTGCGAGCCGGCCGTGCCCAGGAATGGATGTGGCTCCTCGCGGAGATGGGCGCGGGCAGCGCGTACCACATCGCCGGCGGTGTCCGGCTACGCGGACCGGTCTCGGCCGAGCTGCTCACCGGCTGCCTCAGCGCACTCGTCGCCCGCCACCCCGCCCTGCGCACCGCCTTCCACACCGCGCAGGACGGCACCCTGATGGTCTCGGCCCGCCCCGCGGAGCCGCTGGACCTCCCGGTCGTGGACGTGTCCGCGGAGCCCGCCGCCGCCCGCGAGGCCGCGTGCCGTGCGGCGCTCGACGCCCTCGGCGAGGCCCCCTTCGACCTGGCGTCGGGCTCCCTGCTGCGCGCCACCCTGGTTCGGCTCGCGGCCGACGAGTGGTGCCTCGGGATCGTCGCGCACCACATCGCGGTCGACGGCTGGTCGCTCGGCGTGCTGCTGCGCGAACTCGGCGCCGCCTACAAGGACGCCCTGGCCGGCCGCCCGCTGCCCGGGCCCCTGCCGACCGTCCGCCCGTACGAGCACGGGGAGGCGGAGCGCGCCGCCGCCGAGGCGTTCTGGACCGGTGTCCTCGACGGCGCCGCCGCGCTGGAACTCCCGCTCGACGTCCCCCAGCCCAGCAGCCAGTCCTGGCGCGGCGCCGCGCTGCCGTTCGAGGTCGGCGCCGAGCAGGCCGAGCGACTGAAGACCTACGGCGCCGCCCGCAACGCGACCCCGTACATGGTGCTGCTCTCCGCCTTCGCGACCGTCCTGTCCCGCTGGACCGGCCAGCACGACGTGGTGGTCGGCACGCCGGCGGCCTGCCGCAACCGCCCCGGCACCGCCGACGCGCTCGGCCTGTTCGTCAACACCCTGCCGCTGCGCGTCGACCTGTCCGGGACCCCGACCTTCGGCGAACTGCTCGGCCGTGTCCGGGAGCTGTGCCTGGCGGCCTACCCGTACCAGGACTTCCCCTACGACGAGATGGTGCGCCTGGCCGGAGCCGAGCGGTCCGGCGGCCGGCCGCCGCTGGTGCGCGTCGCGCTCGCGCTCCAGAACACCCCGCTGACCGCCTGGCAGGCCGGCGAGGTCCACGCGGAGCCCTTCGAACTCCCGGCGCCCGGCGCCCAGTTCGAGCTCTCCCTGCATCTGACCGAGCAGCCCGACGGGCGGCTCGCCGGCCATGTCGTCTATGCGGCCGACCTGTTCACCGAGGACACCGTCCGCCGGCTCCTCGACGGCTTCGCCACCCTCCTGGACGCCGCTCCCCGCCCGCCGTGCACGGTCGCCGCGGACCTGCCGGTACTTCCCGAGGCCGACCGCCGGTGGATCGTGGACGAGCTGAGCGGCGCCGGCAGCACCGAGGCGCCCGCCGAGCTGCTGCACCAGGCGTTCGAGCGGCAGGCCGACCGGGACCCCGCAGCGCTCGCCGTCGTCGCCGACGACGCCCGGCTCACCTACGGCGAACTGGAGGCGCGCGCCAACAGGATCGCCTGGCTGCTGCGCGACCTCGGCACCACGCCCGACCGGGCCGTCGCCGTCTGCCTGCCGCGCGGCCCCGAGCTGGTCGCCGCCCTGCTCGGCGTCCTCAAGTCCGGCGGCGGCTATCTGCCGCTGGACCCCGGCTACCCCGCCGCCCGGCTCGCCGCGCAGCTGGAGGACGTACGGCCCGCCGTCCTGCTCACCACCGGCGAACTGGCCGCCGGAACGCTCGCCGACGCGGTCGCCGCCGATGGCGGACCCGTCGTGATCCGCCTAGACGAGGGCGCGGCCGACGACCGCCCGACGGTCCGCCCCCAGGCGGTGTCGTCCCCGCGGAACATGGCGTACGTCCTGCACACGTCCGGCTCGACCGGACGCCCCAAGGGCGTGGTGAACGAGCACGCCGGTGTCGTCAACCGGATGGACTGGATGCAGCGCGCCCACCGGCTCGCGCCGGGGGAGACCGTCCTGCAGAAGACCCCCGTGGGCTTCGACGTCTCCGGCTGGGAGCTGTGGTGGCCGCTCAGCGCCGGCGGCACGATGGTGCTCGCCCGCCCGGGAGGCCACCAGGACCCCACGTACCTCGCCGAACTGATCCAGCGGGAGTCCGTCGCCACCTGCCACTTCGTGCCGTCGATGCTCCGGACCTTCCTGGAGGAGCCCGCCGCCGCCGACTGCGCGCGCGTGCTGCGCCGGGTCGTGTGCAGCGGCGAGGAGCTGCCGCCCGCGGTCGCCGCGCGGTTCCACGCGCTGCTCCCCGGAGTGGAGCTGCACAACCTGTACGGGCCGACCGAGGCCGCGATCGAGGTGACCGCGTACGCGGTGGAGCCCGGCGGGACGGACCGGGTACGGCTGCCGATCGGCGGACCGGCGCCCGGGGTCCGGCTGTACGTGCTCGACGAGCGCGGCGCGCCGTTGCCCGTCGGAGTGCCGGGGGAGCTGCACATCGGCGGCGTCCAGGTGGCCCGCGGCTACCTCGGCCGGCCGGGACTCACCGCCGAGCGGTTCGTACCGGACCCGTTCGCGAGCGGCGGGCGGCTCTACCGGACCGGGGACCGGGCGCGCTGGTCCCCGGACGGCACCATCGACTTCCTGGGGCGTCTCGACGGGCAGGTGAAGATCCGGGGCCACCGGGTCGAGCCGGCCGAGGTCGAGGCGGTGCTCGGCGGCCATCCGGCGCTCGCCGAAGTCGCCGTGGTGGTACGCACCGTGGCGGGCGAACCGGCCCTCGTCGGCTATCTGGTGGCCGCCGGGGACGAGGTCCCGACGGCCGAGCTGCGCGGCCACCTGGCCCAGCGGCTGCCGGCGGCGATGATCCCGTCCGCCTTCGTCTGGGTCGCCGAACTTCCCACCGGTGCCAACGGGAAGCTGGACCGGGTCGGGCTGCCGGAGCCCGGTGTGCGCCGCGAGAGCGCGGCCGTCGCACCGAGGGACCCCTTCGAGCGCGAGGTCGCCCGCATCTGGTGCGAGGTGCTGGGGCTGCCCGAGGTGTCGGTGACCGACGACCTGTTCACGCTCGGCGGTCACTCGCTGCAGGCCACCCGGATCGTGGTGCGGGTCCGTGCCGCCTTCGGTCTGGAACTGCCGCTGGCCGGACTGATCAGCGGTGAGCTGACCGTCGAACGCATCGCCGACGAGGCGCGTACCGGCCGGATCGAGACGGCCGACGACGAGGAGGTCGAGCGGGCGCTGGCGGAGCTGGCCTCGCTGACCGACGCGGAAGTCGCCGCGCTGCTGGCCGAGGGCTGAGCCGTGCCGGCCGGGGCCCCGCCGCGCCCGCCCTTCGTACCTTCGAGATCGAGAGAGAGAACCATGTCGTCCGTCCTCACCTACGACCTGTCCACCGCCGAGATCGACCAGCTGGAAGCGGTCGTCGCCCGGCTCCTGGAGACCGGTCTCGACCCTGCGGAGCCATCCTTCAGCGACGAGCTGTGGCGGTATGTGCCGGGCGTGCCCGCCGGGCTGCGGGGCTTCCTCCAGGACTTCCGCACCCGGGAGCCCGCCGCCGCGTGCATGGTGCGTGGACTGCCGGTGGACGACGGGCGCGTCGGACCCACTCCGTTGCACTGGACGGCGGCCGCGGACAGCACCTCGACCCGCCGCGAGGAGGCGTACCTCGCCCTCCTCACCGTCTGCCTCGGCGAGGTCTTCGGCTGGTCGACGCTCCAGCGGGGGCGTCTCGTACAGAACGTCCTGCCGATCCCCGGCGAGGAGGGCGAGCAGAGCGGGCACGGCAGCGACGTGCTCCTGGAGTGGCACACGGAGGACGGCTTCCACCCGTACCGCTGTGACTACCTGGGCCTGTTCGGCGTGCGCAACGTCGACGAGGTCCCGACGACCCTGGCGTCCGTCCGGGACATCGAGCTGAGCGAGGAGCACCGGGCCGTGCTCCAGCAGAAGCGGTACTTCATCCTCCCCGACGACGAGCACCTGCGACAGCTGCGGGCCGTCGACCCGGACGCCCCCTCGCTGGCGAAGCTCCAGCAGATGCGGGACGAACCCGAGGCGGTGGCCGTGCTGTTCGGCGCCCCGGAGGATCCGTACCTGCGCATCGACCCGTTCTTCATGCGCCACACCCCCGGCGACGAGGAGGGGCGCGCCGCCCTCGACGCGCTCGTCGACGCGCTGGACAAGGTGATGCGGGACGTGGTCGTCGGCGCGGGCTCGCTGCTCTTCGTGGACAACTATCTGGCGGTGCACGGCCGGCGCGCCTTCACGTCGCGCTACGACGGCACGGACCGCTGGCTCAAGAAGACGGTCTCGACCCGTGATCTCCGCAAGTCCCGCGACCTGCGCTCCCATGCCCAGGACCGCGTGTTCGCCTGACCGGCGGGGAGGCCCCGCCCGTCGCCCCGCCGGGCGGGGCGGGGCGGGGTCAGACGGTGTCGCCGGGGAGCCAGCCGCGGTGGGCCGCCAGGAGGCCCGCCTGGAAGCGGCTCTTGGCGCCGAGGAGTTCCATGACGTCGGCGGCGATCCGGCGCGCGGTGCGCGGCGAGACGCCGAGCCGCTTGGCGATGGCCTCGTCCGTGAGCCCCTGGCTGAGCAGGCGCAGGGCCTCGCGCTCCTGGGCGGTCAGCCCCCGTGAGTCGCGCGTCTTGGCCTTGCCCAGGGGTTCGCCCGACTCCCACACCCGGTCGAACAGGGCGCACAGCGCCGCCAGTGTGCCGTGGCCGCGCAGCACGACGGCGCTCGCGCCGGCGTCCTCGCCGTCCACCGGGATGATGGCGATCGACCGGTCGATGATGATCATCCGGATGGGCAGGGAGGCGACGGTCCTGATCTGCCCGCCCGCCTCGGCGAGCCAGTCCGCGTACGCCACGCTGGGCGGGTTGTTGCGGATGGAGTCCAGGTACACCGTGCGCATCCGTACGCCCCGGCCCAGTACCTCCGAGTCCAGCGGCTTGGACGCCTCCAGCGTGTCCGCGTCCTGCGCGCCGTCCGGGGCGAAGGACATCACCTCGGTCGTGATGCCCTTGGTCAGCCGGGCTATCTCCGCGCGTATCTCGTCGATTCCGACGAGGAGTTGCTCACCGGGCCGGGAGGCGATCGGCCGGTTGGCGTACTCGACGATCATCTTCTGCGCGAACGCCCTGGACTCGGCGATCCGCTGCTGCTGTGCGGCCAGTTCCGCCTGCTGCCGGGCGAGCAGCGCCTCGAAGCTCACCTCGGGGCTGACGACTTGCAGGGCCGAGGGATCGCCGGACGGCGCCCGCAGCAATCCCAGTGCGCTCAACTGGTCGAGCTTCGCGCGGAACTCGTCGGCGGTCAGTCCGACGGTCGACGCGATATCCGCGATCTCCCCCTGTGGGCGGAGCAGGAGTGTCCGGTACACCCGTTCCGCTATTTCATCGAGTCCGAACGTGGTCAGCATTCTGGAACCCCCCGCGTGGTTCTGCTCGAAATTCGCGTCACGATAACACTCCCTCGTTCCGGTCCGGTGAACGCCTCGAGTGGTTGGAGCATGGCCGCCATATGGTGCATGTCGGGCATTTCGAATGGCGTGCGCAAGGGTGTGTCTCGTGCGTCCGCGTACCGAATTCCGGCCGGTGCTGGCCGGATATCGGTTAGTCAGGTGCCGAGGCCGGGACGCTTTCTGCCATGGCAGAAAGCGTCCCGGCTGTTTTCGTGGAGAGAGGGACCACCGCCCGGCACAGTCGGAGGATGTACCTGATTCACGCCCACCTCGAACCGCCGCCGGGGATGGGTATACCCGAGGACACCGACGTTCGCGTATGCGCGCTCGGAAGGCCCGAGGAACGTGTGCGCCACGGTTCCCTGCACGCCGATGCCCGGCCTCATCCCGTCCTCGGCCTCTTCGTGGCGGCGCCCTCGCTGGCCGCCGCCGAGTCCGTCGCCCGGGAGGTCTGCGAGCGGGCCATCAGCCTCGATCCCGCCCTCCACGGCGTCCGTCTGCTGCGCTGCGAGGCACCCCTGGTGACGCCGTACTACGAGGGGCTGATCGCGCCGCCCGCCCGTGAGTAGCCGAGGGGTGGACGCATTATGCAAAGGCCGCTTCGTGCAGCCTCCGACCGCTGACAAGACCGCCGGGGGGCGGACAGGATGGTGATCGCCGGCCGGGAAGAGCCCGGAACGAGCCCACCGGGCCGTTCCGGAGCCCCCGACCGGAACAGGCCACTTCCACCGCCCGTCCACCCAAGGAGCCCTCATGTCGAAGACCTTCGCCGCCCGCCTCGCCGCCGCCGTCCTGACCGTCCTCGTCTCCTCCGCCGGGCTCTCCGCCGCGGCCCAGGACGGTCCCGCCGCCCCGACCGCTGCCGTGGCCTCCGAGGCCCCCACCACGACCGCCACGACGGCCGCCCGGGACACCCTCGGCTGGCAGTAGGAAACAGGCGCGGGAATTCGAGAAGGCCCACGCCGGGGAATTCGGGATCGGCACCCAGAGCCACGCAAGAGACCGAAAGGCGATTGCCTTGTCCGACGTCCGTGCGATCGCATTCGATGCAACCGACCAGAAGAACGACAACACCGAGGAAAGATGGATCCGGTGACCGCGGAATCCCTTTTCGAGGCATCGGACGAACCGTCCCCCCGCCTCACCGTGGTGGAGATACCGGGCGAGCGATGGAGTGGCAAGACCTCCCTCCTGAACCAGCTCACCCGCGACGCGGCCGCCCACGGCTGGCGCACCGCCTCCGGCCACGCGACGACCACCCTCTCCGCCGTCCCGTACGGCATCTTCGTCGACGCCCTGGACGACCTCCTCGTCCGCTTCGACACCGACGCCCTGGCCGGGCCCGCCCGCCATCACGTCGCCCGGCTCGCCGGCGTCTTCCCGGCGCTCGCCGCCGCGGCGCCCCCGCTCACGGACACGCCGTCCGATCGCTATCACGCTCTACGCGCGTTGCACGCGCTGCTGGAGGCGCTGGCCGCCGAGCAGCCCCTCCTCATCACGCTCGACGACGGCCACCGGGCCGACAGCGCCTCGCTCGACCTCCTCTCCCATCTGCTCGGCCATCCGCCCGTCGGGCGGATCGTGCTCGCGATCGCCCATCGCCCCCGCCAGGGCGACGGCATGCTCCGGAGCCTGCTCGCGGAGGCCGCCGCCCACGGGCGCCTGAGGCGCACACCCACCGCGCCCCTCAGCGAGGAGCAGGCGCTCTCGCTGCTGCCCGACGACCTCAGCAGGGTCCACTGCGAGACCCTGCTGGCGGAGGCCGCCGGCAACCCCGGACTCCTGCGGGCCTTCGCCGCCCTGCGCGCGGTGCCCGACCACTGCGGCAGCACCGCCTTCCCCCTCCCCATCGAGGTCCTCACCGACTGTCTGCGCGACTTCCGCGGTCTCACGCCCACGGGCTGGCTGGCGGCCCGCTCCGCCGCCGTGCTCGGCGAACCCTTCGACGTGGCCGCCCTCGGCCGGGTCGCCCAGCTGGACGGCGCCGCCCTGCGCGCCGCGCTGGACGAACTGCTGCGCGAGGACCTGGTCCACGGCACCGCCCTCGCGCGCGGGCTGCGCTTCCGCAACCCGCTGCTGCGCGCCGCCGCCTACCAGTCCGCCGGGTCCGGCTGGCTCCAGGGCGCCCACGAACGGGCCACCGCTCTGCTCGCCCCGCGGGACAGCGCCTCCGTACCGCTCGCCCGGCACCTGGAGCACAGCGCCGTCGAGGGCGACGCGGCCGGCGCGGGCGTCCTGCTCACCGCGGCCGCCGAGCGGCTGTGGCAGGACCCCGTCCAGGCCGCGGCATGGGCCCGTACCGCGATGGAGCTGGACGCGGACTCCGGGCGGACCGCGCGCACCCGGCTGCTGCTCGGTCGTGCGCTCGCCCTGACCGGCCGTCTCCGGGAGAGCCTCGCCACGCTCACCACCTCCGCCGTTCCCGGAGCGCCCGCCCTCGGAGGCCCCGTCTCCGGAGCCCCCGTCCCCGACACGTCCGCCGCCGCGCACCGCTGCCGCGCGCGCATCTGGCGGTTGCTCGGCGACCACGGCGCGGCCCTCGCCGAACTGGATGCGGCCTCCCGGCTCCCGGGCGCCCACGAGACGCGGGCCCACGCCCGGCTCCTCGGCGAGCGCCTGGCCCACGCCCTGGAGACGGGCGAGGGACCCGGCGTCGCCGACGGCGCCGTCACGGAACCCCCGCTCGGAGACCTGCCCCTGGCCGAACGCGGCCGTCTCCTCGCGCTGCTCGCCGCCGCCGCCGTACGCTCCGGGGCCGGCGACCGGGCCCGGGAGTACGCCGACCGGGCGGCCCCGCTCCTCGACACGCTTCCCGACGGTGTCGCCGTCCGCCATCTCGACGGCCTGTACTGGCTCGCCGCCACCGAGTCCGCGCTGGGCCGGGCCGAGGCGGCCGCCCTGCACTTCGGCCGCAGTCTGCGCATCGCCGAGGCTCGCCGCCTGACCGGTGCCGTCCCGCAACTGGCCATGGCCATGGCCCGCCTCCAGCTCGAAGCCGGCGACCTGGCCGGAGCCGTACGGCACGCCGCGTGCGCCGAGACGAACGCCGCCGCCGTCGACTCCCCGTACCTGCTGGGCCTCGCCCTGGAACTCAAGTCCGAGGTGGCCGCGGCCCTGCGTGGGCCCCGGACACCGAGCCCGGCGCCGGTCCTCACGCCCGCCGAGGCCGAGCCGGGCCTCGCCGCGCTCAGCAAGCGGGAGCTGGAGATCGCCGTACTCGTCAGTGGCGGGCGCACCAACCAGCAGATCGCGCGCGCCCTGGAACTGAGCCACAAGACGGTGGAGACCCACCTCGGACGGATCTTCCGCAAGCTCGTCGTGTCGTCGAGGGCCGAGGTCGCCGCCGTCGTCGGCCGCTCCGAACGCAAGGGGCAGGGCCCGCACCACGCGACCGCCCGGCCGGCCGCGCATCAGGAGAAGCCCCGACATTACAAAGCGACCGCCCCCGGGTTGACTTACGAGCACCGGAGCCTGCAGCCGCAAGTCGCCTGGTGAACAAGGTGGGGTGCGCCGGAAGGCGCATCGCACCGCCCGACGGCGTTCACCACCCTCGACGGCCCCGGTGCGCGGCGGAGCATCGGCCCGCCCGCGTCAACTGGCCCCAGTCGAGCGAGAGGGAACACCCATGTCCGACGAGCGCAGCGAGCAGCAGCCCGAGTACCGCGTCGTGGTCAACGACGAACTCCAGTACTCCATCTGGCGTGCGGACGCCGAACCGCCCGCCGGCTGGCGGACCGAGGGAACGGCCGGCACCCGAGAGGAGTGCCTGGCGCACATCGACGAGGTGTGGACGGACATGCGTCCGCTGAGCCTGCGCGAGGAGATGGCGGCGTCGGCCGGCTGACCGGCCCGCCGCCCCGCCCGGCTGCCGGGAGAGGTCCCCGCCCGGCCTCCGGGAGAGGTCCCCGCCCGGCCTCCGGGACAGGTCTCCGCCCGGCCGCCGGGAGAGGCCCCCGCCCGGCCTCCGGGAGGGGTCCCCGCCCGGCTGCCGGCGCCGTCCGCGCCGCCCGCCGGCGCGGATCCCCCGCCCCGCCGTCCCGTCGTCATCGTCGTTCCACGGAGGATTCCCTTGAGCACCCCGTTCTCGCCCGAGCAGCTGCGGCTCCTCGACAAGCTGCTGGATGAAGCCGGCGCCGGCCGGGCCGCGGACCGCATCCCGCGCCGCGGCGGCGACCCGACCCGCGCCGAACTGTCCTTCGGGCAGGAGCGCCTCTACGTCGTCGAGCGGATGCAGCCCGGCTCCGCCATGTACGTCGGCTCCGGTGCGCTGCGGCTGCGCGGCGACCTGGACGCCGAGGCGCTGCGGCGCTCCCTGGAGTTCCTGATCGACCGCCACGAGGTCCTGCGGACGGGCATCGAGGAGCAGGGCGACCGGGTCGAGCAGGTCGTCCACCCGGCCGGCAGCTTCCCCCTGGAGCTTCCGGTCCGGGAGGTCACCGGCGACGGCGTGACGGCCGAGGTGACCCGGACCGCCTCCGAGGGGTTCGACCTCGCGAAGCCGCCGCTGCTGCGCGCCGCCCTGCTGAAGGTGACCGACGCCGAGGAGCCCGAGTGGGTCCTCGTCCTGTGCGTGCACCACATCGTCGTCGACGGCTGGTCGCTCGGCCTGCTGATGGGCGAACTGGGAGCCGCCTACGCCGCGCTGGCCGGCGGCGAGGAGCCCAAGCTGCTCGAACCCTCCCTCCAGTACGCCGACTTCGCCGTCTGGCAGCGGGAGCGAGGGGAGCAGGGAGTCCTCGACGAGCAGCTGGACTTCTGGCGCGCGGAGCTCGCCGACCTGCCCGCCAACGACGTACCGACCGACCGGCCCCGCCCGGCGGACCGCAGCTACGCGGGCGCCACCGCCCCCATCACCCTTCCGCCCGAGCTGGTCGCCCGGCTGCGCGGGCTCACCGACGAGGCCCAGGCCACCCTCTTCGCGGCGCTGGTCGCCGCCTGGTCGACGGTGCTCGGCCGCTGGTCGGGCGACGAGGACGTGATCGTCGGCACCCCGATGGCCGGCCGCCGTCGCGCCGAACTCGAGGACGTCGTCGGCTTCTTCGTGAACACCCTGCCGCTGCGCGTACGTCAGGAGCCGGGCGACACGTTCCGCTCCCTGCTGCTGCGCGCCCGTGACGTGTGCAACCGTGCGCAGGAGCACCAGGACGTTCCCTTCGAGCGGATCGTCCACGAGCTCAAGGCCGATCGCGACGTCTCCGGCCAGACCGCGCTGGCGCGCCACTGGCTGGCCCTGCACAACACGCCCCCGGTGGCCTTCTCCGCCCCCGGCCTCGACTGCCAGGTCCTGCCCGCCCTGGTCGGCACCGTGCGCTGCGACCTCTCCGTCCAGCTCGCGCCGGACGGCGAGGGCGGCCTCGCGGGCTGGCTGGAGTACTCCACCGAGCTGTACGACCGGGCCACCGCCGGCCGCCTGGCGTCCGCCCTCGAGACCGTCCTCGCCGCCGGCGCGGCCCACCCCGACCGGCCGGTCGACACCCTCCCGGTCCTCGGCGACACCGAACTGACCCAGGTGGTGCGGGAGTTCAGCAACGCCGACACCGAGGAGCTGACCGGCCCCGCGCTGCCGCAGTGGTTCGAGGCGCAGGTCGACGCCACCCCCGACGCCGTCGCCGTGGAGATCGACGGCACCGGTGAGAGCCTCACCTACGCCGAGCTGGACCGTCGCGCCAACCAGGTGGCCCACCTGCTGGCCGAACGGGGCATCGGGTCCGAGGACCGGGTCGCGGTCTGTCTGCACCGCGGTGCCGAACTGCTCCCCGCCGTCCTCGGCGTGTTCAAGGCCGGCGCGGTCTACCTGCCGCTCGACCCCGACTACCCCAAGGCGCGTCTCGACCAGCTCGTCGAGGACGGCACCCCCGCCCTCGTCGTCACCACCGCCGACCTCGTCGGCCACTTCCCGGGGCAGCGACGCCTGGACATCTCCGGCAGCGAGGTGGCACGCAGGCCCGGCCACCGCCCGGAGCCCGCCCGCACGGCCGCGGACTCCGCCGCGTACGTCCTGTTCACCTCCGGCTCGACCGGCCGGCCCAAGGGTGTCGTGAACACCCACCGGGGCCTGCTCAACCGCCTGCACGGCATGCAGCGCGACTACCGGCTCGCCGCAGGCGACCGGGTGCTGCAGAAGACCCCGCTCGGCTTCGACGTGTCCCTGTGGGAGCTGCTGTGGCCGCTGGTCACCGGCGCCACCGTGGTCAGCGCGCGGCCCGGCGGCCACCGTGACGTCGAGTACCTCCACGAGGTCCTCGACCGGCACCGGATCACCCTGTGCCACTTCGTGCCGTCCATGCTCGCGGCCTTCCTCGACGGCCCCGACGGCGGTCACGACAGCCTCCGCGTGCTGCTCAGCGGCGGCGAGGAGCTGCCGGCCGCCCTCGCCGAACGGACCCTCGGGCGCTACCCGAACGCCGAACTGCACAACCAGTACGGCCCCACCGAGGCCGTCATCGACGTCACCGCCGGGCGGATCGCCGCCGCACCGGGCGGCCGGGTGCCGATCGGCCGCCCCGTCCCGGGCGTGCAGCTGTACGTCCTCGACACCGCCGGCCGCCCCCAGCCGGTCGGCGTACCCGGCCAGCTGTACATCGGCGGCGCCCAGACCGCGCGCGGCTACCTGGGCCGCCCCGGCCAGACCGCGGCGAGCTTCGTCCCCCACCCGTTCGCCACCGGACAGCGGCTGTACGCCACGGGCGACCTGGTCTGCTGGCGGCCCGACGGAACGATCGAGTTCCGCGGCCGCGCCGACAACCAGGTGAAGATCCGCGGCAACCGCGTCGAGACCGGTGAGATCGAGGCCGTCCTGCGCGCCCACCCGGACCTCACCGGCGCCCTGGTCACCGCCCGCCCCGACGAGGATGGACAGCCGCAGCTCGTCGGGTACGTCACCGGCGACGCCCGCGTCCCCGCACTCCAGGAGTACCTGCGCGAGCGTCTCCCCGAAGCCATGGTGCCCGCGCACCTGATGGTCCTCGACGGCTGGCCGCTGGGCGACCACGGCAAGCTGGACCTGTCCGCGCTGCCCCGGCCGGACGGCACCCGCCAGGCCGTCGGCCCCGAGCACACCGCGCCCCGCACCCCCACCGAAGAGGCCGTCACCGAGATCTGCGCGGAGCTTCTCAAGGTCGAGAAGCTCGGGGTGTACGACTCCTTCTTCGACCTGGGCGGCCACTCCCTGCTCGCGATCCGGGCGATCGCCCGGATCCGCTCCAACCTCGGAGTGGGCCTGCGCATCGGCCAGTTCCTCCAGGCGCCGACGGTCGCCGCGCTCGCCGTCCTCGTGGACGAGCAGCTGCAGGCCCAGCGGGACGGCGATCAGCAGGACGGCGCCACGCCGCCCGCCGCGGCGCCCATCCCGCGCATCGACCGCAGCGCGTACCGAGGCTGACCGCGCCCCCACGATCCGACGGAGCCCGAACCCCATGACGTACCCGATGGCGGGCCGCCCCGCCGTTCGCGTCACCTCCCCGCAGGAGCTGTGGCTGCGCAGCTTCCGGCCGGCCGCCGCTTCCGCGGCGGTCCGGCTGGTCTGCCTGCCGCACGCCGGCGGCTGGGCCAGCTTCTTCCGCCCCTGGACGGACCTGCTGCCCACCGCCTACGACCACCGGGTGGTCCAGTACCCGGGCCGCGAGAGCCGGATGGCCGACCCGTACGTCACCGAGCTCCACGAGCTCGCCGACCAGGTCGCCGAGGCACTGCTCCCGGTGCGCGACCTGCCCCTGGTCCTCTTCGGCCACAGCATGGGCGCCTCGCTCGCCTACGAGGTGGCCCGGCGTCTGGAGGGGCGGGGCCACCCGCTCCACCACCTCGTCGTCTCCAGTCACGGCGCCCCGGGCACCAGGGAGCCCGGCACCGTCCACACCCTGGACGACGCCGCGTTCCTGGACCGGATCAGGGAACTGGGCGGCATCGACGACGCCGTCCTCGACCACCCCGAGCTCCTGGAACTGGTGCTGGGCCCGCTGCGCAGCGACTACCGGCTCATCGAGACGTACCGCCCCCGCGAACTGCCCGTCCTCTCCTGCCCGATCACGGCGGTACGCGGCGACCGGGAGACCGGGCACACCCCGGACCAGGCCCGCGCCTGGGGCGAGCTGACCGACGGCGACTTCGCCCTGATCACCCGGCCCGGCGGCCACTTCCACCTCAAGGACCGGCCGGCCGAGCTGATCGCGGAACTGCTGCCGCGCCTGGCCCTTCCCACCGATCTGGAGATCTCAGATGACACTCGTGCATGACCCGCAGGCCGCACCGGCCGCGCCCCAGGAATGGGAGGACGGCCGGACGCTGCCGGCGCTCGTCCGCGCGGCCACGCCCGGCACGGATCTCGCCGCCTGGATCCGCGCCAACCGGCCGCTCGTCGACGACCTCGCCGTGCGGGCCGGCGCGGTCCTCTTCCGCGACTTCGCGGTCGGCGGCTCCGCCGATTTCCGCTCCGTGATGGACGCCCTGTCCGACCGGGTGCTGGAGTACGGCGAGCGTTCCTCGCCCCGTACCGAGGTGTCGGACGGCATCTACACGTCCACCGAGTACCCCGCCGACCAGCACATCCTGCTGCACAACGAGCAGTCGTACACGGACAACTGGCCGATGCGGATCGTCTTCTGCTGCGAGAAGCCCGCCACCCGCGGTGGACGCACCCCGCTCGCGAACTCCCGGCGGGTGCTCGCCTCGCTGCGTCCCGAGACGGTCGAGAAGTTCGAGCGTCTCGGCGTGCAGTACGTACGCAACTACATCCCCGGCATCAGCCTGTCCTGGCAGGAGGCGTTCCAGACGGAGGACCCGGAGCAGGTCGCCGCGTACTGCGCGAGCGCCGGAATCTCCGTCGAGTGGGTGGAGGGCGGCCAGCTCCGCACCCGCCAGACCCGCCCCGCGATCCACACCCACCCGGTGAGCGGCGAGCGCACCTGGTTCAACCACGCGGTCTTCTTCCACATCACCTCGTTGCCGGAGGAGGTCAGTACCGGGCTGCGCGAGGCGCTGGACGAGGAGGACCTGCCGTACAACACGTACTACGGCGACGGCACCCCGATCGAGGACGAGACCCTGGCCGAGCTGCGGGCCGCCTTCACCGCCGAGACCACCGGCTTCGACTGGGAGCAGGGCGACGTCCTGGTCGTCGAGAACATGATCACGGCACATGCCCGGGAGCCCTTCGAGGGCGCCCGGCGCATCCTCGCCGCGATGTCCGACCCGGTCCGCGCGGACACCCCCGAGGGCGCCGCCGACGAGGCGGAGGCCGCGGCATGACCGACGACCGCAGCGACCGGACCGGCGCCGTCGACTTCGTCGAGGGCCGTGTGGCCACCGCCCCCGTGGACCCCGAGCCCTTCCTCCTCAAGATCGAGGCGGCCGAGCCCGGTCTGCGCCTGGACCGCTGGATCTCCGCCAACCACGCCAGGCTGACCGACGAGCTGGAAGGCCACGGCGCCCTCCTCTTCCGCGGCTTCGCGCTGGACAGCCCGGAGGACTTCGGCGCCGCGGCCCGCGCGTTCTCGCCCGAGCTGCTCGACTACCTGGAGCGGGCGGCGCCCCGCACCGAGATCGCCGACAAGGTCTTCACCTCGACCGAACTCAGCGAGGACCAGTGGATCGCCTTCCACCACGAGATGTCGTACTCGCACAACTGGCCCGGCCGGCTGTACTTCTACGGCGACCGGCCCTCGAAGACGGGCGGTGCCACCCCCGTCGCCAGTGAACGCGCCGTCTACGCGAAGATCCCCGCCGAGCTGCGCGAGCGGTTCCGACGCCACGGCGTCAGCTACGTGCGCAACTACAGTCCCGACCTCGACATCCCCTGGCAGGTCGTCTTCCAGACCGAGGACCGGGCCGAGGTCGAGGCGTACTGCCGTGACTCGCGTACCGAGTTCGAGTGGATCGGCCGCGACGGACTGCGCACCCGGGCGGTCCGCCAGGCCGTCAGCCGGCACCCGAGCACCGGTGAGACCGTGTGGTTCAACCACGCCCACCTCTGGCACATCTCCACCCTGCCCGCCGAGGTGGCGGAGTACCTGCTCGACGAGTACGGGCCCGAGGGCGTCCCGCGCAACGCGTTCTACGGCGACGGCTCGCCCATCGAGGACGACGCGGTGGAGCTCATCGGTGAGCTGTACAAGGAGGCGGCGGTCTCCCTGCCCTGGGAGCGCGGGGACGTGCTCGTGGTCGACAACTTCCTGGCCACCCACGCCCGCGAGCCGTTCCACGGCGACCGGCGCATCCTCGTCGCCATGTCCGACCTGCATGTGAACCAGGACATCCGGTGACCGGCCCCGGGGGGTGCGCGACCCCATGACGGCCCTCGCGCACGTCCTCCCGGCGGACTGGCCCACCTCGCTGCCCGCGCCCGCGGACGGCGCGGCGGATCTGTGGCTCCTGCGCGTCCCCGAGTCCACGCCGGCGGCGCTGGACCTGACGGTCCTCGACGAGCACGAGCGACGCCGGGCGTCCTCCTTCGTCAAGGACCGGGACCGGCACCGCTACACGATGGCGCACCTCACGCTCCGGCGGCTCCTCGGCGCCTATCTGGGGGTGCCCGCGGAAGCGGTGCGCTTCCACTCGGAGCCCTGCCCCTGCTGCGGCGGCCCGCACGGCCGCCCGGCGGTGGCGCGGACCCGTACCCCGCTGCACTTCTCGCTGTCGCACGGCGGCGACCTGGTGCTGGTGGGGGTGGCGTCGGTGCCGATCGGCGTCGACGTGGAGGCGCTCCCCGAACTGGAGGTCGTCGCCGAACTCGGCGCCGCCCTGCACCACGCGGAGACGCGCGAGGTGGAGGCGGCGTCGCCGGAGGACAGCCGCTCGGTCTTCGCCCGCCTCTGGGTCCGCAAGGAGGCCTATCTGAAGGGCATCGGCACCGGTCTCGGACGGGACCTCGACCTGGACTACCTGGGCGAGGACCCCGCGGCGGGCGCACCGCCGCCGGAGTGGCGGATCGTCAACCTTCTCGACCTGCCCGACCACGCGGCCGCCGCCGCGCTCCACACCCGGCGCACCGTCCCGCCCAGCATCCGCTGGCTGGATCCCTCGTCCCTCGGGTCGGCGGCGGAACCCCGCCCCGGACCCCCGCATTGAACCGCCGCGGCCCCCACCCGGGGCCGCGGCGCCGTCTCGCCCAGGAGAAGCCCATGTCGACGGCCCAGGACCTGCCTGCGGTGTGCCCCGGAACCGGCGCCGCGGCCGGTGGCGCAGCCGGCGCCGCGTCCGGTGCGCACCGGGACGCGCCGCCCGTCGGCGAGCGCACGGCGCGGATGCGGCGTCGCCTGGAGCGGCTGATCGGTACCCCGGCCACCGAACTCAACGGCCTGCTGCCGCTGCGCAACGGCGACGAGATCTTTTCGGCGATGCTGGCGAGCATCCGCTCGGCCCGCCGGACCGTCGACATGATGACCTTCGTGTACTGGCGGGGCGCGATCGCCCGCGAGTTCGCGGCCGCTCTCGCGGACCGCGCCCGGGCCGGCGTCCGGGTACGGCTGCTGCTCGACGGCTTCGGCAGCCGCCTCATCGAACAGGACCTGCTGGACGCGATGGCCCGGGCCGGGGTCCATGTGGCCTGGTTCCGCAGGCCGTTGTGGCTGTCGCCGTTCAAGCAGAACCACCGCTGTCACCGCAAGGTCCTCGTCGTCGACGAGACGACCGCGTTCACCGGTGGGGTGGGCATCGCCGAGGAGTGGTCCGGCGACGCGCGACACGAGGCCGAGTGGCGCGAGACGCACTTCCGGGTGCGCGGGCCCGCCGTCGACGGCATCGCGGCCGCGTTCGTCCAGAACTGGGCCGAGTGCCACGACACCCTCTTCGACGACCGGGACCGTTTCGTCGAGCACCGGCCGGAGGGACGGGCCGTCGTCCAGGTGGTCCGGGGCTCGGCGAGCGTCGGCTGGCAGGACGTCCGCACGCTGCTGCGGGTGGTCCTCGAATCGGCGGAGACCAGGATTCGGCTGACCACGGCCTACTTCGCCCCCGACGCGTACTTCGCCGAGCTGCTCAAGGCCGCCGCCCGGCGCGGCGTCGAGGTGGAGATCCTCGTCCCCGGCCGCCGCACCGACAAGCCCGTCTGCCGACTGGCCGGGCAGCGCCTCTACGCGGGCCTGCTCGACGCCGGGGTACGGATCTGGGAGTACAGGCCGTCGATGATGCACGCCAAGGTGCTCACCATGGACGGCACGCTCTCCCTCGTCGGCTCGGCCAACTTCAACCGGCGCTCCCTCGACCACGACGAGGAGGTCGTGCTCGCGGTCCTGGACGAGGAGCTGACCGCCACTCTGGACGGCCACTTCGACCAGGACCGCTCGCTCAGCGAGCGTGTCGACGCCACCGTGTGGTCCGCGCGTTCGCCGCTCCAGCGGCTGGCGGAACAGTCGGTGGTCCCCATCCGCCGCTTCCTCTAGGCGCCGCCACCTCCCGACGATCCGGGAGTCAGGCGTCGAGCCCGTTCGTGAGGATCCGCTCGGCGATGTCGTTGCGGATCGCCGCCGCGGCGGAGCTCTCCGGCTTGCGCTCCGCCTGGTCGCGGAAGCAGCCGAGGAACTCCTCGGCGATACCGAGACGGGGGTAGGCCTCCAGTACCTCCGCCTTGAACGCGTCCGAGAAGTCGTCCATGTAGCGGCCCGAGATGTCCAGGCTGGTGGAGCGCTCGAGCAGGAAGCCCTCCGGGTCGGCCGTCACGTCGACCTCGTCGAGCATGTGGGCGACCACCGCCTCCACCAGACGCTGCCGCCGCGCCACCGGCCAGCCGGCCCCGGCGGCGAAGACCCACGCGACGTGCCCGCTGGCGTCGTCGAAGCCCACGGTGTGGCTGTCGAACTCCGGCATCAGGGCGATGTCGTGGAACATCGCCGCCACGTACAGCAGTTCGGGATCGAAATCGATGCCCTGCTCCGTGCCGTACGCGGCAGCCCACACATAGGCCCTGATCGAGTGGTTCAGCAGCGCCGGGGAGCAGTAGGCGGTGGCCACTTCCAGGGCGGTCGCGCAGGCCGGGGTGTCGGGCATCTTGATCGCGTCGAATGTCATGGACGCGAGTATCGCCTGTGTCGGCCGTCGCCCCGGCGGCGGGGCGACGGCCGTTCACGCATGGTTCTCCGCACTCACCAGGCGAAGGCCTCCGGGGACGGGCCCGGGCCCGGGAAGATCTCGTCGAGCGAGGTCAACAGCTCCTGGCCAAGTTCCAGTTCCAGCGCGCGCAGGGCGCTGGCCAGCTGCTCGGACGTGCGCGGGCCGACGATCGGGCCCGTGACGCCGGGGCGGGTCAGCAGCCACGCCAGGGCCGTCTCGCCGGGCTCCAGACCGTGCTTGTCGAGGAGGTCCTCGTACGCCTGGATCTGCGCTCGGACCGAGGTGTCGGTCAGCGCCTCGGCGGTCCGGCCGGAGGTGCGCCGCCCGCCCGTGGCCTCCTTGCGAATGACGCCGCCGAGCAGACCGCCGTGCAGCGGGGACCAGGGGATGACCCCGAGGCCGTACTCCTGGGCCGCCGGGATGACCTCCATCTCGGCGCGGCGCTCGTAGAGGTTGTACAGGCACTGCTCGCTGACAAGCCCGTACGAGCCGCGCCGGGCGGCGATCTCGTTGGCCTGGGCGATCTTGTAGCCGGGGAAGTTGGAGGAGCCGGCGTAGAGGATCTTGCCCTGCTGGATCAGGACCTCGACCGCCTGCCAGATCTCCTCGAAGGGCGTGAGCCGGTCGATGTGGTGGAACTGGTAGATGTCGATGTAGTCGGTGCCGAGGCGCTTGAGGGAGTCCTCGACGGCCCGGCGGATGTTCACCGCCGACAGTTTGTCGTGGTTGGGCCAGACGGTCTCGCCGTCGGTGGTCATGTTGCCGTACACCTTGGTGGCGAGGACGGTCCTGTCCCGCCGGCCGCCGCCCTGGGCGAACCAGCTGCCGATGATCTCCTCGGTACGGCCCTTGTTCTCGCCCCACCCGTACACATTGGCCGTGTCGAAGTAGTTGATACCCGCGTCGAGGGCGGAGTCCATGATCGCGTGACTGTCGGCCTCGTCGGTCTGAGGTCCGAAGTTCATCGTGCCGAGGACGAGTCGGCTGACCTTGAGTCCGGTGCGTCCGAGCTGCGTGTACTTCATGGTCCCCAAGCCAACGCCTTGGAGCGCGCTCCAGGCAAGGGGGGTTCGGTGGGCGGTCGTTGGGGTCAGCCGCCGAGCCAGCTGCCGGCGTCGAGACGGAAGGCGGTCTCCGGGGGGACGACCTGGCGCAGGGCGGTCTCCATGTCCCGTACGCGTTCGGTGCCGAGGGTGGCGCACCACTCCGCGTGCAGCTCGTCGAAGATCGCGGCGGAGCTGGCGAGGGCGTCGTGGCCGCGTGCGGTGAGGCGGACGAGTTTGCGGCGGGCGTCGGCCGGGTCGTCGGCGCGCTCGGCGTAGCCGACGGCGAGGAGGCGGTCGACGGTCTTGCCCGCGGCCTGCTTGGAGACGCCGAGGCGGCGTCCGATGTCGCTTGCGGTGGCGCCCCGGGGGCCGCCCGCGCCGATGGCCTGCATGGCGAAGCCGTGGGCGGGGCGCATGTCGGGGTGGCCCTGGCGGGCGAGTTCGGTGTGGAGCCGGTCGATGAGAGTGCGGAAGCCGGCGAAGAGGAGCAGCGGCAGCTCGAATCCCGCGACGGATTCCCCCTTGCCCGTATCGACAACCTGGTTTACGTTTCTCTCATTCGCATGGTCAACCATGTTGTCGATTCTACTCTTTCTCCCAGGAGCCGCCTTGTTCACCGACCACACCGTAGAGACCGCCCCCGCCGCCTCGCGTCGCTCCATGGAGAGCGTGTCCGCCGCCTGGGGGCATCTCCCGCAGGCCGTCGCCCGCATGGCCGAGTCGCCGCACGCGCTGGACGGCTTCCTGAAGATGAGCGCGCTGTTCGAGTCCACGACGCTCGACCCGCACTCCCGCGAGACCGTCATCCTGACGGTCGCCGAGCGCAATCAGTGCCATCTGTGCATCGGCCTCCACGAGACCAAGCTGGCCAAGCTGGGCCCGGCCGAACGCCCGGAACGGATGGAGACCGTACGGCAGTTCACGCATCAGGTCCTCGCCTCGTCCGGGGCGGTGAGCGACGAGGAGCTGGCGCGGTTCCTCGACGCCGGATACACCCGGCAGAACGCCCTGGAGGTGGTGCTCGGCATCGGCGCGTACACGCTGTCGACCCTGGCGAACCGACTGACCCGCTCGGCGTGAGGGCGGGGCCGTCACTGTCAGCGCTCGCGCCCGGCTGTCAGTGAGCCTGGTAGAGGGACCCCAGCCCCCACGCCTGGTGCATGGCCGCCGCGAAGGAGCCCGCCAGTTTGTGCTCGCCGGACGGGCCCGGGTGGGTGCCGTCGTAGGTGTCCGCGTGGATGTCGTACGACTCCGGGGTCGTCGCGAGCAGCAGCGGCGACGCGGCGGTGTCCAGGTCGGCGACCGCCTTCGCGAGCAGCTCGTTGAAGCGCTCGCACTCGGCGGCGAACGGCGCGTCGTACTCGGCCCGTACGTTCGGGATGACCGGCATGATCACGGTCTTGACGTGCGGGTTCGCCGCGCGGGCGGCGGCGACGAACGCGCGCGTGTTCTCGGCCGTCTGGTCGCTGTTGGTGTAGAAGCCGAGGTCGATCAGGCCGAGGGAGACCATCAGGACGTCCGCCCCGGTCGCGCCGACCGCCTCGCCGATCAGCGGTGCCATGTGCAGCCAGCCCTCGCCCCATCCGGCCAGATGGCGCCGGGCGGGCGCGGGGAAGTCCGGGTCGGCGTAGTCGTGCGAGAGGGGCGCGTCGGCGCCCGTGTCGTACAGCTCGGTGCGCGGCCCGACGATTTCGTACCGCCCGGGCAGCACGGTCTCCAGGTGCTGCCACATCCGATAGCGCCACGTGTAGTCGCCGGCGCGTCCGATGGTCATGCTGTCGCCGACGAACATAAAACGCATGGTCACATCATCGCGGAGCCCGAGCGGGGCCTGCGACGTGATCCCGGCCACCCCTCGGCCCCGTGGCAGGCTTGGTCCATGCGATCGCTTCTGCGCGTCTCCGGTGCCGCCGCCCTGGTCCTGCTCACAGCGGCCGGCCCCGCCGTGGCCGCCGAGGCGGACCAGGACTTCACGATCAAGGACCCCCGGATCACGGAGTCCAGCGGTCTTGCCGCCAGCCGCGCCCACCCGGGCGTCTACTGGACGCACAACGACCAGGACTCCCCCCTGATCTACGGCATCGACTCCCGTACCGGAGAGACGGTCGCGACGCTCACCATGAAGGGCGTCGGCACGCCCCGCGACATGGAGGCGATCGCCGTCGGCCCGGACGGCGACATCTATGTCGGCGACATCGGCGACAACAAGGACGGCAGCTGGGACCACGTCTGGATCTACCGCTTTCCCGAGCCCAAGCAGCTGAAGGACCAGACGGTCACGGCGAAGCAGTACGACGTGAAGTACGCGGACGGGCCCCGCAATGCAGAGGCCCTGATGGTCCATCCGAAGACCGGCCGGGTCTACATCGCCAGCAAGAACCAGGACGGCGGCGGGCTCTACGCGGGCCCCGAGCGGCTCTCCTCCGGGGGGACGAACGTCTTCCGGCGCGTCGACGACGTGCCGTGGGTGACCGACGGTTCCTTCTCGCCCGACGGCGAACGGCTCACGCTGCGCGGCTACTTCACCGCGAAGGAGTACGGGTGGAAGGGCGGCCGCCTCGGTGACGAGGGCGCGAGCCTGGGGGCGCCCTTCCAGGGGCAGGCGGAGTCGGTGACGTACACCGAGGACGGCAAGGCGCTGATGTTCGGCTCGGAGGGTGCGAACAGCAAGGTCGTCCGCGTGGACCGGCTCCCGGCCTCGCGTCCCTCTACCTCGGCCCCCGGCTCACCGCCGAAGACCCCGGGCGCGGACGCGTCCACCACCGCCGAGGACCGCGGGAACTTCACCGTCGGCGTGATCGTCCTCGGCGTCGCGACCGCCCTGGTCATCGGCGGGAAGCGCCTCCTGCGCCGCCGCTGACCTGCGGTTCCTCTCCCCGCGTCGACCCGGTGGGCCGCCGGGTCGAGACTGGAAGGAGAGCCGGGAACGACGAGGCGTGGAGGGATCATGACGGGATTCACCCGCGAGGGCACCCCCGTCGCCATGGAAGGCGGCGGTCTGGACTTCCGGATGCAGGAGGCCGGCGGCGACATGACCGTCGCCTTCATCCACCTTCCCAAGGGCACCGACATGGCGCCCGCGCTCAAGGGTCTCGAAGGCGACCTGTGCCAGTGCCCCCACTGGGGGTACCTGTTCAAGGGCCGGCTCAGGTTGCGAACCGCTTCGGGCGAGGAGATCTACGAGGCCGGCCAGGCCTACTACTGGGGATCCGGTCATGCCCCCGAGGCGCTGGAGGACGTCGACGTCGTGGAGTTCTCGCCGACCGCCGAGTTCAACGCGGTGATCGACCACGTGAAGGCGCAGGCGGGGTGAGCGGAGAAGTACGAGGGCCCGGCATCGGTCATGTCCGATGCCGGGCCCTTCGTACACGCAGGTGTCAGAGCTTCTCGATCACGTAGTCGATGCAGGCCGTCAGCGCCCGCACGTCCGCCGGGTCGATCGCCGGGAACATCGCGATCCGCAGCTGGTTGCGGCCCAGCTTGCGGTACGGCTCGGTGTCCACGATGCCGTTGGCCCGCAGCACCTTCGCCACCGCCGCAGCGTCGACGTCCTCGGCGAAGTCGATGGTGCCGATGACCTGGGAGCGCTTTGCCGCGTCCGTGACGAACGGCGTCGCGTACTTGGACTCCTCGGCCCAGCCGTACAGCGCCTGGGAGGACTCCTTCGTCCGGGCCACGGCCCAGTCCAGGCCGCCCTGGCCGTTGATCCACTTCAGCTGCTCGTTGAGCAGGAAGAGGGTCGAGAGCGCCGGGGTGTTGTACGTCTGGTTCTTCAGCGAGTTGTCGATCGCCGTCGGAAGGGAGAAGAACTCCGGGATGTGGCGGCCGGACGCGTGGATACGGGCCGCGCGCTCCAGGGCGGCCGGCGAGAAGGCCGCCAGCCACAGGCCGCCGTCGGCGGCGAAGGACTTCTGCGGGGCGAAGTAGTAGACGTCCGACTCGGTGATGTCGACCGGCAGGCCGCCCGCGCCGGAGGTCGCGTCGACCAGGACGAGCGCGCCCTCGTCGGCGCCCGCGACCCGCTTGACCGGGGCCGCGACACCGGTGGAGGTCTCGTTGTGCGTGAACGCGTAGACGTCGACGCCCGCCTCGGCCTGCGGCTCCGGGTGGGTGCCCGGGTCGGAGGAGATCACGGTCGGCTCGGCCAGCCAGGGGGCCAGCTTCGCGGCCTTCGTGAACTTGGAGGAGAACTCGCCGAAGTTCAGGTGCTGCGACTTCGACTCGATGAGCCCGTGGGTCGCGATGTCCCAGAAGGCGGTGGAGCCGCCGTTGCCCAGGATCACCTCGTAACCCTCGGGCAGCGAGAAGAGGTCACGCACTCCGGCACGTACCTCGCCGACCAGGTTCTTGACCGGGGCCTGGCGGTGGGACGTGCCGAGGAGGGAGCTGCCGGTCGCGGCCAGGGCGTCCAGCGCCTCCGTACGCACCTTGGAGGGGCCCGCGCCGAAACGGCCGTCGGCGGGCTTGATGTCAGCGGGAATCTGGATCTCAGCCACGAGGCGGAGCGTATCCGGTCGGAAGGGCCACGGCGGAACGATGTCCGCCGGATGAGACGACAGGTGAGACATCCTGACCTCGTGCGAAAACACCACGAGCTGTCCGAGCTGGAGGCCGCCCTCCGTGCGGCCGTGGCCGGAGACGTCGATTTCGGCGCCACTGCCAGGGCCCTGATGACGATGGACGCCTCCAACTACCGCCGGGTGCCGGTGGGTGTGGTCGCGCCCCGGGACGCCGGGGACGTGGCGGCGGTGCTCTCCGTCTGCCGCGAACGCGGGGTGCCGGTCGTCGCGCGGGGCGGCGGTACGTCGATCGCGGGCCAGGCGACCGGCACGGGCGTCGTGCTCGACTTCACACGCCACATGCGGGCGGTCGTCTCCGTCGACCACGCGGCGCGGACGGCCGTCGTCCAGCCGGGGGTGGTCCTGGACCGGCTGCGGGACGCGGTACGCCCGTACGGGCTGACCTTCGGCCCCGATCCGTCGACGCACAGCCGCTGCACGCTCGGCGGCATGATCGGGAACAACGCGTGCGGGGCGCACTCGGTGGCGTGGGGGACGACCGCCGACAACGTGCTGGGGCTCGACGTCCTGACGTACGGGGGCGAGCGGCTGCGCCTCGGCCGGGAGTGGCAGGGCGCGCCGGCGGGGCTGCGGGAGCTGGTGGACGCGCGGCTCGCCCTGCTGCGGACGGGCTACCCGGCCGGGCTGCCGCGCCGGATCTCCGGCTACGCGCTCGACGCGCTGCTGCCGGAGCGGGGCGCGGACGTGGCCCGCTCGTACTGCGGGAGCGAGGGCACGCTGGGGGTGCTGACGGAGGCGACGGTACGGCTGGTGCCGCTGCCCGCATCGCCGGTCCTGGTGGTCCTCGGGTACGCGGACGAGAGCGCGGCGGCCGACGCGGCGGCGGGGCTGCTGCCGTTGGGGCCGTTGACGGTGGAGGGGATGGCGGCGGACCTGGTGCGGGGGGCCGAGGGGCTGCCGCGCGGTGGCGCCTGGCTGTTCGTGGAGGTGGACGGTCCCGCGGCGGCGCAGGAGCTGGTCCGGGCGGCGGACGCGTCGGACACCGCTTTGGTCACGGACCCGGCCGGGCAGCGGGCGCTGTGGCGGATCCGGGAGGACGCGGCGGGCACGGCGACCCGGACGCCCGAAGGGGGTGTGGCCTGGCCGGGCTGGGAGGACTGCGCGGTGCCGCCGGTGCGGCTGGGGGCGTATCTGCGGGAGTTCCGTTCCCTCCTCGCGGAGCACGGGCTGCGGGGCACGCCGTACGGCCACTTCGGCGACGGCTGCATCCATGTCCGAATCGACTTCGATCTGTACACGGAGGTGGGGATCGGCCGCTTCCGGGAGTTCTCGGAGGCGGTCGCGGATCTCGTGGTCGCGCACGGGGGCTCGCTGTCGGGGGAGCACGGGGACGGTCAGGCGCGGGCGGAGCTGCTGCCGAGGATGTACGGGCCGGAGCTGGTCGGACTCTTCGGTGAGGTCAAGGACGTCTGGGACCCGGACGGGGGCCTGAACCCGGGGATGCTGGTGCGGCCGGCCCCGCTGGACGACAACCTGCGCTTCCAGGGGCTCCCCCTGGTCGCGCCGGACGTCGCTCGCTGCGTCGGTGTCGCGAAGTGCCGGGTGGAGGGGCCCACGTCGGGGCCGGGGGTGATGTGTCCTTCGTACCGTGCGACGGGGGAGGAGCAGCACTCGACGCGGGGCCGGGCGCGGCTGCTGCACGAGATGGCGCTCGGCGAGGTGATCACGGACGGCTGGCGCTCGGAGGAGGTCAAGGAGGCCCTCGACCTGTGCCTGTCGTGCAAGGGGTGCCGGAGCGACTGTCCGGTGGGCGTGGACATGGCCGCGTACAAGGCGGAGTTCCTCGACCGCCACTACGCGGACCGGCGGCGGCCGCGCTCGCATCTGACGATGGGCCGGCTGCCGGAGTGGCTGCGGCTGTTCGGACCGGCGCTGAACGTGGCACGGGTGTTCCCCTCCCGTTTCGCCGGCGTCACTCCGGAGCGGAAGCTGCCGCGGGTGGCGGCGCTGACGTTCGTGTCCTGGTTCGGGGCGCGGCTGGAGGAGGCCGTGGACGTGCTGCTGTGGCCTGACACGTTCACCAACCACCTGGCGCCCGACGTGGGCCGCTCGGCGGTACGGGTGCTGCACGCGGCCGGACTGGGGGTGGGGCTGCCGCCGGGGCGGGTGTGCTGCGGGCTGACGTATGTGTCGACGGGGCAGCTGGACCGGGCGCGGAAGGCGATGCGCAGGACGCTCGACGTGATGGAGCCCAAGCTCGGCCACCCCGTGGTCGTCCTCGAACCCTCCTGCGCGGCGACCCTGCGGACCGACCTTCCGGAACTCCTCCCGGACGACCCGCGCGCCCGGACGCTGGCGTCCTCCGTACGGACCTTCGCGGAGGCCCTGGAGGAGTTCGCGCCCGAGTGGGAACCCCCGCGCCTCGACCACCCGGTGGTCGGTCAGACCCACTGCCACCAGCACGCGGTCCTGGGCGACGCCCCGGACCGCCGGCTGCGTGAACGTATGGGCCTGGTCGGTGAGTTGAGCGGCGGCTGCTGTGGTCTGGCGGGCAACTTCGGCTTCGAACCGGGCCACTACGACGTCTCGGTGGCCTGCGCCGAGGACCAACTCCTCCCGGCGATCCGCGCGTCGGCCGACAACGCGGTCCTCCTGGCCGACGGCTTCTCCTGCCGCACCCAACTCGACGACCTGGCGGGCCGCCGCGCCCGTCACATCGCAGAAGTCCTGGCGGAGGCGCTCCGGGAGCAGTAACATACATGCATGAATGTACGTGAGCAGCCCGGCTCCCCGAGGCCCCGGCGTTCGACCCAGGCCGAGCGGCGGGAGCGGACGCGTGGTGCCCTTCTGGAGTCGGCTGCTCGGGGGCTGTCCCGGTACGGGTACAGCAATCTCGTCCTGGAGCAGGTGGCCAGGGACGCCGGGTACACGCGCGGTGCGCTCTACCACCAGTTCAAGGACAAGCAGGACCTGGCCCTCGCCGTGTCCGAGTGGGTCTTCGAGATGTGGGACCGCGAGGTCGGGCAGCACGTCGAGCGGGAGTCGGATCCGCTCGCGGCGCTGCTCACGCTCGCCCGTGCCCACACCGTCTTCTGCCGGCGCGACATCGCCCGCGTGGTCGTCGCGCTGCGCCTGGAGTTCTCCGGACAGGACCATCCGATCGGACGCCAGGTGGAGACGGGCTACCGCCAACTCCTCGACCTCTGCACCGGCTACATCGATGCCGGACGCGCGGTGGGGACCATCCCCGCAGGTCCCCCGGCCGGGGATGTCGCGCTCGCCTACGTCGGCGCGCTCGAAGGCACCTCGATCGCCCTCGCCGGCCGGGTGCCCGACGACGCGTCACTCGTGGTCGCCGCGGTCGCGGGCGCCCTCGGGCTCGACCCGCGCACGACGCACTCCTCTGTACGGAACGAACCGCAGGAGGCACATCATGGAACTTCCCAAGTCCGCGCACACGTCCCGCCCCTGGCGGATCCACGAGATAGCGCCTGACTTCCGCCTCTACGACGTCTGGGCCCTGCCCACTCCCGGCGGCCCCGACGAATTCCCGCGCCTGGTACGGAACGTCGCCGGCGGCGACACGGGCGACAACTCCTCCCGGATCGCCCGCCTGCTCTTCGCGATCCGCTGGAAGCTCGGCAAGCTGCTCGGCTGGGACGACAAGGAGAAGGGCCTCGGCTCCCGGGTGCCGACCCTGCGCGACCGGCTGCCGCAGGACCTCCGCGACGGCCCGGCCGGCCCCGAGTTCGACCTGCTGCCCTTCACGTCCGTCTATCTGAGGGACGACGAGTGGGCGGCGGAGATGGCCAACCGGACCGTGCACGGAGTGATGCACCTGAGCTGGGTCCCCGACGGCGCGGGCGGCTACCGGGGTCAGATGGCCGTCCTCGTGAAGCCCAACGGCCTTCTCGGCAAGGCCTACATGGCCGCGATCGCCCCCTTCCGGCACCTCATCGTCTACCCGCCGCTGATGCGCGACATCGGGCGCGAGTGGCGTGCGTCCGCGTCCCGGGTGTGACGGGAACATTCCGTCGGGCCGCCTCGTTCCTCTCGGGACCACCACTGCGCACCACCGACCGAGGAGTCCCGTGCCCACACCCGCGTCGCCCCCCACCGTGACCCCGCTCCCGCCGCTCGCCGCCCAGGCCGAGCGCCTGATCGAGCTCGGGGTGCACGAGCTCGCGGGGATCCCCGCCGACGAGCTGCGCGCCTTCGCCGCGGGCGCCGGCGGCGCGAACGACGGGGCAGACCGCAACGGAAACGGCGTCGCCCTGCTCGCCGTCCACCCGGACCGGGCTCCCGCCTCCGCCCTCGCACCGCTGCTGCGGCGCGAGGGCAAGCCCGGTTTCGTCGTCGTCGACATGCCCGACGTCGACGACTTCGCCCCGTCCGGCGCCGTCGAGCTGCCCGACGGCCCCCTCTACCTCGTCACCGGCCTCGACCGCGGTGACGACATGGCCAACTGGAGCCCGGAGGAGGCCCTGCCCGCCCTCACCGAGCAGGACCGCACCCCTCTGCTGCTCACCGAGGGCATCCACTGGGTGCTCCAGCAGCCGGAGGTCCTGGAGCGCAACCGCTGCTTCATGACCATCGGCTCCCGGCTGCGCAAGGCGAACGGCACCCTGGACGCCCGTACCCCCGCGATCTGGATCAGCAACGGCACCGGCCGGGACGGCCGCGAGCGGCGCGGCGCCCCGAAGGTCGGCTGGTGCTGGTGGGGCAACCGCCACACGTGGCTGGGCTTCGGCTCCACCACGGGCCGCGAGAGCTAGCTAGAGGGTGTCCGCGCCCGCCGCGCCCGCCGCGCCCGTCCTCGCGAACGTACGGCGGTAGGTGCGGGGCGGTACGCCGCGGCGGCGGACGAACTGTTCGCGCAGGACCGCCGCGCTGCCGTAGCCGACCTGACGGGCGATCTCCTCGACCGGGAGGTCGGTCGTCTCCAGGAGCTCCTCCGCCCGGCCGAGCCGCAGGCCGAGGACCCAGGCATGCGGGGTGGTCCCGGTCGCGGCGGCGAAGCGGCGGGCGAAGGAGCGGCGGCTCATCAGGGCGCGGCGGGCCAGTTCGGCCACGGGCAGCGGCTCGTGGAGGTGGGCGCGGGCCCAGGCGAGGACACCGGAGAGCCGTTCGTCCTCGCAGTCCTCGGGGACGGGGGCGGTCACGTACTGCGCCTGTCCGCCGTCGCGGTGCGGCGGCAGGACGAGGTCGCGGGCGACCGCGTTCGCGGCGGCCGCTCCGTACTCCCGGCGCAGCAGATGCAGACAGAGGTCGAATCCGGCCGCCGCGCCGGCGCCCGTGATGATCCGGCCCTCGTCGACGTACAGCGCGTCCCGCTCGACGGTCACGGACGGGTGGCGGCTCGCGAGCAGATCGGCGAACCGCCAGTGTGTGGTGGCCCGCAGCCCGTCGAGGAGCCCGGCCGCGGCGAGCGCGAACGCACCGACGCAGTGCGAGCCGACCAGCGCGCCGCGCGCGTGGGCGGTGCGGAGCGCTTCGAGCACGGGGGCGGGCGGCGGGGTGCGGAAGTCGGCCCAGGGCAGGGCGAGTACGAGATCGGCGGCGGCGAGCCGGTCGAGCCCGTGCTCGACGGTGAGCGGGACGCCGAGGTCGGTCGGGACCTTCCCCGGCCGGTCGGCGCAGAGCGCGAAGTCGAAGCGCGGGAGGCCCGCGGGGGGAGCGCTGAAGACTTCGGAGACGAGGCCGACGGCGAGCATCCCGACACGGGGCGGGGTGTAGGCGGCGACGTTCAGGAACGGCGGCATGGGGCGGAGTGTGGCACGCCGCGAGCGGGCGCGCGGGGACTGTGGCACAAAACCCGCGATGGGTGGCAGTGCGGCCACTCGTCGATGGTCTTCCGCCCGGCGAAGCTTGGGGACATGACAGACCAGCCGCGCGGCAACACCGCCACCTACACCGTCCTGACCACCGGTTACACCACCTCCACGGGCCCGGGCGTCGCCGCCACCGTCTCGTACGTCTCCGACGGCGACCGTCATGTGATCGTCGACCCCGGCATGGTGGCGAGCCGCGACCGCATCCTCGGCCCGCTGGCCGAACTGGGCCTGGGCCCGGAGGACATCACCGATGTCGTGCTCAGCCACCACCACCCCGACAACACCATGAACGTGGGCCTGTTCGGCTCGGCGCGCGTCCACGACCACAAGGCGGAGTACCTCGACGACCAGTGGTTCGACCGGGACGCCGAGGGCTACGAACTGACCCCGTCCCTGCGCCTGATCCGCACCCCGGGCCACAGCCCCGAGGACATCACGCTCCTCGCCGGCACGGCCGAGGGTGTCGTCGCCTTCGTCGGCGATCTCTGGTGGCGCCCGGACGGTCCGGCCGAGGACCCGGTCGCCCCCGACCGCGACCTCCTCCGTGACAACCGCCTCCGAGTGCTTAAGGCGTCCGACGTGATCGTTCCCGGGCACGGCGCACCGTTCCCCGCCGGCGACGAGGCGGTGCTCTAGGACGGCGCGTTCCTGCTCACCGCACCTGTCGACCGTCGCAAGGGAACCCCCGAGATGTCGTTGCTCGAACCCGCGCCCTCCGGCTGGCGCGCGTGGCACCGCCCGCTGGCGGTGTGTGCCGCCCTGTTGGCAGCCCTCACGGTCCTCTGCGGGGTCGGAGTGGCGCTGGACGACCGGACCCTGCTGGGTGAGTCGGTCTGGGTCAAGCCGCTGAAGTTCGGCTTCGCCTTCGCCCTCTACTCCGGCACGCTGGCGTGGCTGCTGACCAAGCTGGACCGCGGCAGACGTCTGGCCTGGTGGGTGGGCACCGTCTTCGCGGTGGCCACGGTCGCCGAGGTGGGCGCCATCACCGTCCAGGCGGCGCGCGGAACGTTCAGCCACTTCAACGCCGATCGGGCCGACCCGATCACCCTCGCCCTGGTGCCGATCCTCACCTCCGGCGTGATGGTCATCGTCATCGCACAACTGATCATCGCCGTCGTCGTGCTGAGGCAGCGCACGGGCGGGCGGGACCTGAACCGGGCGATCCGCGCCGGACTCGGCCTCGCCACCGCCGGCATGATCATCCCGATCTACTGGATGGTGACCGGCGTACACCCCCGTACCGTCACCGACGCCAACGGCGACGACATCAAGATGTACCAGGGGCACGGCATCGGCGACCCCGACGGCCACGGAATGCCCCTCACCAACTGGAGCGTGACCGGCGGCGACTTCCGCGTCCCGCACTTCTTCGCCCTGCACGGCATCCAGGTCCTTCTCGTGCTCACCGTGGTCCTGATCGCCCTGTCGGTCCGGCACGCGTGGCTGCGGGACGAGCGGGTCCGCTCCCTTCTGGTGGGCAGCGCCGCGCTCGGCTACTGGGGCCTGGTCGCGGTCGTGACCTGGCAGGCGGCGCGCGGCCAGTCCCTGATCCATCCGGACGGCGCGACCCTCGGGGCCTTCGCCGCGGTCCTTCTGCTCACCGCGGTGGTGACCGTACGCATCGTCGTCACGGCCCGACGCGTCGCCGCCTCGAGGGAGCCCAGGGCGTACGACCACGTGTCATGGTGACGCGACGGCCTCACGACCACGTGTCGGGGTGACGCGACGGCCTCACGACTCCCGGGCGATCTCCCGGGCCAAGGCCACCAGCAGCTCCGTCGCCGGGTGGGGGGATGCGTCGCGCCAGGCCAGCAGGACGTGGACCGGTGGGGCGTCCGGGAGCGGGCGGTAGGCGACGCCCGGGTGGGGGTGCATGGCGGCCGTCGAGGCCGAGGAGACGCCGACGCCCCGGCCCGCCGCGATCGCCGTCAGCCAGTCGTCGGTGTTGGCGACCGTGAGCGTCGTCGCCGGGCGGCGCGACGTGGGCCAGAGGTCGAGGGTCGTCGTGCCGGAGACGGTGTTGAGGACGACCGTCCCGTCCGCGAGGTCCGCCAGGGTCAGCGACGTACGGGACGCCAGGTCGCTGTCCGTCGGGACCGCCGCGACCCGGCCCTCCGTCGCCAGTTCCTCCGTCGCCAGGCCCGGCGCCTCCACCGGCCCCCGCAACAGCGCCGCGTCCACCTCGCCCCGCACGAGACCGGCGGTGCGGTCGTCGATGCGCAGGAGCTCCAGCGAGGTCTCGGGGTGCTCGCTCTGCCAGCGCCGGAGCAGGGGAGTGGTGTACGGGCCGAAGGCGGACCAGGCGTGCCCGAGCCGCAGGGGCCGCCGGCGCAGTCGCTCCGGGTCCAGGGCCGCGTCGAAGGCGGCGACGGCCGCGGCGGCCCGGTCGTGGAAGGCGCGGCCCTCGGCGGTCAGCGCCAGATGGTGGGTGGAGCGGTCGACGAGCCGGGTGCCGAGGTGCTTCTCCAGGGCGGCGAGCGTGCGGGAGAGGGCCGGCTGGGTGAGGTGGAGCCGGGCCGCTGCCCGCGTCACATTGCCCTCCTCGGCGATGGCGAGGAAGCAGCGGAGATGGCGCAGCTCGATGCTCGTACGGCTCATGCGTTCGGAGCATAACCGCAGCCCAATCGGCATTTCACGCGCCGCGCGGGGGCTCGTAACGTGAGAGGCGGAACCCGATTGACGGGTGCAGTATTCTGGACTACGAGTCCAGTCTGATGAACTGCGCAAGGGAGTGAGCCGGTGGACAGCCCGGTCAAGGACATCGCCGCCGGGGCGCCGACGAGCGCCGGGACGACGGCCGCGGGCGGGACGGTCACGGGCGGGACGGCGACGGGCGGGACGGCGACGGGCGCGGGGGCGTCGACCGCCTCGTCGACCGCCTCGGCTCGCGCCACCCGCCTCGGCCCTGTCGCGCTCGTCGTGGCGGGCGGTCTGTCCGTGCAGTTCGGGTCGGCGGTCGCCGTGCTGCTCATGCCCCGCGCCGGCGCCCTCGGCGTCGTCACCCTGCGCCTGGTCCTCGCCGCCGCCGTCCTGCTGATCGTCTGCCGCCCCAAGGTGCGAGGTTACGGTCGCGCCGACTGGGGCACCGTCGTCGCCTTCGGCACCGCCATGGCGGGCATGAACATCCTCTTCTACCAAGCGGCGGACCGGATCCCGCTCGGCGCCGCCGTGACCCTGGAGGTCCTCGGTCCGCTGGTCCTCTCGGTGATCGCCTCGCGCCGGCTGATGAACCTGCTGTGGGCGGGGCTCGCCCTCGGCGGTGTCCTCCTGCTCGGCGGCGGCGGCTTCGACCGGCTCGACCCGGTGGGCGCCGCGTTCGCGCTCGGCGCGGGGGCGATGTGGGCGACGTACATCGTCTTCAGCGCCCGTACCGGCCGGCGCTTCCCGCAGGCGGACGGGCTGGCGCTGGCGATGGCGTTCGGCGCGGTGCTCAGCCTGCCGTTCGGCATCGTCGAGGCGGGCGACAAGCTGCTCGTGCCCTCCACGATCGGCCTCGGCCTCTGCGTTGCGCTGATGTCCTCCGTCCTCCCGTACACCCTCGAACTCCTCGCCCTGCGCCGCCTGCCCGCCCCCACCTTCGCGATCCTGATGAGCCTGGAACCGGCCATCGCCGCGACCGCCGGCTTCCTCGTCCTGAGCCAGGCCCTGTCCTTGACGGACGCGCTGGCGATCGCCCTGGTCATCGCGGCGAGCATGGGCGCGGTCCGCACCCAGATGAAGCGGGTGTCCGCGCTGCCGCCGCAGGCCTGAGCGGCCTCCTGAACGCGGATCGTCGACGGTCCCCCTCCCCCGCACGGGGGAGGGGGACCGTCGACGTCGGCGATGTCCGGTGCCCTGGGTCGCGTCGCCCGCGACCGCGTGGCCGCTGACCGGCCCGCACCGCCCGAACCGAGCTGTCCGCGTCGCCACTGACCGGGGCGCCCCCGGAGCCCGCCGCTGTCGCGCCGGCTGCCCGCCGGCCGGGCGGCCGGGGCTCCGTCCGGTCACGCCACGCCCCGAGCTGTCGGCCGGGGCTCCGTCCGGTCACGCCACGCCCCGAGCTGTCGGCCGAGAATCTAAAGCAAGCACGCTTGATTGTTTCTCCGTCCGCTGCCATGCTCCTCGGCACACGCCCGTGTCCCGAGGGGAGCGCACCGTGTCCGACCCTGCCGTCGTCCTCGACGATCTGCGCAGTGAGAGCGAGGAAGCCGACCTTCTCGTACGGAAGTTGATCGACGAGGGGTGGGCCGCGCCCACGCCCGCCCCCGGCTGGACGATCGCCCACCAGATCGCCCATCTCGCCTGGACCGACCGGGCGGCCCTGCTCGCCGCCACCGACCCCGAGGCCTTCGCCGCCGAGGCGGAGAAGGCGCTCGCCGCGCCCGACACGTTCGTCGACGACGGGGCGGCAGAGGGCGCCGCGCTCCCGCCCGCCGAGCTGCTCGGACGGTGGCGCGTCGGCCGTGAGCGGCTGCAGAGCGCCCTGCGCGCGGCCCCGCCCGGCGCCCGTTTCCCCTGGTACGGGCCGCCCATGAGCGCCATCTCCATGGGCACCGCCCGGCTCATGGAGACCTGGGCGCACGGCCAGGACATCGCCGACGCCCTCGGTGTCGTACGCGAGCCGACCGCCCGGCTGCGCCACGTCGCCTGGATCGGCATCCGCGCCCGCGACTACGCCTATCTCGTACGGGGGATCACCGCGCCCCCGGAGCCCTTCCGCGTCGAACTGACCGCCCCCGACGGCGAGGAGTGGGTGTACGGACCCCAGGACGCGGCCCAGAGGATCACCGGGCCCGCGCTCGACTTCTGCCTCCTCGTCACCCAGCGCGTCCACCCCGACGACACCGCGCTCCACGCCGAAGGCCCCGACGCCGCGCACTGGCTCACCATCGCCCAGGCCTTCGCGGGTCCGGCCGGCACCGGCCGTACGCCGCAGGGGGCCTAGTGGACCTCCTCCGTATCGGCAACGCCTCCGGCTTCTACGGCGATCGCTTCGACGCCGTCCGCGAGATGCTCACCGGGGGCGAACTCGACGTCCTCACCGGCGACTACCTCGCCGAACTGACCATGCTCATCCTCGGCCGGGACCTCCTCAAGGACCCGAACGCCGGATACGCCAAGACCTTCCTGCGCCAGATGGAGGAGGGCCTCGGCCTCGCGCACGAGCGCGGCGTCCGCATCGTCACCAACGCCGGCGGCCTCAACCCCGCCGGTCTCGCCGAGGCGCTCGGGGAGCTGAGCCGAAGGCTCGGCATCCCCACCCGTGTCGCGTACGTCGAGGGCGACCGACTCCCCGCCGATGACGGAGCCCTCACCGCCAACGCCTACCTCGGCGGCGCCGGCATCGCCGCCTGTCTCGCCGCCGGCGCCGACGTCGTCGTCACCGGCCGCGTCACCGACGCCGCCCTGGTCACCGGGCCGGCGCAGTGGCGCTTCGGCTGGGGCGCGGAGGAGTACGACAAGCTGGCGGGCGCGGTCGTCGCAGGGCACGTCCTGGAGTGCGGCGCGCAGGCCACCGGCGGCAACTACGCCTTCTTCACCGACCACGACCTGCGCGCGCTGCGCCGCCCCGGATTCCCGCTCGCCGAGATCCACCCCGACGGTACGTCCGTCATCACCAAGCACCCCGGCACCGGCGGCGTCGTCGACCTCGGCACCGTCACCGCGCAGCTCCTGTACGAGACGTCGGGCGCGCGCTACGCGGGGCCCGACGTGACCGCCCGGCTCGACACCGTCCGGCTCACCCAGGACGGGCCGGACCGGGTGCGGATCGACGGCGTACGGGGCGAGGCGCCGCCGCCCACCCTCAAGGCGGGGTTCACCAGGATCGGCGGCTACCGCAACGAGGTCGTCCTCGTCCTCACCGGGCTCGACATCGAGGCCAAGGCCCAGCTCGTCAGGGAGCAGATCGAGGACGCCTTCGAGCGCTCCAAGTCTCGTCCCGCCGACGTCCGTTGGGAGCTGGTCCGCACCGATCACGCGGACGCCGCGACCGAGGAGACCGCGAGCGCGCTGCTCCGTCTCGTCGTCCGCGACCCCGCCCCCGAGCCCGTCGGCCGCGCCCTCAGCGGCGCCGCGATCGAACTGGCCCTCGCGAGCTACCCCGGCTTTCACGTCACCGCCCCGCCCGGCAAGGGCGCGCCCTACGGCGTCTTCGAGGCCCGGCACATCCCGGCCGGCGACGTCCCGCACACGGCCGTCCTCCCCGACGGGAGCCGCGTCCACCTTCCCGTACCCGACCGCACCCGGGAACTGGCGCCGGTCGACACACCCCCGCTGCCCGGGCCGCCCCCTCAGGGCCCGGTGCGACGAGCACCGCTCGGGCGCGTCGCCGGGGCCCGCAGCGGCGACAAGGGAGGCGACGCGAACATCGGCGTCTGGGTCCGCACCGACGACGCGTGGCGCTGGCTCGTCCACACCCTCACGGTCGAGCGGCTCAAGCGGCTCCTGCCGGAGACCGCCGAGCTGGACGTCGTACGGCACGTCCTGCCGAACCTGCGCGCGGTGAACTATGTCGTCACCGGCCTCCTCGGCGAGGGCGTCGCCTCCCAGGCCCGCTTCGACCCCCAGGCCAAGGCCCTCGGCGAGTGGCTCCGCGCCCGCGAACTCGACGTACCGGAAGAGCTCCTGTGACCGTCCCGGAGGAACTGCTGTGACCGTCCTCGCCTCCGCCCTCGACACCGGCGGACCCGACTACGCGGCCCACCGCGCCGCCATGCTCGACAAGCTGGCCGCCCTCGACACCGAGCACGCCAAGGCGCTCGCGGGCGGCGGCGAGAAGTACATCGCGCGTCATCGCAAGCGCGGCAAGATGCTCGCCCGCGAACGCATCGAGCTGCTCGTCGACCCGGACACCCCGTTCCTGGAGCTGTCGCCGCTCGCGGCCTGGGGCAGCGACTACCCGGTCGGGGCGTCGATCGTCACCGGCATCGGCGTCGTCGAGGGCGTCGAGTGCCTGATCACCGCCAACGACCCGACCGTGCGCGGCGGCGCCTCCAACCCGTGGACGCTGAAGAAGGCCCTGCGCGCCAACGAGATCGCGTACGCCAACCGGCTCCCTGTGATCTCGCTCGTCGAGTCCGGCGGCGCCGATCTGCCGTCCCAGAAGGAGATCTTCATCCCCGGCGGGGCGCTCTTCCGCGACCTGACCAGGCTCTCCGCCGCCGGCATCCCCACCATCGCCGTGGTCTTCGGCAACTCGACGGCCGGCGGGGCGTACGTCCCCGGCATGTCCGACCACACCGTGATGATCAAGGAGCGGTCCAAGGTCTTCCTCGGCGGGCCGCCGCTGGTGAAGATGGCGACGGGGGAGGAGAGCGACGACGAGTCGCTCGGCGGCGCGGAGATGCACGCCCGCACCTCCGGTCTCGCCGACCACTACGCCGTGGACGAGGCCGACGCGCTGCGCCAGGCGCGGCGGATCGTCGCCCGCCTCAACCACCGCAAGGCGCACGCCGATCCGGCCGTCGCACAGCCCCCGAAGTACGACGAGGACGAGCTGCTCGGGATCGTGCCGGGGGACCTGAAGACCCCCTTCGATCCGCGTGAGGTCATCGCCCGGGTCGTGGACGGCTCGGACTTCGACGAGTTCAAGCCGCTGTACGGTCCGAGCCTGGTGACGGGCTGGGCGGAGCTGCACGGCTATCCGGTCGGCATCCTCGCCAACGCGCAGGGCGTGCTGTTCAGCGCCGAGTCGCAGAAGGCGGCGCAGTTCATCCAGCTCGCCAACCAGCGCGACATCCCGCTGGTCTTCCTGCACAACACCACCGGCTACATGGTCGGCAAGGAGTACGAGCAGGGCGGCATCATCAAGCACGGCGCGATGATGATCAACGCGGTGTCGAACAGCAGGGTGCCGCATCTGAGCGTGCTGATGGGCGCGTCGTACGGCGCCGGGCACTACGGCATGTGCGGCCGGGCCTACGACCCGCGCTTCCTCTTCGCGTGGCCGAGCGCCAAGTCGGCCGTCATGGGCCCGCAGCAGCTCGCCGGCGTCCTGTCGATCGTCGCCCGGGCGAGCGCCGCCGCGAAGGGGCAGCCGTACGACGACGAGGCGGACGCCGGGCTGCGCGCGATGGTCGAAGCGCAGATCGAGTCGGAGTCGCTGCCGATGTTCTTGTCCGGGCGGCTGTACGACGACGGCGTCATCGACCCCCGCGACACGCGCACGGTCCTCGGGCTGTGCCTGTCCGCGATCCACACGGCACCGGTCGAGGGCGCGCGCGGCGGCTTCGGCGTCTTCCGAATGTGAGGCCTGATCCCATGATCTCCACTGTCCTCGTCGCGAACCGGGGCGAGATCGCCTGCCGGGTGTTCCGTACGTGCCGGGAGCTGGGCATCGGGACGGTCGCCGTGTACTCGGACGCGGACGCCTCCGCCCTGCACGTACGGGAGGCGGACGCGGCGGTACGGCTGCCGGGGGCGACTCCCGCGGAGACGTATCTGCGCGGCGACCTCGTCGTGAAGGCGGCGCTCGCGGCGGGCGCGGACGCGGTGCACCCGGGGTACGGCTTCCTGTCGGAGAACCCGGAGTTCGCCCAGCAGGTCCTGGACGCGGGCCTGGTGTGGATCGGCCCCCCGCCGTCCGCGATCGAGGCGATGGCCTCCAAAACGCGGGCGAAGGAGCTCCTCGGGATCGCCTCGCTGGTAGCCGCCGACGTCACAGAGGCGGACCTGCCGGTCCTGGTGAAGGCGGCCGCCGGGGGCGGCGGACGCGGTATGCGGATCGTCCGCGACCTCGGCGCCCTGGAGGGGGAGTTGACGGCCGCGTCGGCGGAGGCGGCGAGCGCGTTCGGTGACGGCGAGGTGTTCGTCGAGCCGTACGTGGAGAACGGCCGTCATGTGGAGGTCCAGGTCCTCGCGGACGGCCACGGCACGGTCTGGGCGCTCGGCACCCGCGACTGCTCGCTCCAGCGCCGCCACCAGAAGGTGATCGAGGAGGCCCCCGCGCCGGGCCTGCCGCCGTCGCTCGTCGCTGAGCTGTACGACCGTTCGGTGTCGGCGGCGAAGGCGGTCGGCTACGTCGGCGCGGGCACGGTCGAGTTCCTGGTCGCGGACGACCGGGCGCACTTCCTGGAGATGAACACCCGCCTCCAGGTGGAGCACCCGGTGACGGAGGAGGTCCACGGGGTGGACCTGGTGGCCCTCCAGATCGCGGTCGCGGAGGGCGGGGCCCTGTCCCCGGAACCTCCGTCCCCCCGGGGCAACGCGATCGAGGCACGCCTGTACGCGGAGGACCCGGCCGGAGGCTGGACGCCGCAGACGGGCACACTGCACGCCCTTGAGTTCCCTGTGGGCTCCCGCGTCGACACCGGCTACGTCTCCGGGGATGCCATCGGGGTCCACTACGACGCCATGCTCGCCAAGGTCGTCGTCCACGCGCCCACCCGGGCCGAGGCCGTCCGCAAGCTCGTCCACGCACTGGAGCGGGCCCGGATCCATGGGCCCGTGACCAACCGGGACCTGCTCGTCGCGAGCCTGCGGCACCCCGAGTTCCACGAAACATCGCGCCTCGACACCGGCTTCTACGAGCGCAACCTGGACGCCCTCACGCAGGCCCCGCCCGGCGAGGCGCACGCGGCCGTCGCCGCCGCGCTCGCGGAGGCCGAGGGGAACCGTGGCCGGTTCGGGGGCGGGTGGCGGAACCTCGCCTCGCAGGACCAGGTCAAGGTGTACGGCGACCACGAGGTCCGCTACCGGCCCACCCGGGACGGAGGCGCCGGGTACACCGTCACCGTCCCCGAGGGTGTCCGCCCCGTGAGCGTCGCCCCCGACCGCGTACGGCTCGAAGTCGACGGTGTCGTACGGGACTTCGAGGTGGCCCGGCACGGCGACACCGTCCACGTCGGCCCGCACCGGCTCACCGTACGGCCCCGCTTCCCCGACCCCACCGACCAGCGGGAGCCCGGCTCCCTGCTGGCCCCCATGCCCGGCACCGTCGTCCGCGTCGCCGACGGCCTCGCGCCCGGCGCGCGGGTCACCGCCGGGCAGCCGCTCCTCTGGCTGGAGGCCATGAAGATGGAGCACCGCGTCATCGCCCCCGCCTCCGGCACGCTCACCGCGCTCCACGCCGTCCCCGGCCGCCAGGTCGAGGTCGGCGCCCTGCTCGCCGTCGTACAGACCGATGCACAGGAGGACCAGACCGTATGAGCACCATGATCGAAAGCGAAGAGCTCGCCGCGCTCCGTGCCGCCGTCTCCGCGCTCGGCCACCGCCACGGCCCCGGCTTCGACCGGGCCACCCTGTGGGCCGAGGCGGGCAAGCTCGGCTACCTCGGGGTGAACCTGCCGGAGGAGTACGGCGGCGGGGGCGGCGGCATGGCCGAGCTGTCGATCGTCCTGGAGGAGGCGGGGGCCGCCGGCGCGCCCCTCCTGATGATGGTCGTCTCGCCCGCGATCTGCGGCACGGTCATCGCCCGCTTCGGTACGGAGGAGCAGAAGCGGGCCTGGCTGCCGGGTCTGGCGGACGGCTCGCGCACGATGGCGTTCGGCATCACCGAGCCCGACGCGGGATCGAACTCGCACCGCATCACGACCACCGCGACCCGCACGGAGGAGGGCTGGGTCCTCAACGGCCGGAAGGTGTTCGTGTCGGGCGTCGACATCGCCGACGCGACCCTGATCGTGGGCCGTACGTCGGACGCCCGCACGGGCACGCTCAAGCCCTGTCTCTTCATCGTCCCGCGCGACGCCCCCGGCTTCCAGCGGCGGCACATCGAGATGGAACTGGACGCCAACGAGAAGCAGTTCGAGCTGACGATCGACGACGTCCACCTGCCGGCGGACGCGCTCGTCGGGGACGAGGACGCGGGCCTGCTCCAGCTCTTCGCGGGGCTGAACCCGGAGCGGATCATGACGGCCGCGTTCGCGATCGGCATGGGGCGGTACGCCCTCGCGCAGGCCGTGAAGTACGCGAAGGAGCGCCAGGTCTGGAAGACCCCGATCGGCGCCCACCAGGCCATCGCCCATCCCCTGGCCCAGGCCCACATCGAGCTGGAGCTGGCCCGCCTGATGATGGCCAAGGCCGCGCACCTCTACGACGCGGGCGACGACATCGGGGCGGGCGAGGCCGCCAACATGGCGAAGTACGCGGCGGCCGAGGCCTGCGTGAAGGCCGTCGATCAGGCCGTCCACACCCTCGGCGGCAACGGCCTCACCCGCGAGTTCGGCCTCGCCCGCCTGATCGCCGCGTCCCGCGTGGCCCGGATCGCCCCCGTCAGCCGGGAGATGATCCTCAACTACGTGTCGGTCCACACCCTGGGGCTGCCCAAGTCGTACTGAGGCAACGACGGTTCCGGCACTCTTCGGTCCCGTTCCCTCCGAAAGGCCCGGGGAGGAACGGGACGGCGGCGGGTCAGTCCTCGTCGGCGGCGTGACTGTCGCCCAGGAGGGGACGGGGACGGCGTGGCCTGCGAGAGCTGACCCGCAGTTCTCGAATCATGCAGGCTTGATTGTTTCCGTGGAGTGCTGACAAGGTCTCCCCAAGTCGTACCGACACACGCGATCCTGGCGACCACCTTCCACCTCTCCAGGGGGCCTGCATGGTGTTCCACAGCGAGTACGAGGCCGTCTCCACCGTTTCCCTCCCCATCCACGAGGCCGTCCTCGGCCGGGCCGCCGAGTTCGGGGACGCCCCCGCGCTGATCGACGGGACCGGTGGGCTCACCCTCACCTACGCCCAGGTCGACGCGTTCCACCGGCGGGTCGCCGCCGGGCTCGCCGAGGCGGGGGTCCGCAAGGGGGACGTACTCGCCCTGCACAGCCCCAACACCGTGCTGTTCCCCATCGCGTTCTACGCCGCCACCCGCGCCGGCGCGTCCGTCACCACCGTTCATCCGCTCTCCACGGCGGAGGAGTTCGCCAAGCAGCTCCGCGACTCCTCCGCCCGCTGGATCGTCACCGTCTCCCCGCTCCTGGAACCGGCCCGGCGAGCCGCCGAACTCGCGGGCGGGATCGAGGAGATCTTCGTCTGCGACCAGGCGCCCGAGGGGGAGGGCATCCGCTCACTCCAGTCGATGCTCGCCACCACCGCCCCCGAGCCGGTCCTGGAGTTCGACCCCGACGAGGACATCGCCGCCTTGCCGTACTCCTCCGGCACCACCGGTGTCCCCAAGGGCGTGATGCTCACCCACACCTCGATCGCCACCAACCTCGCCCAGCTCGAACCCTTCATCCCCATGGGCCCTGGCGACCGCATTCTCGCCGTCCTGCCCTTCTTCCACATCTACGGGCTGACCGCCCTGATGAACGCCCCGCTGCGCAAGGGCGCGACCGTCGTCGTCCTGCCCCGCTTCGAGCTCGACCAGTTCCTCGCCGCGATCCAGGACCACCGCATCAACGGCCTGTACGTGGCCCCGCCGATCGTCCTCGCGCTCGCCAAGCACCCGGCCGTCGCCGACTACGACCTGTCCTCCCTGGAGTACATCGTCAGCGCCGCCGCCCCGCTCGACGCCTCCCTCGCCGAGGCGTGCTCGGCCCGGTTGAAGCTGCCGCCGGTCCGCCAGGCCTACGGCATGACGGAGCTGTCCCCCGGCACGCACGTCGTCCCCCTCGACGCCGTGAACCCCCCGCCCGGCGCCGTCGGCAAGCTGCTCCCCTCCACCGAGATGCGGATCCTGTCCCTCGGCGACCCGACGAAGGACGTCGAGCCGGGTACGGAAGGCGAGGTCGCCATCCGGGGGCCGCAGGTCATGAAGGGCTACCTGGGCCGCCCCGAAGCCACCGCCGACATGATCGACGCCGACGGCTGGGTGCACACCGGCGACATAGGCCGGGTCGACGAGAACGGCTGGCTCTTCGTCGTCGACCGGGTCAAGGAACTCATCAAGTACAAGGGCTTCCAGGTCGCCCCGGCCGAGCTGGAGGCCCTGCTGCTCACCCACGAGGGGATCGCCGACGCGGCCGTGATCGGCGTGCACGACGAGGACGGCGCCGAGATACCCAAGGCGTTCGTCGTCCGACAGGCGAGCGCGGCCGACCTGAACGGCGAGGACGTCATGGCGTACGTGGCCGGCAAGGTCGCCCCGTACAAGAAGATCAGGCGTGTGGAGTTCGTCGACGGGGTGCCGCGCGCCGCGTCGGGGAAGATCCTGCGCCGCGAACTGAGGGACCGCGAATGAAGCTCGACCGTGGCATCGCCACGCTGACGCTGGACTTCCCGGAGAACCGCAACGCCCTCTCGGCCGCCCTGGTGGCCGAGTTGGCGGAGGCGCTCACCGAGTGCGGCGAGGACCCGGCCGTACGGGCGGTGGTCCTCACGCACACCGGCTCGACGTTCAGCTCGGGTGCCGACCTGAAGGCCCCGCCGAGTCCGTACGCCTTCGTGGACCTGCTCCGGCAGATCGTGGAGCTGCCGAAGCCGGTGGTGGGCGTGGTGCGCGGCCATGTGCGGGCGGGCGGCCTGGGGTTGCTCGGGGCGTGCGACATCGTGGTCGCCTCCGATGGCTCGGACTTCGCGCTGACAGAGGTACGGATCGGGGTCGCCCCCGCCGTCATCTCCCTGACGCTGCTGCCGAAGCTGGAGCAGCGGACGGCGGAGCGGTACTACCTGACGGGGGAGCGGTTCGGCACGGCGGAGGCCGTACGGATGGGTCTGGTGACCGCCGCCGAGGACGACCTGGAGGCGATCCTGGACGGGCTGCGCAAGGGGTCCCCGCAGGGGCTGGCCGAGTCGAAGCGCCTGGTCACGGCTAGAGTCCTGGAGACCTTCGAGCGCGACGCGGAGGACCTGGTCCAGAGGTCGGCCTCGCTCTTCGCCTCCGCCGAGGCGCGCGAAGGGATGACGGCCTTCCTCGAACGACGGGACCCTGAATGGCGGCTCTGACCGGCCCGAAGCAGGACAGGAGCCGCGCCACCCGGCAGCGGCTCCTGGAGGCGGCGGTGTCCTGCCTGGCCGAACACGGCTGGGCGGGCTCCACCGTCTCGGCGGTGGCCGAGCGCGCCGGGGTCTCGCGAGGCGCCGCGCAGCACCACTTCCCGACCCGGGAGGACCTGTTCACGGCGGCCGTCGAGTACGTCGCCGAGGAACGCTCCCACGCCCTGCGCACCCTCCCGGCGCGCGACCGCCGTGAGGCCGTCGGCGCCCTGGTCGACCTCTTCACCGGACCGCTCTTCCGCGCGGCCCTCCACCTCTGGGTGGCCGCGGCCCACGAGCCTCAGCTCCACGCCCGGGTCACCGAACTGGAGGCCCGCGTCGGCCGCGAGTCCCACCGCATGGCGGTGTCCCTCCTGGCCGCGGACGAGTCCGTCCCGGGGGTACGGGAGACGGTGCAGGGCCTCCTCGACATGGCACGCGGCCTGGGTCTCGCCACCCTCCTGACCGACGACAAGGCGCGCCGCGAACGGATCGTGGCCCAGTGGTCGAAGCTCCTGGACGACGCACTGGGCTGAGCCCCGGGGTCCGCCGTGCTCAGGCCGGAACGGACAGCGCGGCGAGGTAGCCGGTCAGTGCCGCCGCGGTGCCGGCGAGGGGGAAACGGGCGCCGAGCTGGCCGTCCGGGCGCACCAGGAACCCGGTCGGCCCGTCGGGGCGGTAGATCCGGGCGAACTCGCCCGCCGCGTCGACGTACCCGGGGATGCTCCCGGTGCCGGGGGCGGTGGCCGACTCGCGGGCGAGCACCGCGACCGTCTGCAGGCTGCTCTCGGGCCCCCGCCCGTCGGGTCCGGATCCGGGGAGTCCGGCGAAGGCCGCCGGCTCCGCGCCGGGCGTCTTCCGTCCGCCGACTGCGGCGGCGACCACCGCGCCCGCCTCGGCGGCCCTGGCGAGGTCGGCGGCGTCGCTCGCGTACAGCAGCAGCACGTGCCCCGTGCGGCCGCGCAGAACGTCGAGCAGACGCAGCGGGTACGCGGCGATGGGGACGGTCAGGCCGCCGCAGTCCGGGGCCCGGTCGCCGGGCTGGGGCGCGTCGTCCGGCCCGTACGCGCTGCCGGCGAGCGGGCCGTCCCGGTAGGCGACGAGCAGTTGGGCCTCCCTGAGCATCAGGGTGCTCGGGTCCTCGGGGTCGGTCTCCATGCCCTGCGTCGCGTGCCGGACGGTCCGGCCCACGACCTCCTCGCCGACCGGGCGGCGCTCGGCGTCGTAACTGGCGAGCAGGGCGGGCCCGGCCTCCCCGTCGAGGACGAGGGCGAGCTTCCATGCCAGGTTGCAGGCGTCCTGGATGCCGGTGTTCATGCCCTGGGCGCCGGTGGGCGGGTGGATGTGGGCGGCGTCGCCGGCGACGAAGACCCGGCCGTCGCCGTAGCTGTCGACGATCCGGTGGCTGATGCGGAAGACGGAGGACCAGCGCAGCGCGGAGACGCGGGTGGGGGTGGGGGCCAGCCGGTCGACCACGGCCTGGATGTGGGACAGCTCCGGCGCCCGGCTGCCCTCCAGACCGTGCGCCACGCCGTCGCCGCTCGCGTCGCGACCCTGGGCGGAGAGCTCCGGCGGGACCATCATCGACATGCGGTAGCGGCCCGTGCCGGGCAGCGGGATGGCGACCAGCACGTCGTCCGTCGAGCCGTCCTCGGCGTGGTGCAGGGACCGCAGGCCGTAGCCGTACGGCAGGTCCCAGTCGGCCTCGACGTCGCCCAGCATGTACTCCTCGGGGAAGGCCCCGCCCTCGTAGCTGAGGCCGAGACCCTTGCGGACGGTGCTGTGCGCGCCGTCGCAGCCGATCAGATAGCGGGTGCGCAGCTCCTCGTCGACGCCGGCGGCGGTCCGCAGCCGGGCGGTCACCCCGTCCTGGTCCTGGGTGAACGACAGCAGCTCGGTGCCGCGTTCGACGGTGGTGTCCAGGCCCGCGACGTACTCCTCCAGGAGGCGCTCGGTCTCGTACTGCGGCAGCGCGGCGAATCCGTACGGCACCTCCGGTGGCAGCGCGAGCTCGATCCGCGCGACCTCCCGGCCGTTGATGTGGATCGACTGGCCGCGCATGGGGACGGCGACCTCCAGAACGGCGCGGGCCAGCCCCATCCGGTCCCAGATCTCCAGGGTGCGCGGCTGGATGCCGACCGCCTTGGCGTACGGGAGCCGGGCCGGCAGCCGGTCGACGAGCCGGCAGTGCACTCCGCGGCGGCGGAGTTCGGCGGCCGCGCTCAGCCCCACAGGGCCGGCGCCCACGATCAGTACGTCGGTTGTACGGGTGTGTGCCACGGGTGCCTCCCAGTACACCTGGCCCCCGGACCGGTCCCGAACACCATGGTCGCCCGGGGGCGCACGGGCGGCGAGCCGGGCGTCGCCCGGCACAGAGCCGGAGCGGTCGGTGACCCACGGCGGAGGGCCGGTCAGTGACCCACACCACATACGTCCCGCCCGCCCCGCAGTACGCTGGTCCCATGCTTTCGCTCGTACGCCGCCGCCACGTGGACTTCGTCCGCGTCACGAGCATGGGCTGTCGGCGCTCCGCCTGACCTCGAAGCCCCCCTCTCCACTTCAGGCACCCGCGCCCCCGCCCCACCCCTGGCGGCGCGCCCGGGCCCCGTACACCCCGCGGACGCACACCATGACGCAGACCTCGTACAGCTCCCAGCTCCCCATCGTCGACCTCGCCGCCGCCGACCGCGGCCCCCAGGCCCGGCGACTGCTCCATGCGCAGCTCCACAGCGCCGCCCACGACGTCGGCTTCTTCCAGCTGGTCGGGCACGGTGTGACCGAGGCCGAGACCCGGGCGCTCACCTCCGCCATGCGGGCCTTCTTCGCGCTGCCGGAGGCCGACCGGATCGCCCTCGACACCACCAACTCGCCGCACTTCCGCGGCTACACCCGCATCGGTGACGAGCGCACCGGCGGCTCCCGCGACTGGCGCGACCAGCTCGACATCGGCGCCGAGCGCCCCGCGCGCATCCCGGGCCCCGGCGATGCTCCGTACTGGTGGCTCCAGGGCCCGAACCAGTGGCCGGCCACCCTCCCCGAGCTGCGGTTGGCAGCCCTGAACTGGGTCGAGCGCCTCAGCGCCGTCGCCGAGCGGCTGCTGCACGAGCTGCTCGCCTCGATCGGCGCGCCCGCCGGCTTCTACGACGACGTCTTCGGTGACCGGGCCCACCCGCACCTCAAGCTGGTGCGCTACCCGGGAAGCGCCGGCGACGGCGGCGACCAGGGCGTCGGCGCGCACAAGGACTACGGCTTCCTGACCCTGCTCCTGCAGGACCAGGTCGGCGGCCTCCAGGTCGAGCGCGAGGACGGCGCCTTCCACGACGTACCGCCGCTGCCCGGCGCGTTCGTCGTCAACCTGGGCGAGCTCCTCGAAGTGGCGACCAACGGCTATCTGATCGCCACCAACCACCGGGTGGTCTCCCCGCCCGCGGCGACGGAGCGCTACTCCGTCCCGTTCTTCTACAACCCGCGGCTCGACGCCCGGATCGCCCCGCTGCCGTTCCCGTACGCCTCGACGGCGCCCGGGATCACGACCGACCCGGCGAACCCGCTGTTCGCCGAGTACGGCCGCAATGAGCTGAAGGGCAAGCTGCGCGCCCACCCGCTGGCGGCGGCCCGCCATCACGCGGACCTGCTGCTCGCGGAGGAGCGCCAGCTCACCACCGCCTGACCGGGCCCGTCCCGGGGCGCGCCTCACCTGGCTCGGCCGGCCCCACGTCGCGGTGCCGGGCGGCGCCTGACATGACTCGGCCCGGCCCCGCGGTCGCGGTGCCGGGGCGCGCCTGACATGGCTCGGCCCGGCCCCGCGGTCGCGGGGCCGGGCCTGGCCGGGGCGGGCTGTGCGGGCTCGCCCCGGGATGCCTGTGCCTGTGCGGGTTCAGCCCGCGAACGCCGCCAGGTCGGCGAAGCCCGCGATCTCCTGCGGGTCGCGCCGGCCGGGGCCGGTGTACCGCGCCGACGGCCGCACCAGGCGTCCGGTGCGCTTCTGCTCCAGGATGTGCGCCGACCAGCCGGCCGTACGGGCGCAGCTGAACATCGAGGTGAACATGTGCGCCGGGACCTCGGCGAAGTCGAGCACGATCGCCGCCCAGAACTCGACGTTCGTCGCGAGGACGCGGTCGGGGCGCCGGTTGTGCAGCTCCTCCAGGGCGGCCTTCTCCAGCGCCTCTGCGACCTCGAAGCGCGGCGCGGCGAGCTCCTTGGCCGTACGGCGCAGGACGCGGGCGCGCGGGTCCTCGGCGCGGTAGACGCGGTGGCCGAAGCCCATCAGCCGCTCGCCGCGGTCGAGGGCCTGCCTCACGTACGCCTTGGCGTCGCCGGTCCGCTCGATCTCCTCGATCATGCCGAGGACGCGGGACGGGGCGCCGCCGTGCAGCGGGCCGGACATGGCGCCCACGGCGCCGGACAGGGCCGCGGCCACGTCGGCGCCGGTGGAGGCGATGACGCGCGCGGTGAACGTGGAGGCGTTCATGCCGTGCTCGGCGGCCGAGGTCCAGTACGCGTCGACGGCCTTGACGTGCTTCGGGTCCGGCTCGCCGCGCCAGCGGATCATGAACCGCTCGACGACCGACCGGGCCTTGTCGATCTCGCTCTGCGGCACCATCGGCAGACCCTGGCCGCGCGCCGACTGGGCGACGTACGACAGCGCCATGACGGCGGCCCGGGCGAGGTCCTCGCGGGCCTGCTCGGCATCGATGTCGAGGAGCGGTTTGAGGCCCCACACCGGGGCGAGCATGGCGAGCGCGGACTGGACGTCGACGCGGATGTCGCCGGAGTGCACCGGGATCGGGAACGGCTCGGCCGGCGGCAGACCCGGGTCGAAGGCGCCGTCGACCAGCAGACCCCAGACATTGCCGAACGAGACGTGACCGACCAGATCCTCGATGTCGACGCCGCGGTACCGAAGAGCGCCGCCCTCCTTGTCCGGTTCGGCGATCTCCGTTTCGAACGCGACGACTCCCTCGAGTCCGGGTACGAAGTCGGACATCAGGCGGCTCCTCTATCGATGATCAATCATCCGGGGTGTTGGTCGGGAATCAACAGTCATCCAGCCCAAGAGTCTGTACGGTTCCGATGATGCGGGGAAGCGTGACATCCGGCACACTGCGCCGATTCGGCGAGGAAGGGTTAGCGGGCCGCTGTGCCGGGCAAACTGCGTCTCTGCGGCAGGATGGCCTCTGTGACTGACGCTCTCGATCCCGCCGACATGCGCGAGCAGTACCGCACCACGGAGCTGACTGTGGCCGACCTCGCCCCCGAACCGATCGAACAGTTCACGCGCTGGTTCAAGGAGACCGCCACCAACCCGGCGATCCATGAGCCGAACGCGATGGTCGTCTCGACCGCGACCCCCGACGGCCGCCCGTCCTCCCGCACGGTGCTGCTCAAGCACTACGACGAGGCCGGTTTCGTCTTCTACACGAACTACGGCTCCCGCAAGGGCACCGAGCTGGCCGCCAATCCGTACATCTCGTTGCTCTTCCCCTGGCATCCGCTGGCCCGCCAGGTCATCGTCACCGGCCGGGCGCTGCGCACGGGCCGGGACGAGACGGTCGCCTACTTCCGCACCCGCCCGCACGGCTCCCAGCTGGGCGCCTGGGCCAGCCACCAGTCCTCGGTGATCCAGTCCCGCGACGAACTCCTCACCCGGTACGAGGAGTTGACCGCGCGCTACCCGGACGACGAGCAGGTGCCGGTGCCGCCGGAGTGGGGCGGCTTCCGGGTCGAACCGGAGACGGTGGAGTTCTGGCAGGGCCACGAGAACCGGCTGCACGACCGGCTGCGGTACGTACGGGTGGGAGACGGCGACGACTGGCGCGTGGAGCGCCTCTCACCCTGACACCTTCGTCGCCTCCGTGAGCGCCGTCTCCACCGCGTGCGGGATGTCCGTGACCGGGAACTGTGCGTGCCGTACGGTCCGGTCCCGGTCCACGACCAGGACCGCCCGCTTGAGCCGCAGCGCCTGTCCGGCGCGGAAGGTCGGCAGCCGGAGCGCCGCCGAGAGCCGGGCGTCCATGTCGGACAGCAGCGGGAAGGGGATCTCCTCGGCGGCGGCGAAGGCCCGCTGCTCGTCGGGGCGCTGGGTCGAGACCCCGTGGACGGCGACGCCGGCCGCCGTGAACTCCCTGTACGCGTCCCGGAACAGCCGGTTCTCCAGCGTGCAGCCGACCGTGCCGGGGATGTCGTTCCAGCCTTCGGGCAGCGGGCTCGGCCGCCCGGTCGCGGGGTAGCAGAAGAGGACGGTGGCGGCGGCGTCCGGGTCCACCGGGTCCCGCTCGCCGCCGGTGTGCGTCGGCAGCGTGAGGCGCGGCAGCCGGGTACCGGGGAGTTCGTGGACGCGGTGGGCCTCGGCGCTGTGTTCGTCGGCGGAGGCGGTGAGGGTGCCGTCGCCGAGGAGCCAGCGGTCGGCCCAGTCCTGCATCGCGACCAGGACGGGGAGCAGGGCCCGGCCGGTGGCGCTGAGCCGGTACTCGTGCCGCACCGGCCCCTCCTGGTAGGGCACCTTGTCGAGCACGCCGCTGTCGACCAGGTGGTTCAGCCGCTCGGCGAGGACCTTCCGGGAGATGCCCAGCTCGCTCTGGAGCTCGTCGAAGCGGTACCGGCCGCGGGCGGTCTCCCGTACGAGCAGCAGGCTCCACCAGTCGCCGACGACGGCGGCGGCCTGGGCGATCGCGCAGGCGGCGTCGCGCTCGGGCACGGCTCGGGCCATGGTCTCCTCCTTCGTTCGGGCGACCGCTCCATCTTGCGCCATCGAGTGAGTTCCCGATAGAAACCCAGTGTAAGTTTCGAAAGGGAACTCACTGATCGATTCACGGGGGAGGGATCGCCCACATGCCCATAGCCTGGGCAACCGCCTGGCGCACCTGGCAGATGACCCGCCGCGCCTATCCATGGACCTACGCCGTCGGTACGGTCCTCCCGGCCGCGCTCGCCATCTCGCTCGCGTACTTCGGCTACCACGCCATCGGCGGCGGAGCCGTCGCCGACGACTTCACCGAAGGCAGCGGCACCACCGCCTACCTCGCCTACATCGTCGTCGGCGCGACCGCCTTCCAGTTCACCGTCCGGCTCATCCTCTGGTCCGCGAAGGCCCTGATCACCGAGCAGCGGCAGGGCACCCTCGGCGCCCTCCTCATCGCACCCGCCGGCCGCTTGCCGTACCTCGCCGGCTTCACCGCCTTCGCCGTCCTCAGCAGCCTCGTCGAGTTCCTCGCCCTGGGCGTCGTCGTCGCCCTGCTCGGCATCTCCGTCCCGGTGGCCTCCGTGACCGGGCTGATGCTCGGCGGTCTCGCGCTGATCGGCGCCGTCTTCGCGCTCTCCGTCGGACTCGGCGGCCTCATGATCGCCGCCGGCGAGGCGCACATCTCCCAGAACACCGTCTTCATCGTCCTCGGCCTGGTCGGAGGCTTCACCTTCCCCCGCGCCTACCTGCCCGAACCCGCCCAGTGGTTCGCCGAAATGCTCCCCACCACCGCGGCGACGGACGTCCTGCACGCGGTGACCACCGGAGGGCAGTCGCTGCCCGACCTCCTGCCGAGGCTGGCCGTCTGCGCGCTGCTCAGCGGCGCCTACCTGTTCCTGGGCCTGAGGTACCTGCCGCGGGCCGAGGCCCGCGCCGTAGAAAGGACGTACTGAGATGACGGGCATTCAGGTGCGCGCGCTGCGCAAGGACTTCCCCGTACGCGACAAGGGGATCTTCGGGCCCCGCAGCCTCAAGAAGGCCGTCGACGGCCTCGACCTCGACATCCCGCGCGGCCGGATCACCGGACTCCTCGGCCTCAACGGCGCCGGCAAGACCACCACCATCAAGATCCTCGCCACCCTGCTGCGCCCGACCTCCGGCGCGGTCACGGTCGACGGCCTCGACACGGTCGCCGACGCCCGTGCTGTCCGCCGCCGCATCAACCTCATCGCGGGCGGCGAGCGCATGGTCTACACCCGGATGACCGGAGCTGAGAACCTCTGGTACTTCGGCCAGCTCTACGACGTCCCGAAGCGCGAACTGCGCACCCGCATCGACGAGTTGCTCAGCATGGTCGGACTCACGGACGCGGCGGACACCATGGTCGAGCGGTACTCGCGCGGCATGACCCAGCGTCTCGCCATCGCCCGCGGGCTGATCAACCGGCCCGCCTACCTCCTGCTCGACGAGCCCACCCTCGGCCTGGACGCCCCGATCGCCCGCGACCTGCGCCGCGTCGTCGCCCGCCTCGCCGAGGAGGGTACGGGCGTCCTGCTGACCTCCCACTATCTCGCCGAGGTCGAGGAACTCTGCGGCCATGTGTACGTGATCTCCACCGGCCGCCACCTCGCGGAGGGCAGCCCGGCGGAGCTGAAGGCGGCCACCGGCAGCCACCGCACGATCCGCCTGACGGTCACCAACCCGAGCGAGGCGACGGCCGCGGTGGCCGCGCGCCTCGGCGCGAGCTCCGAACTCCTCTCCTCCGGAGCCGAGTTGATCACCCTGCGCCACCCGGACGACATGGCGGGCCCGCTGACGGCCGCGATCGTCGAGGCGGGCGGCTCGATCGGCGGCCTGGAGATCGCCGAGGCCAGCCTGGAGGACGCGATCCTGGCGCTCGCGGAGACCGGCGAGGCGGCCCTCGTATGAACCACGCCGTCCGGGTCTTCGCGGCGGAGACCCTGAAACAGCACCGCCGTCTCTTCGGCCAGCCCCTCGTCGTCTTCTCGATGCTGGTCTGGCCCGTCCTCCAACTCGCCACCACCTACTACACGTTGCGCCCCGTCGCCACGGCCTCGCCGGCCGCCGCGAACTGGCCGCTCGCCGCCGACCCCGACCGGCTCCTCGCCTTCCTGGCCACCGGCACCCTCGCGTACGCCTTCTTCTTCTCCCTCGTCCAGAGCGCCTGGCACCTCTCCTTCGAGCGCGCCACCGGCACCCTGGAACTCCTCTTCCTCTCCCCGGCCGGCCGCCTCACCCTCATGCTCGCCAACGGCGCGGGAGCCCTGCTCCAGAACGCCTGGCTGCTCACCTGCTTCACGGTCGCCGCCCTCACCGGCTTCGGCACGCTGTCGGTCTCGGCCTGGTGGATGTACGGCGTCGTCTTCCTCGCCCTGTTGATCCCGGCGGTCGCGTGGGGAGCGTTCCTCAACAGCCTGCTGGTCTTCTCCCGCGACTCGGCCTTCCTGTACACGATCCTCGACGAGCCCCTCTGGTTCGTCTCGGGCGTCCGCCTCCCGCACTTCGCCCTGCCCGCGGCGATCCAGATCGTCGGCGCGGTCTTCCCGCTCACCGGCAGCCTGATCGCGGTCCGCGGAGCCCTCCTCGAACACCGCACCGTGACCGAACTCGCCCCGACACTCCTGGGCCTGGCCGCCCTGAGCGCGCTCCTGCTCGGCGCGGCCGCGGTGATCCTTCGGGTGGGCGAGGCCCGCGCCCAGCGCACGGGCAAACTGTCCCTGGCCTAGAGGCGTCCGGAAAGTCTGGCCCGGCTCTCCCTAGGACACGCGCTCCGCGAGCCGCGCCATGGCCTTCTCCAGCTCCCGGCGCGCCCCGAACGGCACGAGGGCGGGGCGGCCGGGCAGGCGTACTCCGCCGGTGAGGGCGACCCTCGTCCGTCCGTCGCCCTCGGCCTCCGCCGCCATCCCGACGACCAGGAACCGGCTCTGCAGCCAGCACCAGCCGGGCCGTAGGACCCCGTGGAAACGGGCGCGCAGGCCGTACCGGCTGCGGGCCAGGGCCTCGACGCGGTCACCGTCGACGCGGAGGACGCGCACGGACCGCATGTCGGGCTGGAACTCCCCGAAGCCCCCTTCGAGATCCCGCATCACCGCCCACACGTCGTCGAACGGAGCGGGCAGCACCCGCTCGACGACGTACGCCCCCCGGACCCCGGCGCCCATGACGCGCAGCCGTCCCACCGTGCTCTGTGTCATCCGTTCCACGCCCTTCGGAAGCTCTGCCGGGCCCGGTGCAGCCGGGACTTCGCGGTGCCGGCCGGAACGCCGAGCACGGCCGCCGTGGACTCCTCGTCGAGCCCTTCGACGTCGCGCAGCACCAGGACGGCCCGGTGCTGCGGGGAGAGCCGGGACAGCACGTCGCCGACATCGGCGGCCAGTTGCGGATCCCCTCGCTCGGGTACGTCGGCCAACTCGGCCGGCCGGTCACGGGCCGCCCGCCCGGCCACCCGAACCGCCTCGCGGACGGCGATCGTCCGCACCCACCCGTGGAGCGCCTCGGGCTCCCGCAGGGACCTGAGCCGGGTGAACACGGCGATCAGGGCCTCCTGCGTGGCATCCGGACCGTCGTCGAGCGCGATCGGCCGGCAGATGCGGGCGATGTACGGGGTGAGGAGATCGAGGAGGTCGTGCAGCGCGAGCGTGTCCCCGCGCCGGGCGGCCCGCGCGAGCACCACCGCGCGCTCCCGCTCAGCGCCGGAGATCACGGAGCACCGCCAGGCCGAGCCCCAGGCACAGGGGCGTGTAGACCAGCGCGTTCAGCCAGGGGAACACCGCTCCGGACCCGTCCTTGCCGAAGACCGCCCACACGACCCCGACGGCCCCGCGCAGCAGGAGCCCGGCGGCGAAGGCGCCGGTGACGAGCCGCGCGATCCTCCTGCGCGGATCGCGCACGTACGCGTACACCCCGGCGCTCGCGACCCCCTCCAGCACGGCGAGCGGCAGCGTGACGACCGGCCCGAAGGACACGACACTCCCGAGCACGGCGAGCGAAAGCCCCCGCTCGTCGGCGGCGGGCCAGGTCGCGCCGACGCCCCAGTACACGTGCACCAGCGAGAGCACGGCGAGCAGCACGGCACCCACGCGGGCGGCACCGACAACCATGACAGTCCCCCTCCGTAACGACATCCGACACCCAGAGGAGGGCGCGTGGAGGGCAGACGTTCCCTGTGCCCTGCGTCACACCGCAAACGCAGACGACCCGTGGGCCTTGGTCCCGTCCGCTCGAGTTCGGACGGGAGCCGGCCGGACTCACCGGCGGCCCACGGGTCGGGTGACTGCGTGGTTTTCGGCAGGTGACCTGCCGAGGTGCACAGAGTGCGACGGCAGGCCGTTAGCCCGCAGTCACCTCACGAATCCGAAAAGAAACCATGTTCTCGGATCACCTCCTTTCAGCGTGTGCCTCCACAGTAGGAAGCTCGCGGCGAAGGCTCAAGCGATTTATCCGACGGCCGGGCATCGGGCCGGTTCGTTTCCGGGACGCAACGTTTTCATTGAACCGGGTGTGTTCTGCGTCACGTTCGAGTTGAATGATCGGAGGCGTGCGGATGCACGCGCGTACACCGTCCTGCAGGGGGTGCCGGGATGAGTGCTGCCAGGGGTGGGACCACGTCTGTGCCGGGGGCTGATCTGCTCGCCGCGCTCCTCGACGGGATGGACGCGGCGCTCTGTGCCTTCGACGCCGACGGGACCGTCACGCACTGGAACAAGGAGGCCGAGCGGATCCTCGGCTGGTCGGCCGGGGAGGCTGTCGGGCGGCGGGGGTTCGAGGGGTGGGCGGCGCGGCCCGCCGACGCCGCCGAGGCGCTCGCGCGCCTGATGGCCGCGATGGACGCGCCGGGCCGGCTGGTGCACGAGTTCGCGCTGGTACGGAAGGACGGCGGCCGCGTTCTCGTGCGGACGCAGTCCGCCGGGGTGCGCGGCGCGGACGGCAAGGGCGCCGGGGTGTACTGCGCGTTCAGCGAGGTGCACACCCAGATCGACCTGGAGCGTTCGATCGCGCTGAGCGAGGCGCTCTTCGAGGATGCGTCCTGGGGCGTCGTCCTCGTCGACGTGGACCTGCGCCCGGCCGTCGTCAACGGGTACGCGGCCCGGGCGATGGGCGCCGGGCGGACCACCCTGCTCGGACGGCCGCTCGGGGAGGTCGTCGCGCAGGGCCTGGAGGAGCTGGAGTCCGCCCTTGAGCACGTGCTCGCGGAGGGCGCGCCGAAGGCTCCCGCCGAGGTGTGGGTGACATTGAGGACGGCGGACGGCGAGCGGCGCCGGTGCTGGCGCAGCGGGTTCGTGCGGCTGGCGTCGCCGCTCGCCGAGGAGCCGGTGCCACTGGGCGTGGGGTGGCTGTTCCAGGACGTCACCGAGGAGCGGCTGGCCGAGCAGGAGGCGGACCGGCTGCGGTTCCGGTACAGCCAGCTGCACCGGGCGGGCGTGGTCGCCGCCGAGTGCGAGGACCCGAGGGAGGCGGCGACGGTCCTCCTCGACTTCGCCCTCGCGGGCTTCGCCGATCACGCCCTGGTCGACATCGAGGCGGGGGAGCGGCGGCTCGTGCGGGTGGCGACGACACCGGCCGGCGAGCCGGGGCCGGTGGTTCCGGTCGCGGGCGGGGGCATCCCGCTGCGCTACTCGTCGGGCCACCCGGTCCTCCAGGCCCTCTCCCGTACGGGCCCGGTGCGGGCGTCCGCGACCGCCGCCGCCGGCTCCCAGGCCGCCGAGGACTGGGCGACCGGGCGCCTCTGGCCGCGCGACGCCGTCCACGCGCTCTGCCTGCCGCTGCGCAGCCGGGGCCGGACGGTGGGGGCGGTCACGTTCCTCCGGGCCGCGTCCCGTACGTCCTTCGAGCGGCCGGACGCGGTGTTCGCGGAGGCGGTCGCGGTCCGGGTCGCGGCCTCGCTGGACCTGGCGGCCGTGTGCGCGGGTCCGTCCTGACCCCTCTCACCTCATCAACCCCGGTCGGCCCGCTGTCGGCGTACGAGACGTGCGGCGGCCGGTGGCGGTGCACGAGGTGGCCCGCGAGGCGGTGGACGCGCTGGCGGCCGAGGCGGCGGAGCGCGGGGTGACGGTCACGGTACGGGCCCGGCCGCTGACGGTCGACGGCGACGCGGTGCTGCTGGACCGGCTGGTCCACAACCTGGTGGTGAACGGCGTCCGCCACAACGTCCCCGACGGCCGCGTGGAGGTCCGTACGGGTCCGGAAGGCATCGAGGTGACGAACACCGGCCCCGAGGTCCCGCCCGACACGGTCCCGCTCCTCTTCGAACCCTTCCGCCGGCTGACGGCCCGTACCCAGGCCCCCGACGAGGGCGCGGGCCTGGGTCTCTCGATCGTCGACTCGATCGCCCGCGCCCACGACGCCACGACGGAGGCGTTCCCGAACAGGGAGGGCGGAGGCCTGACGGTACGGGTGCGGTTCGGGGCGCACGGCTAGTGCTCCACAGCGCCCTCTGCGGTGGACACCGGTGATGAGCCCGTCTCCCCCACATGGCGGAGACGGTTCGCCGTAGCGGACGAAGTGCGGCGGGCGTCCGCCGACCAGCCTGGACGTCATGACGACGACCGCACCTCTCACCGCCCCCGCCCCCGTATGGGCCCGACGCGCCGCCCACGCCATCGCGCTGTGCGCCCTTCCGTCCGGCCTGTGGCGCATCGCCATGGCGTCCGGGGTCTACGTGGGCTACAGCGACCAGGTGTTGCGGGACGTCTTCGACATCCCGGGGTGGGGGATCGCGTACGTCGTAGGCCTCTCCGTCCTCGCCGAGGTGGCCGCGCTGTTCCCGCTGCTGCTCGTCGGCGACCGGTGGCGGCCGATGTCTCCCCGAACCCTCGCCGCGGTGTCCTGGACCGCCTCGGTCGTCCTGGTCCTGGTGGCGCTGTGGCAGCTCGTGGTCGCGTTCACCGTCGAGAGCCAGACGTACATGTCGAGCGGTACGGCACAGACCGTCTGGTGGTTCGTCTTCGCCCCGCTGTTCGCCATCCCGGCCCTGATGACCGGGGTGACGTGGTCGTACGCGAAGCGGCATCGGACACGGGCCCAGGCGTGACCCACTCACGTGCCCGCGGCAGAGGCCGGCCCACCGCTCAGTCCTGGATCCAGTTCTCTTCCATCAGATCCGTCGCGGCATGGGTGTGTCGTACGCGGAACACCGACGTCCTCACCTTCCGCCGACGCCACGGGCGATGGGGTCCGAGGATCAGCTCCCCGAGCCCGCCCCAATAGGTCGAGGTGGGATTGTCCGGGTCGTACGCGACATCGGCGTCCTTCGCCGTCTGCGCCGTCACCCCGCAGGCGTCCAGAACGGCCCGAGGGTCGCCGTCCAGCGTCCACAGCGACGGCTCGTCCTCGCAGGGCCAGCCCTCGGAGTGGACGAGCTCGAAGCCCGGAACCACCCATGCGGCCTCCTCATGGGTCTCCCCGCGGTCCACTGACGCCCCACCGACGATCTTCGCACCGGGGAACCGTTCCGCCAGGTCCTTGACCTGCTCCAGTACCGGCCACGAGTTTCCGTCGTCCGCCAGAGCGGGATCCGAGATGCCGATCACGTTCCCCCACACCCCGACCTGGATCCACTCCAGATCGTCGCGGGTCTGGAGCGAGAAGCCGTCGCTGATGTTGCGTTCCCCGTGATACTCCAGCACCTGATCGATCGTCCCGAACGACGAGGCGAACTCCCGTGCCCGCTCCGGGTCATTGGGCGGCCATTCCCAAGAGTGGTCCGGATACGGCGGCAGCACGACCGTGACCGTGTAGTTCCCCGACCCCCGCACCCGTGCCTGCGGCGGGCACGTCCAAAAGCTGTTCTCCGTCATGGTCGTCACCGTAGCGCCACAAACACTCGACTCAATCTCCCTCTGTCCGGGGCGAGTTGGGGCCTAGGCTGCCTCAGCCGGTGTCAACGACCAACGGGGGCCACTGACCCGGCCAATCCATCCTGGGCCCCCCCAGGAGAACTCGACGTGAACCATTTAACACATCGGCCGCGACGGCTCGCCTGGGGCCGCGGCATCCTCGCCCTGGCCTGTGCGTCCGTCCTGGCCTTGGCGGGCCTTCCCTCGGTCGACAGCGCCGAGGCCGCGCCGCCGCCGCTCAAGCCCGGCAAGCGCTGTGACGAGCTGTTCGGACTCAAGGGCACGCCCACGAAGGGCCTTCCAGGCGGTGACGCCTCTCGGGTGAAGGACCTGTGGGACCAGTACGAGTACGTGAACCCCGGCATGGAGTTCGACGGGCTCAACCCCACCCAGAAGCAGCTGGACGACGCCGGGACGGACTACAAGCAGTACGGGCACGACGACCCGCGCCGCATCTACGCCCGGTTCAACGCCCAGAAGCGGTGGAAGAACTTCGACGAGTACCTGACCAAGCAGTACATCCCCAACCAGGGCAACGACCCGCGCGGGGAAGCGTTCGAGAAGAAGGTCGTCAAGGACATGGGCCTGACCGGCCCCGACTGGATCTGCCAGAAGGAGGTGTACTTCACCGATCCCGAGACCGGCGAGCGTCACAAGCGGGTGCTGGACGCCTACAACAAGAAGACCCGCGAGATCGTGGAGATGAAGTCCAACGGCAAGCCGGACGGATCCCAGACGCGCGCCGACAAGGCATGGGCCCGCCACAAGGGCTGGAGCTCGTACAAGTACACCTTCGTCTTCGGCGAGAAGCAGCAGGGCGAAGCCCGCACCTTCATGAAGGAGATGAAGGAGTCCGCGGGCAAGGACGCGCTGGGCCGTGAGCGCGTGCGGTCGTACAACTTCCACTCCGACCACAAGCCGCAGGCGCCCAAGGGCACGGAGAACGGCCCCTACCGGCGCAACGACCAGTTCATGTCCAACGGCGCGGGGAAGAACACCGGCTCCCGTGGTGGCGGCAACAACCTCATCAAGCAGTCGCCGCCCACCCCGCAGACCCTCAAGGAACAGCTCGACCGGATCAGGGCGAACGACCCCCAGGGCCGGATGCCCAAGGGCCCCGGCGGCATCGACTTCTCCACCCTGGACCTGCGCTTCATCGGCAAGCCCGTCAAGGGCGAGGGCCTGAACTACGCGTTCGCCGCCAAGCAGGTCGCCGACGAGTACGCGGCCGGCTGGGGCGGACAGGAGAAGGCGCAGCTCATCTCGGACTCGTTCTTCACCTGGCTCGCCCTGACCCCGGAGAAGTTCTGGGTCAATCTCAATCCGGACCAGCCCGACCTGATCATGGACTCCACGTTCGGCAAGACCGACGCCGGCCGGGTCCTGCTCGAGGCCGACCTGGAGATGAAGCGCGACTTCGCCGACGCCATGAACCCCAAGAAGCGGCCCGAGGCGGACCGGTTCTGGAAGTCGATGCCGCGCAACTCCCAGGGCGTGCCGTGCTGGTTCCAGGTCCGCAACTGGATCGAGCCGAAGACCGCCGTGGTGCGCGAGGAGGACGGCGGCATCCACATCCTCGACACGCCGCTCGCGGTCAAGTCGCAGTACCTGAAGATCAACAACGTTCCTCCGGGCTCGTACCTCTGCGACTTCGACGAGGCCGAGAAGAAGTGGGCCGAGCGGCAGGTCAACACGCTGATCACGCCTGAGGTCGAGAAGCGGGTGAACGAAGACCCGCGCTACGCCGACCTGCGCCGTGTCTACACCGCCCGCGTCGCCGCCGAGTTCATCCGTCAGCAGGACGCCCAGGCTCCCACCGACTACCACAACGTCATCAACAGCAACGATGTGAGCCGGTGGCCGCTGCGCGGCGACAACAAGGACTGGACGCGGGAGAAGACCTACCAGGCGTACCTGAAGTCGCTGCGCGACGGTGAGGCGAGCTGGGAGCACGACGCCGGCGGCGGTCCGTACACCTACAGCGTCGGCGGAGTCGACTTCTCCAAGCAGCCCAAGCGCAACATGAACCCGGTGAGCTTCCGTACCGAGCACCGCTACAAGCCCCGCACCACGCAGTTCGCCGTCGGGCAGATGACCGACGACGCGGACAAGGAGGGCTACGTGATGCTCGGTGGGAACACCGCCGGCAAGTCCACCGGTGGCGGCGATCCGACTCCGGATCCCACTCCGACGGGCAAGCCGACGGACAAGCCGACCGACGCCCCGTCGACACCCGCGCCGTCCACCCCTCCGTCGGGTGGTGACGACAACACCACCCCGCCCGGCAGGGACCCCGAAGGCGATCTCGCCGACACCGGTTCCGACACGCCGATCGGTCTCATCGCCGGTATCGCCGCGGCCCTCGCGGCAGCCGGCGCGGCGCTGGTGTGGTTCAAGCGCCGACGCCGGGCCACCGGAAGCTGACCGGTCGACCCCACGCGCAGGCGGCACGACAGCGGCCCCGCACCCACGCCATGGGTGCGGGGCCGCCCATGTGCGGGGCCGCTCTCGTTCGGAGGGGGTTCACCGGCACCCCGCGGGCTGCTAGGTTAGGCAAGCCTAACCTAAGGAGTTCTGATGACCTTCGCCAAGGCGCGCCGTAGCGGGCCGACCGACGCCGAGCGGATCCGCTCCGTCATCGCCGCCGCAGGCTCCCTGAGTCTGACGACGGACGGCAACAGCTACGACCTGGTGGCGATGCACGACGTGGACGACGCGGGCCGGCTGGCGCTGCACGCCCCGGCGGACAGCCCGCTGGCGGCCGAGGTCGCGTGCGCTCCCCGCGGAATGCTCTCCGCGCTGTTGGAGTTCACGGACATCGCCCCGATCGCCGTCCGCGACCGCGTCAGGGCGCGTGTCACTCTCGCGGGGCGGCTCACGCCGTCGCCGCTGCAGGCCTCACCCGGCGTGCTCGTGCTCCGGCTCGATGTGGCGCGGGCGAGCATCCAGCGGGGCGCGCTCGTCGAGCACGTCGGCCCGGACGACCTGGAGCGTGCCGCTCCGGACGTGCTGGCGGTGACCGAGGCCGCGATGCTCACCCACCTGGAGGAGGGCCATCGGGACGTGGTCGACCGACTGGCCCGGCTGGCCGGCCCGGAGCTCCCGCACGGAGCCGCCCGCGTCGCACCCCTCGCGCTGGACCGCCACGGGATCACCCTCCGATGCGAGTACGCCCACGGCAGCGCCGATCTCCGGATCGCGTTCAGGACTCCGGTGAAGGACGTGGACGAGGTCGGCCGACAGGTGGAACTCCTCCTGCGCCGCGCCGTGGCCGCGCCCTCCGGCAAGCGGGCCGACCGCGACGGGGCGGGCTCCTAGTGCCGGAAGAAGATCCGGTCGCGGTACTCCGTCATCACCCGGCCGTTCCACTCGTGGCCACCGTCCACGTTCCCCGAGCGCAGCAGCGGCGGCTCGATGCCCAGGCGGACCAGCTCCTCGGCCGCCGCGGCCATCGTGGCCTGCATCAGGGCGCTCGTGACCACCGTCGAGGCGGGCGCGAAGGGGGCCTCGATGGCCTCGTGGGTGAGCTCGGCGTCGCCGATGGCGATGTGCGAGTCGAGGACGATGTCGCAGTGGTCCTTCAGATACGTCCCCGAGACATGCCGGGACTTCGTCTCCGTCGCGTACGCCAGCGAGGTGACACCGATCACCGTCAGACCCAGCGCGCGCGCGTTCATCGCCATCTCGACCGGCAGGGCGTTGCGGCCGGAGAGCGAGATGATGATCAGTACGTCGCCGGCCTTGGCGGGCGAGGAGTCGAGCACCGCCCCCGCGAGACCGTCCACCCGCTCCAGTGCCGAGCCGAGTGTCGCCGGCATGACGTCGACGCCGACCACGCCGGGCACGGCGAGCAGGTTCATCAGCGCCAGTCCGCCCGCCCGGTAGACGACGTCCTGGGCGGCGAGCGAGGAGTGTCCCGCGCCGAAGGCGAAGAGGCGGCCGCCGGCGGCGACGGCCTCGGCGATCGCGGTTCCGGCCGCGGCGATCTCCTCGGCGTCCTCGTCGCGGACCTGCTGCAGCAGGCCGATCGCGGCGTCGAAGAACTGTCCGGCCAGCTTGGACTCGCGCGCGCTGTCGCCCATTCCCGAAGCTCCTTGTCGTCGTGTCGCGGATCACGGTGCGGTCTGGACCATTGCTCTGTCAATACCGCCTTTCCCCGGCGCGGCACGGTTGTCTGTGGCATGCGTCAGAATTGGGGCAGGGCCAGCGCACGACTCATCGAGGGGCACGTATGTCCGGACTGATCGACACAACGGAGATGTATCTCCGCACCATCCTCGAGCTGGAAGAGGAAGGTGTGGTCCCCATGCGCGCCCGGATCGCGGAGCGGCTCGACCAGAGCGGCCCCACGGTGAGCCAGACGGTGGCACGTATGGAGCGCGACGGTCTGGTGACCGTCGCGGGTGACAGGCACCTGGAGCTGACGGACGAGGGCCGTCGACTCGCCACGCGCGTGATGCGCAAGCACCGGCTCGCCGAGTGCCTGCTCGTCGACGTGATCGGCCTGGAGTGGGAGCAGGTCCACGCCGAGGCCTGCCGCTGGGAGCACGTGATGAGCGAGGCCGTGGAGCGGCGCGTTCTGGAGCTGCTGCGGCACCCGACGGAGTCGCCGTACGGCAACCCGATCCCGGGTCTCGAGGAGCTGGGCGAGAAGGCCGAGGCGGAGGCCTTCCTGGACGACTCCATGGTCTCGCTGGCCGATCTGGACGCGGGCCAGGAGGGCAAGACGGTGATCGTCCGCCGGATCGGCGAGCCGATCCAGACGGACGCCCAGCTGATGTACACGCTGCGGCGCGCGGGCGTGCAGCCCGGTTCCGTGGTGAGCGTGACGGAGTCGGCGGGCGGTGTTCTCGTCGGCAGCAGCGGCGAGGCGGCCGAGCTGGACGCCGATGTGGCGGCGCACGTCTTCGTGGCGAAGCGCTAGCGGAGGCCGAGCGGTGGCCGAGGCCGAGTGCCGGCCGAGGCTGAGCGCCGGCCGATGCCGAAGCGCCGGCTGAGGTCCTCCTCAGGGCCCCGGGAACGCCCCCTCCTGCTTCCCCGGGCCCGTTTTACGGCGGAATCACCACGCCCGCACCCTCGGCGTGCCACGCTGGGGGGAGCCGTAGGTCGGGGAGGGGTGTGGCGATGACGAAGGCGTCCGGGGCGGTGCGTGAAAAGGCAGAGGGCCCCGGCGCCCATGGGCGCCGGGGCCTGTCCTCCCCTGTGTTGACCCGGAGCCCCGAGCTCCCAGGGTCATTCCCCTCGGACCGTTTTCCCCGAGCGGTCCGCCTCCCGTTGAAGATCTCCCCTCGGCGACGCGCGTCAATCCTTGAGCCCCGTCACTCGAACGAGGGGTGTTACGTGGCAGAACCGCATTTTCGAATAAGGGTTCGATAGTCTGGCGGTGCTCGACACGCTCGATGGAAAGAGGGGGTGCCAGGGAACATGGTGCGACGTCTCGATGTCACCGGGGCCGACGGCGTACGCCTGGCTGCCTGGGAGTTCACGGAAGAGCGGGCGGAGACGGCCGGGTCCGGCGTCTTACTCCTGCACGGCCTCATGGGGCGCGCCTCCCACTGGGCGCCCACCGCTCGCTGGCTCGCCGACCGCCACCGGGCCGTCGCGCTCGACCAGCGCGGTCACGGCCGCAGCGACAAGCCCACCGACGGCCCCTTCACACGTGAGGCGTACGTCGCCGACGCGATCGCGACCGTCGAGCAGCTCGGCCTCGGGCCGGTCACCCTCATCGGCCACTCCATGGGTGCCCTCACCGCCTGGCAGCTCGCCGCCGAGCGCCCCGACCTCGTCCGCGCCCTGGTCATCTGCGACATGCGGGCCTCGGCCCTCGGGGCCGCCTCGCAGCGGGAGTGGCAGGACTGGTTCCGCCGCTGGCCGGTCCCCTTCACCTCGCTCGACGCCGTACGGAAGTGGTTCGGCGACGAAGACCCCTGGGTCGAGCGGCCGAACCCCGCTCGCGGCGAGTTCTTCACGGAGGTGATGACCGAGCGCCCCGACGGCTGGTACCCGGTCTTCGACCCCGCCCAGATGCTGACCTCCCGCGAGACCTGGGTCCACGACGCCCACTGGGACTCGCTCGCCCAGGTCCGCTGTCCGACCCTCGTCGTCCGCGGCCTGGACGGCGAGTTGGGCCGCGCGGAGGCCCAGGAGATGGTCCGCGTCCTGCCCCGAGGGGCGTACGCGGAGATCCCCGACGCCGGCCATCTCCTCCACTACGACCAGCCGGAATCCTGGCGCACGGCGATCGAGCCGTTCCTCAACGGCGTGTTGACGTCCTGACGCCGGGGCTCAGCGCGGCGGGACCGCCCCGTCGTACACGTTGTTCGGCGTCGCGATCGCGGTGATCGCCCGGGCGACCAGCGTGCTCGGCTCCTCGCCCTCGGACGTGATGTCCGTGTTGAGCATGAGCACCAAGGTCGCCTTCTGCGAGGGCAGATAGACGGTCACGGTCTCGTAGCCCGGGATGGAGCCGTTGTGCCCGATCCAGCCGCTGGCATTCAAGATGCCGAGGCCGTAGCTGGTGCCCGGAAAGCCCGTCGGCAGCGTCTTGAGCCGCTCGGCCTGGGTCTCCGGGCTGAGCAGCTCCCCGGTGGCGACGATCTTCGCCCAGCGGCGCAGGTCCTCCAGGTCCGAGATCATCGCCCCCGCCGACCACGCCCAACTGGGGTTCCAGTCGGTGGAGTCGGCGACCTCACCGCTCAGCGTCTGGTTGGTGTACCCACGAGGGTGCGGCTCGGGGAACTCCGAGCCCTCCGGGAGCAGCGTGTGCCGCAGGTCGGCCGGGCGCAGGACCCGCTTGTCGATGAAGTCGACGAGGCGGTGACCGCTGACCTTCTCGACCACGAGGCCGAGGAGGATGAGGTTGCTGTTGGAGTACTGGAACTGCGCCCCCGGCGCGAAGGTGTTCTTGTGCCTGTAGCCGTAGGCAAGCACCTCGTGCGGGGTGAACGAGCGTTGCGGGTCGCTCAGCAGATCCTGGACGAAGTCCGGGTCGGACGTGTACGGGAAGAGGCCGCTGCGCATCTCGGCGAGGTGGCGCAGCGTGATCTTGTGGCCGTTGGGCACACCGCGGATGTAGTCGGAGATCGGGTCGTCCAGCCGGACCTTGCGGTCGTCGACGAGCTTCAGGAGCGCGGTGACCGTGAAGGTCTTGGTCTCGCTGCCGATCCGCACGAAGCCGTCGGCGCTCATCGGCTCGCCCGTGACCTTGTCGGCGACACCGAACGCGCGGACGTAGTTGCCCTTCCCCGGCATCCACAGCCCGGCGACGAGGCCCGGGATGCCGGCCTGCTTACGGACGTCCTCGATGGCCTTGTCGAGACGAGCGGTCAGCTCGGGGCCGAGACCGTCGGGCGGGCAGTCCTCCGCGCCGTGGTGGGCGACGGCGGCGGGGACGGCGGTGGCGGAAGTGGTGGCCACCGGGGCCAGCACGGACGCCACGAGCAGCGCGGCGGCGAACAGTCGGCGGGCGGGGGTACGTCGCATGTCGGGGGCGCCTCTTCCGGTTCAGGATCAGGAACGCCAACGTGCCCCCCACGACGCCGTCGTACGCCCCTTCCTGGGCCCCGGGCCCCGGTGAGTCCACTCATTCGGACCCGGGGCGGCGACGGGGTCCTGCCCCGGAGGGCGCCCCGGACGACGGCGGGGCTTGCCCCGGACGACGACGTGGGCCCCTACTGGCTGACGGCGTCCAGGGCCGGTTCGATGCGGCGCAGAAGGCCGGGCCATCCGCGGCCCATTCCTTCGAGCGCCTGCTTGCCGAGCGGGGAGTCCAGGTCGAACCCGGCGTGCTCCAGGAAGAGTCGGGTGCCGGTGCCTTCGGGGCGGAGCTCCCAGGTGATCGTGGTGTCCAGCGTCCCCGGGGCGAAGTTGTAGCGGAGGAGGCGCTCGGGCTCGACGGCGAGCACCTCGCACTCCTGATGCCCCCAGTTCCCCATGTCCAGGGTGAAGCGGTGGCCCACGACGGCCCGCACGTCACCGGCGGCCCACCAGCGGGCGTGCAGCTCGGGATCGGTCAGCGCCTTCCAGACCTTGGCGGGCGGGTGGGCGATGAACTGGTCGCAGTGGATGACGTTCGGTTCGGTGGGGGTGGTCACGGGTTCTCCTCGTCGATCAGGTCGCTCAGCGCCCGCATCCGGGTGCGCCAGTAGTGCTCGAAGGGGTGCAGCCACTCGCCGACTTCGGCAAGGGGCGCCGCCTCCAGGTGGTAGTAGCGATGCCTCCCCCGGGGCTCCTCACGCACCAGCCGCGCGTTCCTGAGCACCGCGAGGTGCTCGGAGACCGCGGGCCGGCTCAGCTCGAACTCGCCGGCCAGATCCCCGGCGGCCCGCGGCCCGTCGCGAAGGGCTTCCAACAGCCTGCGTCGTACGGGATTGGACAGGGCGCTGAACACATCGACTACCGCCATACACAGCACTATGCGTCGGAAGATTCCGACGTGTCAACTTTTCCCGACGCGTCAGGCGTGGCGCGTCCGTGCCGAAAGCCCCCGCCGCAGGCACTCGGTCAGCCGGGCCGCGATCGTCCCGTCGGGGTCGAGACGCGGGTTGAAGATCGTGACGTCGAACCCGACGGCCCCCTCGTGGGCGAGCGCCGTCCGCAGTACGTCCTCCAGCTCCGCCCAGCTCAGCCCACCGGGCTGGCGGTAGTCGACGGCGGGCATGATCGCGTCGTCAAGGACATCGACGTCGAGATGGACCCAGAACCCATCGCCCAAGGTCAGTCGGCCCATGACCTGCCGGATCGCCTCGGCGGCGCCGACCGTGCGCACGTCGTCGAGGTCAAGGGCGCACAGCCGCAGCGGCAGGGGCTGCATACCCGCCGCGGCGGACTCGACGGCGTCCCGGAACCCGAACGCGACGACGTCCTCGTCCAGGACGAGCGGCCCCCGCCCTTCGAGATCGGCGAGCAGCCGGGGACCACGGCCGGTGGCCAGGGCGAGCTCCATCGACGCGACCTCGCCGGTCGGCTCGGCGGACGGCTGGTAGAAGTCGGTGTGCCCGTCGAGGAACAGCAGTCCGTACCGGCCACGGCGGCGCAGGGCGAGGAGATTGCCGAGCAGGATGCTGCAGTCACCGCCGAGGACGACGGGAGAGCGCCCGGAGTCGAGAACCTCGCCGACGACATCTGCCAGCTGTACGGAGTACTCCGCGATGCCGCCCGGATTGAGCACCCCGGTCTCGACGTCCCGCTTCGGGTCGTACACGGGCGCCTCGACACGGCCGACCCGCGCCATTCCTCCGAGCAGGGCCGCCGGCAGGTCTTGAACGCCGGACGGCCGCAGCCCGAGCACGGACGGAGCTTCGATGATCACCGGTTCACGCACGAACCGAGTGTGTCAGCGACCGCCGAACTCCCGAAGGAAGCGGGACCAGGCGTCGGGGGTGACGGTGAGGGAGGGGAGGGAGGTGTCTTTGGAGTCACGGACGTGGACGGTGTGGGGGCAGGCGGCGACCTCGACGCAGTTGCCGCCCTGCTCGCTGCTGTACGAGGACTTCGTCCAGGAGATGGCGACCTCGACGCAGTCGCCGCCCTGGTCGCCGCTGTAGCTGCTCTTGAACCAGTTGAGGTCGGTGCTCATAGCTCTCGTGCCACCTGTTCGATGAGTCGTACGGAGTCCTCCGGGGCGAGAGCCTGCGCCCGCAGCGCGCTGTAACGGGCGAAGACATCTCCCACGTCCGGCTGTTCGCTGAGAAAGTACCTGCCGCCCTGCCCCTCGACATAGACGAGTTGGCTGCGACGCTCCTCGGTCTCAAGGAGCGTGAAGGACCCATTGAGCCCTGCATGGGTCCAACGGTTCTCCAGCATCACCTGGATAGTGACGTTCCGCAGGCCGGCGCGCTCGCGCACGTACAGCAGGTTCTTCCGGAGGACGTCCGGACCCCCGATCTGCTTGGTGAGTGCGGCCTTCTCCAGGACGAAGGTCACGAGCGGCGTCGGCTTGCGGAAGAACACGTCTTGCCTGGCAATACGGGCTGTGATGCTGGCCGCTATCTCATCGTCCTCCAAAGCGGGCACGGCGCTCTCGAAGACGGCCCGTGCGTACTCCTCGGTCTGAAGCAGGCCGGGGATGAGGTGGGTCTCGTACTTGTGAATGCCCGCGGCCTTCGCCTCCTCCTCCAGGTAGTCCTCGAACCAGGCCGCCACCCCACTTGCCGTCAGCTCCTGGGCGACCTCCAGAAGTGCACCTTGTGCACCCAGCATCGGGTCCGCGATCTCGACGAAGTTCCCCCTCGGCCGACGCTCCCCGCGCTCGATCATCGCCACCTGGGACTTGGAGTATCCGGTCCGGTCGGCCAGTGCCTGCTGCGATACCTTCGCCCGTTCCCGGTAGAAGCGCAGGAGTCTCCCGAAGGCCTTCGCGGCCCCCAGACCCCCGTTGTTTCCGATGTTCACAACCCACCTCCCCAAGTGCACAGTCGTGCACAAACAGCCTGTGGCGCTGGTCAGAGTAGAGCCGCGCCGGAAAGCTGGCGTCATGAATTCACGCAAGTCGCTTGACAGGGTGCCTTCCTGGGTTCCCGCCACCGGTCATGCCCTCCGGCACGCGGGCGTTCACTTCGACGCCGTACGGATCGGGGGCTTCCTCGGGGAGGACGTGGCGTACCGGCTCATGGAGTTCACGGACTTCCACGCCGGGCCGATCGTCCGCGAGGCCACCGGTGAGAAGAACCTGTACTTCCTGCTGCCCCCGCAGACCGCCGCCGCCCACGCCTGGCCGGCCCCGGCGCGGGCGCTGAGCCGCAACGGTCGGGGTGAAGCGTTCGTCGGCATCCCTGCACTCGACGGGACGACCTGGCCGCTGGACTGGCGATCCCTGCCGACGACCGAAGACCCGTTTGTAGTACCGGACTTGTTGCACGAGATGGTGGTGTGTGCGGTACGGTGACCGCGCAATTACGCTCCGTGAGATGAAATGGAGCGGTCCCCGGGGGTGCGCCAACACCAGCCGAGGACCTTCACCACTAGTGGATCATGGAGTCCACCAGAAATGCTTCGGCATGCTATCGCGCCGGTTCGGTGCTTCACCAAGGTCTCGCACCAAGTCGTGCGACACCCGCGTCTGACCAGCGACGCGAAGATCCTCGTCATCTACGTCCAGGGCCTCCCCGGCGACGCCGCTGCGAAGCCCCTCGGTGCGCACGCCGCCGACCTGGGCATGAAGCCCCGGGCGTACCAGAAGGCGAAGGAATCCCTGGCGGCCTGCGGCTACTACTTCGAGTGGAAGTGGCAGGGCGGACGCGGGCATTGGGTCACGGAGCAACTGCTCTCCAATGTCACCCTCACGCGTGAGGAGGCGAACGCCGTCCGGGATGACGTGCCACCGAGTCTCGGTAATCCGGCGGTCGGTTCTCCGGGGGTGCCGAAACTCGGCAGCTCTAAACCGGTAGAAGAAGACCGGGAGAAGACTTCTCCCCACCCACCCACCAAAGAGCCGCAGGCCGAGGCCGAACCGGAACCGCTCCAGGAACGGTCAGCGGATCCGGACCCGGAACCTGTTCCGGCCGCAGTCCCGGAGCGGGCCACGGCGCAGGACCCCGTCGCAGTCCCGGAGCGGGCCACGGCGCCGGACCCCGTCGCGGTACCGGTCCAGGAACCCGCCGCACCCCTCGCCGCCGCTCCGGCCCCCGAAGTAGCCGCAGCCGAACGCCTGTTGCTGTCGCTCCGCCACGCCAACCCCGTTCTGTCGCTCGGCGTCCGGGAGGCGCGAGGGCTGGCCGAGGCGGCGGCGGAGTGGTTCCGGCGAGGTTTCTCCGCTGCCGAGCTGCGGCACGCTCTGACCTCCGGTCTGCCGAGTGTGGTCCGTTCGCCGGCGGGCTTCATCCGTCACCGCCTGACCCTGAAGATGCCCGCCCCGGCCCCGCAACCTGCCGCCGCCACTCCCGGTGTCGCCTTCGCCCCCGATAGGCCCGTCACCCCCGCCGAGCCCGTGATCTGCGACGGCCCGGGGGGCGACCACGCCTTCCGGCCCGTCGCCGGCGAGACCAGCTGTGGCCCTTGCCGTACCGCGACCGCCGCCCGCCACCATCCACCGAAGGACCGCTCCCACGCCTACCGCACCCCCTGGCGCCTCCGCGTCCAGGAAGTCGCCGACGACGGCCGGCCACATCCCGATGCCCCAGGAGCAGTCGGGTTGGCGCACTAGACGTCAACAACCACGGCAGATGATGGAGATCGCCTACACCCCGACCAACAGCTCTTGGCTCAACCGGATCGAGGCCCAGTCGTGGCCACACCGGAGCCCGATAGCCCTCCGCCTGCTGGAACACGAAGAACGGCCCTTGCGGGGAGGTGGCCACGATGGCTGTCCCCGGCTCTTCGTGCCCGATGTGCGCGACGACTGACGTGGCACGGGGCATGTCACGTTCTTGGGGGGCTGCCTCGTCCTGGAGGCGAACAACCAGCCGTCGTTCTCGCGAAGAAGGAGATTTTCGTGTTCGCCGTCTACCTCGTGGTCACCCTCCTCACCTCGGCCATCAACGGCTTGGCCGCTGTCGCCAACTTCATCGGTCACGAGTACCCCAAGAGCCAGGCGGACAAATTGCGCGTGCCTCGGTCCTGGATGCGCCCGCTGGGCGCGCTGTTGGCGGCGGGCGCGCTGGGACTGCTGGCCGGGTTCGCCGTGCCGGTGCTGGGCATGCTCGCCGCCGCCGGTCTCGTGCTGTACTTCCTGGGTGCGTTCTGTGCCCACCTGCGGGTCCGTGACTACCAGTTGGGCTCCTGGGCAGTGTTTTTCTGTCTGCCGGTGGCCGCCTTGGCCGTGAGCCTGGCCTACCACGGCACCTGGTGAGCAGTCTCCCCCTGGGCCGGGCCGGCCGGCGGGTCGACCGGCCGGCCGGTCAAGCGGTCAGGCGCGGCAGCGCAGCATCTCCAGCGGCGGGTGCGCGAGGAGGTCCGCCCAGAACTCCTCGCCGTACTCACGGATGCCGGCTTCGGACACCGTCAGCGGTACCCACTTCACCTCACTGAAGCCGGCCGCCGCCAGGCAGTCCTCGTAGACCTCGCGACGCGGGGCCGCGGCGGTGATGCTGATCGGCTGCGGGTCGAGGAGAGCCGTGACCCGCACCCGCGGACCCGTCTCGATCTCCTCGCCGAGCGGCTCGCAGAGGAACCCGTACGTGTCCAGGGACGCGCAGTCGAACGCGTAGTCGGGCTTCTGGGCGAACACGAAGAACTCTCCACCCGGCACCAGGCTCCGGTGGATGTTGCGACACATCCGCTCCATCGCCGCGATGTCCTCGGCGTAGTTGAGGCACTGCACTGCCAGCGCGATGTCGAAGCGCCGGTCGAGGGACTCCAGCTCCTCCACGGCACCGACCTCGTACCGCACACCCAGCGGGTCCCGCTCCTCGATCTGCCGCGCGGCGGCGATCATCTCGACGGAGATGTCGACGCCGAAGACGTCCGTGGCGCCGCGCCGCTTGAACTCCCTGCTGTAGAAACCGGTGCCGCACGCCAGGTCGAGGACCGACTTGCCGCGCACGTCCCCGACCATGCCCAGGAAGCTCGGCACCTCCCCGAATCGCGTCAACGGCAGGGCCTTGAACCCCTCGAACGCCTCACCTATCTCGTCGTACTGCTGCACGCTCACGTGCCGCCCCCTCGTTTCGCTTCGGTCTGTACGTGGCCACGCCGGACCTCCGGGTCGCCAGTGGCAGAGAGTCTGCTCCGACACCGCCGACAGCCCGTACTGGCAAATGCACCAAAGAAGTTGGCCGGGTGAACCCCCGATCACCCAAGGCCCAGCCGGCGGCGGGCCGGGCAACGAGGTCCACCGCGGCACGCGTCCTGGGCGGACTTCCGGTCGGCGAAGGCGTTGAGGCGGGGAGGCCGGCCGCCCAGGCCCGCAGGGGCCGAGGCCAGGGCCGGAGTGGTGGAAGTGGGGGGCGTACGTCCCGCGGCCGGGGGTGGCGGGAGGGTCGCCGATACTGATCCGATGATCTGCGAAACGGTCGCATCATGAACTGGACCTCCGGCCTCCTGGGCTTCGCCGCCGGGCTGGTCATCTCCGTGGTGACCGCGCCCGCGGGCGTCTCCGGAGCGGTGTTCCTGCTGCCCGTCCAGGTCAGCCTCCTCGGTGTCCCCTCGCCTGCTGTCACACCGACGAACCTGCTCTACAACGTCGTTGCCGGACCGGGCGCCCTCCTCCGGCATGCCCGCGACGGGCGGCTCGGCGGGCGGTTGAGCCGCCTGCTGCTGGCCGGGACCGTCCCCGGGGTCGTGATCGGCGCGATCATCCGCGTGTTCGCCGTCCCCGGCCCGGCCGTCTTCCGCCTCCTGATCGCCGTGTTCCTGCTGCCTCTCGGCCTGTGGCTGAGCTGGCGCACACTGCGACCGGCCCCTGCGGAGCGGCCGGTGCGGCCGCTGTCCGCGCGGTCGACCGGCGGCCTGGCCTTGGCGGTCGGGGCCGTCGGCGGGATCTACGGCATCGGTGGTGGTTCCCTCCTCGGCCCGATCCTCGCCGGACGGGGGACACCCGTCGCCGAGGTCGCCCCGGCCGCGCTCGCCTCCACCTTCGTCACCTCGGTCGTCGGCGCCGGCACGTACGCGCTGCTGTCTCTGACCGCCGAGGGTTCCATCGCCCCCGACTGGTCGCTCGGAATCGCCTGCGGGCTGGGCGGACTCGTCGGCGGCTACCTCGGCGCCCACCTCCAGCCCCGCCTCCCCGAGACCTTCCTGCGCCTCCTCCTCGGCACCCTCGCCACCGCCATCGGCGCCCTCTACGCCGTCCAGATCCTGACCTGACCCGGATGGCGAGCAGGCACCCCCGCCCGCTGCCGCTCCGCGGGAAATCGCATGACAGGCCCGGGTGTTGCGTGGGTAGCATCGCCGATCATGAAGTCGACCCTGCGCACCCAGCGTCTGCTCCTCGAGCGATACGTCCCCGAGGACGAGGACGGCTTCGTCGCCCTGTTCCAGGACACGAGGGTGTCCCGGTGGATGGGTGACGGCCCTTCTTCCGAGGCGGACGACCGCGCCCTGTTCGGGCGGATCTTCACGAAGGTCTACGCGCAGGAGCTGTTCGACGTCTGGGCCGTCCGTCGGGACGGACGGCTCGTCGGACATGCCGAGATCAAGCGGACCGATGCCGTCGACGGCTTCGAGATCATCTACGCCCTGGCCCCTGAGGCATGGGGATCCGGCCTGGGCCGCGAGCTGGCCGAGGGAATCGTCGCCTACGGCTTCGACACCCTCGGCCTGACCGAGGTTCACGCCACCGTCGCCGCGGCGAACAAGGCCTCACTGGCCGTGCTGGACCGGATCGGCTTCGAGTACGTCCGTGACATCACGGAGGACGACGGGAGTACGACCCACGTGCTCACCCGCCCCTTGCTCGCGTCCGGCACGACGTCCCCTGTCTGAGCGCGGCAGCAGGAACGGGGTGGCGAGGAGCAGTACGCCGCCGATGCCGATCGCGACGCGCGCGTCGGTGACGGCGGCCAGGGCGCCCCACAGGGCGGTCAGCACGGCGATCGCGCCGGTACCGGTCACCTTCCAGGCCACCAGGACCCGGCCGAGTCGCTCCGCCGGCACCCGCTGGAGGCGCTCGGTGGCGAACAGCGGGTTGAACACTCCCATGCAGGTGATCAGCACCAGTTCGACGGCGATGACCAGGACCAGGCCGGCGGTCCCGGGCAGGACGAAGAACAGCCCGACGGGCCACAGAGCACGCAGGACCCCGGAGACGATCAGGACGCGGCTGCGCCCGTAGCGGTCCGCCAGACGCGGGGAGAGCTGAGCGCCGACGAACCCGCCGACGCAGGGCAGACCGAACGCGAGCCCGTACTGCCAGGCCGCCCAGCCCAGGTCGTCGAGGAGCAGGACGGCCAGCAGCGGTTCGGTGGCCATGATCAGCGCGTTGACGGCCACGGTGTTCCAGAACAGCGAGCGCAGTCGCCGGTCGTCATGGATGAACGTCCAGCCCTTGACCAGGTCCGACGCCCGGAACTTCGCGCCCTCGCCCCGCTCGGACGCGGCCTCGACCCGCCCGCCCTCGACCCGCCCGCCCTCGCCCCGCTCGGGCCGAGCCTCCCTCTGCCGGATCGCGCCGATCCCGACCGCGGACAGCAGGAACCCGACGGCGTTGGCGGTCACCGTGACCGCCGGACCCAGCAGGCTGATCGCCGCCCCGCCCAGGGTCGGGCCGATCGCCGTGGCGGTCCAGGTGGTCGATTCGAAGCGGCCGTTGGCCACCAGCAGGTGGTCCGGGCGTACGAGCTGCTTGAGGTAGGCGCCGCCGGCGGCGGTGAACGCGATGTTCGCCGCCGCACCGATCACGGAGACGACCAGCAGCTGGGTGTAGGTCAGCAGGTCGGCGACGTACGCGGCCGGGATCGTCAGCAGGGCCCCGAACCGCATCAGGTCTGTGGCGATCATGACCGGCTTCTTCCGCCGGGCGTCGACCCTCGGGCCGAGCGGGAGCGCGAGGAGCGCGCCGACCGCCAGGCCGACGGCTGCCAGCGCCGAGACCGCGGCCGGGCCGACGTGGAGCACCTGGATCGCGATCAGGGGGAACGCGCCGAACCCCAACCAGGTGCCGACCGTGGACGCGGCGTACGCCGACCACAACCATCCGAACGAGCGGCCGAGCTTCTGCCGTGCCATGGAGCACCCTTCGTCACAACCCGTCGTTGACGGCGAGGATTGGACCAGGGGGACCGGCCTGCGATCCAACAACCATGGCATCGGTGAGCCACAACCACAGGTTGTGGACGCATAGGCTCGATGTGTGGACATCGAAGCCGTGCGCACCTTCGTCGCCGTCACGGAGGCCGGGCAGTTCCAGGAGGCCGCCGTGGAGCTGCGCATCACTCAGCAGGCGGTTTCCAAGCGCGTGGCGAGCCTGGAGCGCGCGCTCGGGGTGACGTTGTTCGTCCGTACCGCCCGCGGTGCCCGCCTCACCCTGGACGGGCAGGCGTTCCTCCCGCACGCCCGCGAGGTCCTGCGGGCCGTGGAACGGGCGGCGGCATCGGTACGGCCCGGCGAGCGGGCGCTGCGCGTGGATGTGCTGCAGCGGCGCATCTCCCCGGCGTTGGCCCTGCGGGGCTTCTACGAGTCCCACCCGGGCACTGATCTGGACGTGGTCACGCTCTCGGACGCGAACGCGACCAGGGCGATCGAGGCGGTACTGGCAGGCGAGGTCGACGCGACCTTCCGTGCCGTGGCCCCGGGCGACCTGCCCGAGGGGATCCGTGCCGAGCGCGTCCTGGACGATCCGCTGCAGCTGCTCGTCGGACCGCGCCACCCGCTGGCCTCGGCGAGGTCCCTGACCCTGGCGGAGCTGTCCGGGCACCGGATCTGGATCCCGGGCATCAAGCCGGGCACCGAGTGGGGGGCCTTCTACGACGAGCTCACGGAGGCCTTCGACCTCCGCATCGACGCGGTCGGCCCCGATTTCGGGAGCGAGGCGCTGATGGACTCGATCGCCGACTCCGCCGCCCTGGCCACACTCGTCGGAAGCGGAGACAGCTACGTGTGGCCGGCGGGCCATGACCTGCGGCGGATCCCGATCGAGGGGCCGGCACCGGTCTATCCGCATTCGTTCGTGTACCGGACGGCCAACCCGCACCCGGTGCTCGCGGCGCTGCGCGGGCATCTCGTGCAGGCCCGCCCGACGCCACCGGCCGACGCCTGGACACCGAGCTGGGCCGGCTCGGGTTCCTGACGTCGGCGGCGGCCTGTCGATCCGTCAGAACGAGAAGACCGAGCTCCTCGCCATGCCGACGTTCATCTCGCACGCGTTGCCGTACGTGGCGGTCCAGCTGATCCGCTTGCCTTCCCATACGCCGTCGCCGGTGAGCGTGACCGGGTCCCAGATCTTCGTACAGGGGCTGTTGCTCCAGGCCACGGTCAGTTCGGCGAGGTCTCCGTCGACCGAGGTCAGGTCGGCGCAGGCCAGTTCGGGCGCCGGGTGGGTACCGCTGGGCGTGGGGGCGCAGTTGAGGGTGACCGCCCTGGCGACCGTCGCCGTCGCCACGTCCTCGCCCCTGCCGATCGCGAGCACGAGCGCCGACGGCGGGTAGAGGCCGGTCGGCGCGGCGGTCGAGGGAACGGGCTCGGCCTGGGCGGGGCTTGCCGCGATGCCGATGAGGGCCAGGCCGGTGGAGAGAGCGGTGGTGAGAGCGGTGTTGCGGAGGACGTAACGCACGGGGGTGTCCCTTCGAGGCGGGTGCTACCTGATTGCGCGCCGGAGTCTTGCCGATGCGGAGGGTGATCGCCAATCGCCCACCACTTTCCGGCCGCACCCCCCTTCCGGCACCCGACCGACCGGTCGTTCAGGCAGTTGGGGCGGGGTGCGGCGAGCCGCCGCCGGCCGCTGGGAGCGGCTCGGTGACTCATTGGTACAAGCGCGAACGACCTCTTGACCTGCGAGGATTCGAAATTGGTTCTCCATTGGAGCAAAAGTGAAGGGTCCTGTTCGACTGGAAGACCTCCAGTCGAACAGGACCCGCGTCCGCTTGCTCACGCCCTCAGAGTGCGATGTACCTCTCGTACTCCTCCGGCGGCTCGGCGAGTTCGGGGTGATCCCGGTGATAGAACTCGCCGAAGACCCGGCCCATCGCCCAGTGCCACGCGTCGTCGTGGAAGACGAGGCCCCGGTACGGCTCGTCCGCGGGCTCGTACGCGTAGAACTCCACGGCCTCCGCCCCTGCCTGCGCCTTCGTGAGGCCCCCGTACCGGTGCAGCACCCAGGCGAAGCCGCGGCGCTCGCTCGCCAGAAGCCGGACGTACTCCTCCTCGTTCACGCCCCAGGGGGACGTCGTCACTTGCTCACCGCCGCCAGGATCTCCGGCAGGCGCCGTGCCGTCCTGGGCGCCGCGACCTTCAGGCCTGCCCAGGCGATCAGCGCGCCGTACAGCGCGCCGCCCGGGAGCAGGAGCCAGAGCAGGGACTCCTGGTCCGCCACGTTGAGGTAGATCGTCGCCCCGATCACCGGGCCGCACAGCAGCGCGCCCGCGATCATTCCGCCGAAGATCGACATCCAGGCCAGCCCGCCCTGCCCGGGAGCGACGTTCTTGTACGCGCTGTCCTGGGGGATCGAGTACGGGAAGATCGCCGAGGTCACCGCGCCCGTCGCCAGCATCGCGCCGAGCAGGGCGAGCGCCACGCCGAGTGCGTCCGGGAGAGATGACCAGTCGCCGAGGACCGCCGCGGTCGCCGTCGTCACCAGGACCGTGAACGGCAGCGTGATCAGCAGCAGGGCCAGGGCCCGCGCCCGCAGCTCGGCGTACGCGTCCGCCGTCGTCGAGATCGTCTGCGCGACCATCCAGAACGCCGAGGTGTCCTGCCCGAACTGGTTGTACATCTGGAGGCCGAGCATCCCCGAGGCGAAGCACGCGAAGTAGATCGAGCCCGTCCCCTGGAGGGCGTTGAACATCGGCACGATCGCCCCGACCGCGAGCGAGGAGACCCATGCCCCCTTCGTCTTCGGGTCGCGCCACATGTAGCGCAGGTTGCGCTCCATCACCGTGCCCGTACGCCCGCCCGGCAGCAGCCGCCCCAGCAGGCCCGTACCGGCACGGTCCCGGCCCGCGTCGGACGCCGCGCCGATCGTCGAGCCGTCCGGCGTCGTCATCAGCTGAACCAGGCTCCGCTGCCACCAGTACAGCAGCGCCCCCAGCACCACCACGGTCAGCAGCAGTTGGGCCGCGGCCACCGCGTAGTCGCCCTCGCTCGCCGAGTCCACCGCGGCGATCGCCGACGAGGGCGGCAGCCAGCTCACGACCGCGGCCGCCGGTTCGAGGGAGGACAGGCCCCCGGCCCGACTGAGCCGCTGGGCCCCGAAGTTGACCACCTGGATGCCGACCGCGATCATCAGGCCGCTCAGGATCGCCAGGTCACGGCCTTTGCGCGAGGTCAGCAGCCGTACGTTGGCCGCGGCGACAGCCCGCGACAGCGCCACGCACACCAGGACCACCAGCGGCACCGCGAGCACCGCGGCCGTCACACCCGCCGCGCCGTGCGCCAGCGCGAGGGAGGCACCCAGCGCTATGCAGAGCGTGAACAGGGGCCCGACGCCGACCAGCGAGGCCACGAGCAGCGCGCGCACCAGCGGCCGGGGCCGCAGCGGCAGCATCACGAGCCGGGACGGGTCGAGCGTCTCGTCCCCGCCGGGGACGAACAGCGGCATCACGGTCCACGACAGCGCGAGCACCGCGGTCAGCAGCACCACGATCGAGTCCGTGTCCGCGTTGCCCCGCATCAGCACGAACGCGAGCAGCATCGCCGCCGCGAAGACAGCGGTGATCACGATCGAGGTGATGTACGCGGCGGTACGGCCGGCCGACTGCCGCAGCCCGTTGCGCAGCAGCGACAGCTTGAGCCGTACGAAGACCGAGGTCAGGGAGGCAGGGGCCGGAGCGACCGCGGTCATCGGGCGGTACCGCCGCCCAGCCAGTCCAGGGAGTCGCCGGCGGCCTCGCGGCCGTTCGCGCCCACCAGCTCCAGGAACGCGGCCTGCAGCGAGGGCGCTTCGCCCCGCACCTGCGCCAGCGGGCCCTGGGCCCGGATCTGCCCGGCGGCCATCACCGCGACCCAGTCGCACAGCGACTCCACCAGTTCCATGACATGGCTGGAGAAGACGACGGTCGCGCCCGAGCCGGTGTACCGCTCCAGAACGCCCCGGATGGTCTGCGCGGACACCGGGTCGACGCCCTCGAACGGCTCGTCCAGGAAGAGCACCTCGGGGTTGTGCAGCAGCGCCGCGGCGAGCCCTATCTTCTTGCGCATACCGGTCGAGTAGTCCACGACCAGCTTGTTCTGCGCTCCGGCGAGGTCAAGGACGTCGAGCAGCTGGGCGGCCCGCTTGTCGACCTCGGTGCCGGGCAGCCCCCGCAGCCGTCCGCTGTACGCGAGGAGTTCGCGGCCCGAGAGCCGCTCGAAGAGGCGCAGCCCCTCCGGCAGGATGCCGATCCGGGCCTTGACCTCGGCCACCGACTCCGGGTCGCGCCACACGTCGTGACCGGCGACCAGGATGCGCCCGGCGTCGGGCCGCAGCAGGCCGGTGATCATGGAGAGGGTGGTGGTCTTGCCGGCGCCGTTGGGCCCGACGAGACCGATGAACTTGCCCGCGGGCAGCACGAGGTCGATGCCGTTCACCGCGATCTGCTGCCCGAAGCGCTTCCACAGCCCCTCGACACGAACGGCGGGCACCGCACCCGATTCCGGTGCGCTGCCCGCCTGTTCGAACACTCCGTCAGCTGCCTGGTCAGGCATTTTCCGTCAACCCCTTGGTTGTCCCCGTACGTACGAGCACACCCTAAGGGGGACCGTCTATGGCCGACGTGCCCTGGCCGCCGCCGCTTCCCGGCCGCATGCGTAGGCGAGAGGGCTGATCAACTCCTCGGCGTCCGGCAGCCAGCGGTTCGCCGCGGTGGGCCGCCGCGCCCACTGCACGGCCCCGGACCCGCCGACCCGGGTGGGCGGCGCCGCGACGAAGTGACCCTCGCCCCGGGTGACCAGGTCGATCGAGGCGGGGGCCCAGCCCAGCTTGCGGACCAGGTCCGGGACCTTGGTGGCGGCGCCCGGCAGGACGAAGAAGTACATCCGGCGGTCGGGGGTGCAGGTCACCGGGCCGAGCGTGAGCTCCATGCGCTCCATCCGGGCCAGCGCCAGGAAGCCGGCCGACTCCGGCACCTCGATCGCGTCGAAGGTGCGGCCGGTCGGCAGCAGGATCGACGCCTTGGGCTGCTTCGACCACATGCGCCGCGCCCCGACGGCGCTGCCGGTCGCCTGGGTCGACCAGTCGGGCCTGGCCGGGTGGGCGCCGGGGGTGGCGCAGCTCTCGACGCCGCAGGAGCAGCGCTCCCTGCCCTCCACGGCTTCCAGCCAGGTCCCGGGGAACACGTCCCAGTGCCGCTCTTCCGCGTACCGCACGGCGCAGTCCAGCAGCAGCTCGCCTCGCTGCTTGGGGATGTGTGCGGCTTCCGTGACTCCGATGGTCTCTTCCACGGTGAGCACAACTCCCGCCGTCACCTTGGGTTACGGGCGCGGTGAAGGGCGGTGTGGAGCATCGATCCTGCATGCGGGGCGCATGGGTGCACGGGTGGGGGCGCGCGTGGGCCCGGGAAGGGGTGGGTGGGTAGCCACCATCGGGGGGTGTCGCCCGGGGTTCTGCACGACTGGGTGATGCGTCCGGTTTCGCGTGTTCACATCGGCATTGACCAGATATCTGCCGGGCAGTGATCAGTTCTCGGATCGCTCTCCGGCCTCAGGGGGTACTCATGGCAGCCAGGCCACTCGTTGCCCGTCAGCCGAACGAACGGCTGCAGGCGCTGATTCAGGAGGCCGCGTGTTCCAACGCCGGCCTCGCCCGCAGGGTGAACATGGTCGGGGCCGAGCGCGGTCTCGATCTGCGCTACGACAAGACGTCGGTGGCGCGCTGGCTGCGCGGGCAGCAGCCGCGCGGCCGGGCGCCGGGGATCATCGCGGAGGCGCTGGGCCGCAAGCTGGGCCGCACGGTCACCATCGACGAGATCGGCATGGCGAACGGCAAGAACCTGGCCTCCGGCGTCGGGCTGCAGTTCGCGCCGACCGTGCTCGGCGCGATCGAGCAGGTCTGCGAGCTGTGGCGCAGCGACGTGGGACGCCGGGACTTCCTGTCCGGTTCGACGGTGGCGGCCTCCGCGCTGGTGGAGCCCAGCCGGGACTGGCTGATCACGGGCGCGGACGCGCAGGTGGCCCGGTCGGCCGGGTCGCGGGTGGGCGTCTCGGACGTGGAGGCGGTCCGGGCGATGACGAGTGCGCTGGTCGACCTGGACCGACGGTTCGGCAGCGGGCACGTCCGGCCGGTGGTGGTGCACTACCTGAACAGTGTGGTGGCGGGGATGCTGTCGGGCTCGTACCGGGAGGCGGTGGGCCGGCAGCTGTTCGCGGCGGTCGCGCGGCTCACGGAGCTGGCCGGGTACATGGCGGTGGACACCGGGCAGCCGGGGCTCGCCCAGCGGTACTACATCCAGGCGCTGCGGCTCGCGCAGGCGGCGGGCGACCGGGGCTACGGCGGGTATGTGCTGGCGGCCTCGATGAGTCATCTGGCCGCGCAGCTCGGGAACCCGCGGGAGATCGCGCAGTTGGCGCGGGCGGCGCAGGAGGGCGCGCGGGGGCGGGTGACGCCGAGGGCGGAGGCGATGTTCTACGCGGCGGAGGCCCGGGGGCACGCGCTGCTCGGGGACGCCCATTCCTTCGATGCGGTCGCGGGACGGGCCGTACGGGCGCTGGAGCAGGCCGATCCGGAGTCGGGTGACGACCCGGACTGGATCGCGCACTTCGACCACGCGTATCTGGCGGACGAACTGGCCCACTGTCACCGGGACCTGGGCCGTGCCGAGGCGGCGGCGCGGGCGGCGGAGGAGTCGCTGAGCGGGCATCCGCAGACGCGGGCCAGGCGCCGGGCGATCGGTTTGGTGCTACTGGCCTCCGCGCAGGTGCAGCGGCGCGAGGTGGAGCAGGCCTGTCACACCGGTACGCAGGCGCTGGAGCTCCTGGCCACGCTGCGGTCCTCGCGTGGGGCGGAGTATCTGGACGATCTCAAGGAGCGACTGGAGCCGTACGCGGGGGAGCCCTCGGTGCGGGAGTTCGGGGCGCGCCTCGAACTGTTCGCGGCCTGAAGTCGTGTGACCACGGTCACCGTTCCGGTCGCTCCGTGGCTCTGATCGGCCACGGTGGTGCGGCAGTTGTGTGTGGGGCTGTTCTGGGTCTGTTACCGGACTCACACGTGTGTGCGCGGCCCTGGACGCACCCGGTAGCGTGAGCCGACGATTCCGTAGGTCCATCAGTAGGAGTCCCGGTGACGCAAAGCGGACAGGGTCCGGAGCCGCAGTATCCGGCGGTACGGCCCACGCACGAAGGTGTCGTGCTGCCCGCCGAGGGTGGCGTGGAGACCGGCCCGGCCGCAGGCCCGGCCGGCGGGCAGCCGTGGGGCGGCGCCTGGGGTCCCGGTGGGGCGCCGCAGGGGCAGCCCCTGCCGCCGGCCCAGCCGCTGCCGCCGGAGGCCGTGCCGGGCGGGGCCGCGGACATGCAGGCGACGCAGTACATCGCGCCGGTCCCGCCGCAGGGCGCGCCGCCGGCCGCCGGACCGGGACCGCTGCCCGGCCCGATGCCGGGCGCCATGCCCGGGGCGAACGGGGGCATACCGGGCGCGCACCCGCTGCCGTCCCACCGCCCGCCGGAGGGCGGCTACGGCTTCCCGCCGCCGGTCTCCCCGCAGAGTGGTTACGGATACCCTCCGGCGGCTCCCGAGCGGGGCGGCTACGGATACCCTCCGGCGGCTCCCGCACACGGCGGCCCCGCACAGGGCGCCGGGGACATGCAGGCGACTCAGCACATCCCGCCGGTCGCCGCGGCGCAGGGCGGGCCGGACACGCAGTTCCTCGGCACCGGACCGCTGCACCAGCAGCCGGGCGCTCCCGCCCAGCCGGCCGGCGCCTCCGACGCGACCCAGTACATCGCTCCCGTACCGCCGCAGCTGCCCGGTGAGCGGCAGCCGCCCGCCGAGTTCGACAACCTCTTCCGCAGCGACGCGACGCAGCACCTGCCGCAGCAGCCGCAGCACACCCAGCCGCGGGCGCAGCAGCAGTACAGCCCCCAGCCGACCCCGCAGCAGCAGTTCCACCAGCCTGCCCAGCCGTCCCCGTTCCAGGGCGCCTATCAGCAGGACGCGTACCAGGACGCGTACGACGACGAGCCCGAGCCGCGCCGCAAGTCACCCGTCGCCCTCATCGCCGCCGTCGTCGTCGGCTGCGCGATCGTCGGCCTCGGCGCCGGCGCGCTGCTCAGCGGGGGCGACGACGACAAGAAGGAGAAGGATCCCGGCCAGAACGTCGCCGCCTCCTCCGGAGCCCCGTCCACGGGCACGACGGAGAAGGCCGCCGACCCCGCAGAGCCGCAGGCGAAGGCGCTCGACAAGCTGCTCGCGGACAGCAACAACAGCCGTGACGCGGTGATCCGTTCGGTCGAGGCCATCAAGCAGTGCAAGAACCTGGACCAGGCCGCCACCGACCTGCGTGGCGCCGCCCAGCAGCGCCGGGATCTCGTGACCCGGCTGCAGGCGCTGTCGGTCGACCAGGTGCCGAACAACGCCGCCCTGACCGCCGCCCTCACCAAGGCGTGGCAGGCCTCGGCCGCCGCCGACGACCACTACGCCGCCTGGGCCGACCAGATGAAGCCCAAGAAGGCGTGCAAGGGCGGCAAGGCCCGCAGCACCAGCCAGACGGTGGCGGCGACGAACAAGAGCGGTGAGGCGACGACCTCCAAGCGCCAGGCGGCCACGCTGTGGAATCCGACCGCCACGAAGTACGGGCTGCCGCAACGGACTCCCACCCAGCTGTAGAGGAACGGGAGTTGCCGCCCTTCCATGATCAACATATAACGCGCCGGGGGCCTTGCGGCAAGGCCCCGCCCGTGGCGCACAATCTCCGGGCTGGGTAGGGGAACGCCGGAACGGGGAGTGGCGCATGCGCGTGTTGGTGTCGACGTACGGGGCGCGTGGCAGCGTCGAACCGATGGTGGGGCTCGCGGTGCGACTGCGGGAACTCGGCGCCGAGGTGCGGGTGTGCGCGCCGCCGGACGACGAGTTCGCGGAGCTCCTCGCCGGTGCCGACATTCCGCTGGTGCCTGTCGGCCGGCCGGTGCGCCCGATGGTGACCACGGTCGTGCCGGGGTCGGCGGTGGGCCTGGCGCAGCGTGCGGCCGAGTTGATCGCCGCGCAGTTCGGCCCGGTCGCCTCGGCGGCCGAGGGATGCGACGCGCTGGTGGCGTGCGGCCCGCTGCCGGTCACGGCCGGCGCGCGGTCGGTGGCCGAGGAGCTGGGCATCCGCTATGTGCACGCGAGCCACCAGCCGATCATCCTGCCGTCGCCGCACCAGCCGCCACCCGCGCGCCGGGGCCGTCCCTTGCCGCCCGGGGTGAGCGACAACCTGGAGCTGTGGGACGTGGACGCCCGGAACGCGAACGAGATGTTCGGCGAGATGCTCAACTCCCACCGGGCGGCGATCGGCCTGCCGCCGGTGGACAACGTCCGCGACTACGCCTTCTCCGACCAGCCGTGGCTGGCGACGGACCCGACCCTGAGCCCGTGGCCGCCGACCGACCTCGACGTCGTACAGACCGGTGCCTGGTTCAGGCCGGACGTACGCCCGCTCCCCGATGCGCTGTTGTCGTTCCTGGACGCCGGCACGCCGCCGGTGTACCTGGGCTTCGGCAGTATGCCCATCGGCGCCCCGGAGGACGTCGCCCGGGTGGCCGTCGAGGCGATCCGCGCACAGGGCCGCCGCGCGATCGTCTCCCACGGCTATGCCGGCCTGGTCCCGATCGACGAGCAGGACGACTGCTTCGCCGTCGGCGAGGCCAACCACCAGGCGCTGTTCGCCCGGGTGGCCGCGGTCGTGCACCACGGCAGCTCGGGCACCACGACGACGGCCGCCCGGGCCGGCGCGCCTCAGGTGGTGATACCGCAGGGGGCGGACCAGCCGTACTGGGCGGGCCGGGTGGCCGAATTGGGCATCGGCGTGGCGCACGACGGACCGACTCCGACCGTCGAGTCCCTGTCGGCCGCGCTCTCGACGGCCCTCGCCCCCGAGGCCGGCGCGCGGGCGAAGGCCGTGGCCGACCTGATCCGTACCGACGGGGCGACGGTGGCCGCGAGACGGCTGTTCGACGAAGTCCGCTGAGCGAGGAGTGTCAGGGGGCGCTGAGCACGGTTGCGCCGACGTCGACGAAACCTGGCTTCTGCGCCACGAGCTGCCCCTTGCGGACCACCTGGAAGGTCACCTCGTGGTTGACGATCCGGGGGAAGCGAGGGGCGCCGAGCATGTCCTCGTAGCGCCAGCGCAGTTCGGGGGTGAGGCCGCCGGTGTCGATCTGGACACCGCGGTCGAGGGCGTGCGCGACGGCCCCCGCCGTGATCGTGTCCTTGTCGAGCGACTCGATCACCTTCTTCAGGACGGTGTACGCGATCCAGGTCGTCTGCACGCCCGCGTCGGCCGGGTCGACGCGGTTGTCGGCGAACGCGTGCTCCTTGATCACCTTGCGCATCGCCGCCCAGCGAGCGTCGTTGGCCTCCGGGTACCAGCCGGTGACGTACGCGCCTTCGAAGGGGCTGTGCGCGCCGCCGGTGCGGTCGATGACGGGCTGGCTGACGCTGCCGAGGACGGAGGAGATCCGCACCTCCTCCTCGCTGTTGCTGCGGTCCCCGTCCCCGTCGCCCCTGTCGCCGCCGGACTCCTCGTCCTCGGGCAGGCGCCGGAAGGAGTCGAAGAACGTCTGGGTGCGCTCGCCGAGGACGGCCGCGACACAGCCCTCCTCGCTGCCGGCCTTGGCGCGGGCACGGCCGGCCTGCTCGGTGTACTCGGCGGCGTCCTCGAGCGCCGGGATGTCGGTGGCGTTCTTGTGACTGCCCTTGCTCAGACCGGAGTTGAGGAGATCAGGCAGCTTGTCGCCGGCGAGGGTGTCGGGTCGTACGAGGGAGACCTTGCGGCAGGACTCGGCCAGCTGCATCCCATGGCCCGCCATGAGGGAGGCCTGGCCGCCGTTCACCGGGTAGGAGAGCGGGCTGGTGAACTCGTCCTCGGAGATTCCGTAGCCCCCGATGTACGGGATGCTCGCGGCCTCCAGCGGGGCCATGAAGGCCCGGCCGTTCTGGCTGTAGGAGCCGACGACGGCGACGACGTTCTCGCGGACGGCCCGGCGCGCGCAGGTCGCCGCGCCGGCGGAGGTGTTCAGCTCGTTGCAGGTGAGGATGCGCAGCTCGTGGCCGTCGATGCCGCCGTTGGCGTTGACCCAGCGGGCGTACGCCTGGGCCATGGCGGGCATCCCGGGCTGGTTGGTGGCACGGGTGCCGTCCGGTGCCCAGGTCATCACCGTGACGGGCTCCCTGGATCCCCCCGTGATCCCAGGGAGCACGCCACAGCCGGTGAGCAGCGACGCCCCGGCCGCCGCCGTCGTGACACATGCGAGGAGTGAGGTCAGTCGCCTACCGGTCATGGACACGCACAATTCCGTCTCACGGGTAACGCAGAAGTGTGCGGGGTTCAACGCGGGGTGACGCGAAGGTGAATTGCGGGGGTCGGCGACGGTGGGGGAGGGGGCCGGTCGGCCGATCTTGAAGGGGAACGTACGATCGAACGGTGTCCAGTCCAGTCTCAGGTTCGGTGAACTCTTCCCGTCGCGGCCGTCGCTCCCCCACCATGGGCGGCATGCCGCTCAACGACATGCCGTGGTGGCGCTGGCGCAGCAACGTGCGCTCGGCGCTGCACATGCTCTCCGATCCAGGGTTCCACGAGACGACCTGGCTGGCCGGTCACGACGGGTACGGCGACGTCACCGACGCCGTCTACCGTCTGGTCGAGGACACCTGGCTGGACAACTGGTCCGCCGAGAAGTACGTCGGAACGATCTTCCGCGACTCCGGTGAGGCCGCGCTGGTGGACGTGGCCGTGCTGCGGGTGCTGCGGATCATGCACCAGGTGGGGCCCGACGCGCCGTTCTCCGCGTACATGGAGCACCACGGGTGGCCGGAGGCCGTGCGGGCCGCCCGCGAGGCACACGTACGGATGGCGTCGGCGGACGGCGAGGACCCGGACACGCCCCCGCGCTCCCTGGACGTGCTCCGTATCATGACGCGGTCCGCCTGACGGACGGCGGCCCTGCCGTTCCGGCGGGGTGTGGCACCCTACGGGGATGACCGACCAGTACGTCCTCACGCTTTCCTGCCCGGACAAACAGGGCATTGTGCACGCCGTGTCGAGCTATCTCTTCATCACGGGATGCAACATCGAGGACAGCCAGCAGTTCAAGGACCGGGACACGGGTCTCTTCTTCATGCGGGTCCACTTCTCGGCGGAGACGCCGGTGACCGTGGAGAAGCTCCGCGCGAGCTTCGCGGCCGTGGGCGACTCGTTCGCGATGGACTGGCACATCAACCGGGCCGACGAGCGTATGCGGGTCGTGCTGATGGTGTCGAAGTTCGGCCACTGCCTGAACGATCTGCTCTTCCGCTCGCGGATCGGGGCGCTGCCGGTCGAGATCGTCGCGGTCGTCTCCAACCACACGGACTTCAAGGAGCTGGTGGGCTCCTACGGCCTTCCGTTCCGGCACATTCCGGTCACGAAGGACACCAAGTCGGAGGCGGAGGCGGAGCTTCTGGAGCTCGTCCGCGAGGAGAACGTCGAGCTCGTCGTCCTCGCCCGCTACATGCAGGTGCTCTCCGACGACCTGTGCAAGCAGCTGTCGGGCCGGATCATCAACATCCACCACTCCTTCCTGCCGAGCTTCAAGGGCGCCAAGCCCTACCACCAGGCGCACGCGCGCGGCGTGAAGCTGATCGGCGCGACGGCCCACTACGTGACGGCGGACCTTGACGAGGGCCCGATCATCGAGCAGGAGGTCGAACGGGTGGGCCACGAGGTCACCCCGGACCAGCTGGTGGCGATCGGCCGCGACGTGGAATGCCAGGCGTTGGCGCGAGCGGTGAAGTGGCACGCGGAACGCCGCATCCTCCTGAACGGCCGCCGCACGGTGGTCTTCACGTAGCCCTTCCGCGGGGCGGCGCCCACGCACCCCTCGTCCGCCGCCCCCCGTGTGGGCAATCGTCCCGCTGGGCGGGACGGGTGGGCACACGGGACGGTGCCCTTGCCGGGCCCAGGCTCCCCGTGCCTGCGGTGCCCACGGGTGCGGCGCCGTCGTGGGTTGTGCCCACCCTCCCCCAGACTCCGTCCGGGGGGACCCCCAGCCCAGCGGAACAGTTGCCCACAACGGGGTGGGGCGAGCGGGGGGAGGCACCGCCCTGTGGGGCGCCTGCCCACAGCCGGGTGGGGCGGGCGCCGCAGGGCCCACAGCTACAGGCGGCTCAAGGACGCCGCTGCGAAGAGGACGTCGCGGATCGCCTCGCGGTCGCCGTCCTGCCCCGCCGCCGCTTCCTCCGGTGGGACATGACCCGCCACCAGCTGGCAGAACTCGACCCCGTCCATCGCCACCTGCGCCACCGCGTGGTCCGGGGAGCCGAGGGCCGCCGGGGAGTCCAGCGCGATGTACCAGTGGCCGCCGCCCGAGCCCTCGACCTCCAGATGCAGCGAGCGGCCGGGCGCGCCCGCCGTCACCAGGTGGCGCGGCGGGGACGCCAGGCCGGCGCGGCGCCGGTCGGCCAGCGCCGCCGGAAGCAGCCGGGCCGCCAGGTCGATCATGCCGTGCAGATGCGCCCCGCTCGGCGGCTCGTACGGATACGCCACCGCGTTCGCGATGTCGTCCGCGTGCACCCAGCACTCGAACGCCCGCTCAAGGAGCGAGTCCCGCATCGGCAGCGCGAAGTCGCCGTACGTCACCGTCAGGTCCGCGACACCCCGCCCGGCGAACGACACCGTGCGGATCAGCGTGTGGCTCTGCTCCCGCCACGGCTCGCGCACCCCGCGCGTCGGCGGATGGTACGAGCCCTGCCAGTACGTCTCCGTCCGCTCCGTCGGCGACACCTCCGTGGCCGAAGGCCCCAGCGGGTCGTCCAGACCGAGCGCCGTCGACACCAGGCCGTCCACCGTCAGCAGATGCCCGATGACCCCGGCCACCGTCGTCTTGCGGCTCACCGGGCGCTCGCCCTCGAACCACTTCAGCCGCACCGGCGCGTGCCACTCCGACTCGCCGATGTCCCGCAGCAGCGCGTCGAGCCGGGCCGTCTCCGCGTCGTACGACGTCGCCCAGGCGGGCACCGGGATACGGGCGGGGCGCCGGCCCAGGCAGTTCTCCAGGACCCGGGAACGCAGCAGCGGATCGAGGTCCAGGTCCCGCTCGGAGTGCAGCAGCCCGACCGCGTCCCGTAGCCGCAGCGCCTCGTCGGCGCAGGGCGCGCACACGGTGAGATGGTCCTCGACGGCCTGGGTCTCCTCGGCCGAGCACGCGGACAGCGCCCACGCCCCGAGGAGGGACTTGAGCACACTGTGCGGCGGCACGACCGGCGGAGGTGCCGGGGGCACGACCGGCGGGGGCGGCGGAGGCGGAGGTGGTGGAGGCGGCGGGGCCGGGGGAGCGGGTTCCTCCGCCGGCTCGGGCGCGTTCACCACAGCCCGTCCCGTCAGATCCGCGTGGTCGTCCGCGGCCGACCGCGGTCCCGGTATCCACGGAGCGCGCGCGGCCTCGTCCGGGTCGCCGTTCGCCCCGGTCACAGCGAGCGTCCGTAGCCGGGCGGTGAGGTCCCCTCCAGCGGGCGGGTGTTCGCGGTCGACAGCAGCTGCAGTCCGAGTCGCAGCCGGCGCCGCGCCTCGTCCTCCGTCACACCGAGGTCGGCGGCGGTCTGGCGGTAGTCCCGCCGCTGGAAGTACGCCAATTCCAGCGCGGCGCGCAGCGGCGCCGGCATCGACGTGACGATGTAGTCGGCGCGGGCGGCGACCGAGGCCCGGCGCACCTTCTGCTCCAGCTCCTCCGTCGACCCCTCTCCGGTCTCCTCGTACGCCGTCGCCTCCGTCTGCCGCAGTCGGTGCACGGCCTGCCGCTGGGTCAGCTTGGCGACCCACGAGCGCATGTTGCCCTGCTTGGGGTCGTAGGCGTCGGGGTTCTCCCAGATGTAGCCGAACACCTCGCGGGTGACCTGGTCGGCGGCGCTGTCGTCGTCGAGCACCCGGTGGGCCAGGCTGTGGACGAGGGAGGCGAACCGGTCGTAGAGCTCGCCGAGCGCGGCGGCCTCACCGCGCGCCAGCCGCTGCTGCATCCTGCGGTCCCAGCGCGGTGGTGTGTCCTTCGCCATACGAAGCCCTCCGGAGCTCTTCGGCTGCCCTCCCGACCCGAGTTCACCATCCAAAGTAATGCGCCCGACCGACAGCGCACCTGCCTTTGTGACAAGTACGCCCCGACGGGGCCTGGCGATGGTAGAGAAAGCGTCACCTTTCATCCGGGGTGTTTCGTTCCGCGGTGGCGGGGCAGCGGGAGGAGACAGGAAGCACTGCCTCCGTTTTGAAGGGCGCTAGTCGTGACGCTCCACGTCGAGGAAGACGAGCGGGACCCCTGGACCGTGCTGCGCATCCAGGGCGAGCTGGACCTGGTGACGTCACCGCTGGTCCGCAGACGCGTCCACGACGCCGTCGCGGGCGGCCGGCACGACGTGGTCCTCGATCTGTCGGGGGTGCTGTTCTGCGACTCCAGCGGCGTGGGCGTACTGATCGCCTCGCGCCGACTGATGCGCTCCTGCGGCGGGCGGCTGCGGGTCGTGCTGCCCGCACGCGGCGCGGTGGAGGGCTCGCACGTCAACCGCGTCCTGGCCGCGCTCGGCGTCCGCCGGCTCTTCGAGGTCTACGCGGACGCCACCGACGCCGTGGACGAGCGGGCCCGGCCCCTGCCTGTGGACTCCCTCGTCGGACAGACCGCCTCCGTGCCCGCCCAGCCCCGGAACCACGAGGCGCGCCGTCTCTCCGCGTAGCGGCTCGGCTCCACACGGCCGTCCCTCTCGGCACGAGGGCCCCCTTCGTCGTACGCTCCGCCCATGGAGCCCATGGAACCCGAGCAGGACCAGGACCCCGGACAGCTCTACCAGCGCCGGATCGCCCGCCGTTTCGCCGCCTTCGACCAGGACGGCGACGGGACGATCTCGCGCGAGGACTTCAGTACGGCGGCGAAACGCCTTCTGACGGAGTTCGAGGTGTCGTTCCGCTCCGACCGGGGGCAGGCGCTGTGCGAGGGCGCCGAGGCCTTCTGGCAGGGCATGGCAGGGATCGCCGATGTCGACGGCGACCAGCGGGTCAGCCGCGAGGAGTTCGTCGGCGGCGCGGTGAAGCGGCTGCACGACCACCCCCAGCGCTTCGCCGAGATCGCCCGGCCCTTCCTGCACGCCGTCCTCGCCATCGCCGCGACCCCCGCCGACGTCGAGCGCGCCCTGCTTGCGCTCGGTGTCGACACGGCGCCGGCGGCCCTGAGCGCCCGGACGCTGCCGACCGTCGCCTCCGGTCAGGTCGACGAGGCCGCGGCGGTGACCGCCTTCGCCCACTACTTCATGACGGAGTGACCGGGCTCCCGGCGTAGCGCTCGCGCAGCTTGTACTTGAGGACCTTCCGCAGGGTCTCGTTACGAGGCAGGGCCTCCACCACCTCCAGCTGCTCCGGCAGCTTGTGGACGGAGAGGCCCTCCGCGCGCAGGAACCCCGTGACGGCCTCCAGGGTCAGGGGCTCGGCGCCCGGCGGCTGCTCGATCACCGCGCAGACCCGTTCGCCGCGCTCGGCATCGGGGAGGCCGACGACGGCCGCGTCGCCGACCGCCGGGTGCCGGTGCAGGAGGTCCTCGATCTCCTTGGCCGAGATGTTCTCGCCCTTGCGGATGATGATGTCCTTGATCCGGCCCGTGAGGACGAGGTGCCCGCTCGCGGTCACATGCCCCACGTCACCCGTGATCAGGAAACCGTCCTCGTCGAAGGCGGCCGCCGACTGCGCGGGGTCCAGATAGCCCCGGCAGACCGCCTCGCCACGCAGCCGGACCTCGCCGCCCTCGGAGATCCGTATCTCCATGCCCTCGGGCGGCCGGCCCTCCGTCGTCGCCAGGTTCTCCGCGGTGTCGTCCGGCGCACCCATCGTGATCATGGGGACCTCGGTCATCCCGTACCCGTGGGTGAGCTGGCAGCCCATCTCCCGTACGACGGCGTGGTAGATCTCCGGCGGCTTCGGCGCCCCGCCGCCCGCGAGCAGCCGCAGGCTCGGGATCAGCTTCTCGCCGGGCGGCAGTTTCCGCTGTTCGGCGAGGAACATCGAGTAGAAGGCCGTGGACCCGCCCGCCACCGTCACGCCGTGCCTGCGGTACTCCGCCAGCGCCTCGGGCAGCGCGAACTGCTCGAACATCACCGCCGGGAAGCCGTAGAGCAGCAGCATCACCGTGTAGTCGGGCCCGGCGATGTGCGCGTACGGGAAGGCCATCGAGCCGACGTCGTCCTCGCTCAGACGCAGCGCGTGGGCGAGGCAGGAGCCGCCCGCGATCAGCGAGCGGTCGGTGTGCAGGACGCCCTTGGGGTCGGAGGTCGTCCCCGAGGTCCAGTAGATCCATCGCACGTCGGTGCCTCCCCCAGAGCCTTCGGCCTGGGAGGTGCCCCCATCAGGGGGCGGCGGCAGGACGGCCGGATCGCCGTCCGGCAGGGAGTCGTACGCCTCGAAGACCCCGCGCGCCCCGAGCCGCCGCGCCATCTCCGTGTGGTCGAAGCCGCGCCACACCCCCGGCACGGCGAAGAAGTCGGCCTTGGACTCGCGCAGCGCGAAGCCGACCTCGCGGTCCCGGTAGAAGGGGATGACCGGGGACTGTACGGCTCCGATGCGTGCCAGCGCGAAGGAGAGGACGGCGGTCTCGATCCGGGTGGGCAGCTGCCAGGCCACGACGGTGCCGGGCCGCACCCCCATCCCGTACAGCCCGGCGGCGCACCGCTCGGCGCGCTCACGCAGCTCACCGAAGGTGAGGGCCCGGTCCCCCTGGAGGAGGACGGGCCGCTCGGGGGTGAGGGCGGCGCGCCGCTCGACGAGCTCCCAGAGGGTGCGGGAGGTGCCCAGGGTGTGTGCGGTGTCGGTCACGACGATCCCCTCTCCGTCCGTAACTGACGGTCAGTCAGATTGCCTGGAGAGCGTAGAGGCCCGCTGCTTGTCGGTCCAGGGGTCGGAAGCTAGCCTGAGACCGACCAGTATCTGACGGGTCATCAGAAATGCGGGAATGGGAGAGGGTCTCATGACGGAACTTCCGCGGATCATCAGCGTCGACGACCATGTGATCGAGCCGGCCCACCTCTTCGAGACCTGGCTGCCGGCCAAGTACCGCGACCGCGGGCCCCAGCCGCTGACCGCCGGGATCGGGGAGCTCGCCTACGTCGGTGGGAAGTACCAGATCACGATGGACCCGGACGGGCCGCCGACCGACTGGTGGATCTACGAGGACCTCAAGTTCCCGTACAAGCGCAACATCGCCGCCGTCGGCTTCGACCGCGACGAGATGACCCTGGAGGGCATCACCAGGGAGGAGATGCGGCGCGGCTGCTGGGACCCCGTCGAGCGGCTCAAGGACATGGACCTCAACCATGTCGAGGCCTCCCTCTGCTTCCCCACCTTCCCGCGCTTCTGCGGCCAGACCTTCGCCGAGGCCAAGGACAAGGAGGTCGCCCTCGCCTGCGTCCGCGCCTACAACGACTGGATGGTCGAGGAGTGGTGCGGCGACAGCGGCGGCCGGCTCATCCCGCTCTGCATCATCCCGCTCTGGGACATCGACCTCGCCGTCGCCGAGATCCGCCGGAACGCGGCCCGCGGCGTGAAGGCCGTGACCTTCTCGGAGATCCCGACCCATCTGGGGCTCCCGTCGATCCACTCCGGCTACTGGGACCCGTTCTTCGCGGTCTGCCAGGAGACGGGCACGGTCGTCAACATGCACATCGGCTCCAGCAGCCAGATGCCCGCCGCCTCGCCCGACGCCCCGCCCGCCGTCCAGGCCTCGCTCAGCTTCAACAACGCCATGGCCTCGATGATGGACTTCCTCTTCAGCGGGGTCCTGGTCAAGTTCCCGAGGCTGAAGCTGGCGTACAGCGAGGGCCAGATGGGCTGGATCCCGTACGCCCTGGAGCGTGCGGACGACGTGTGGGAGGAGCACCGGGCGTGGGGCGGGGTGAGGGACCTCATCCCCGAGCCCCCGTCGACGTACTACTACCGGCAGATCTTCTGCTGCTTCTTCCGCGACAAGCACGGCATCGCCTCGCTCGACGTCGTCGGCCGGGACAACGCCACCTTCGAGACCGACTACCCGCACGTCGACTCCACCTTCCCGCACACCAAGGAAGTCGCCCTCGACCACGTCAAGGGACTCGACGACGAGACGATCTACAAGCTCATGCGCGGCAACGCCATCCGCATGTTGGACCTGGGCATCGTCTGATGGACCTCGCGTACGACGAGAAGGAGGAGGAGTTCCGGGCCCGGCTGCGGGAGTGGCTGGCGACAACGCTGCCCGCGCTGCCGCCGAAGCCCGACCCGCTGGACTGGCCGGGCCGGCGCGCCTACGACTGCGGCTGGCAGCGGGCGCTGTACGACGCCGGGTACGCGGACGTGCACTGGGACGCCTCGCCGACCCAGCGGCTGATCTTCCTGGAGGAGACCGAGCGGGCCGGGGCCCCCTACGTCGGCGCCAACTTCGTCGGGCTGCTGCACGCCGGGCCGACGATCGCGGCCGAGGGGACGCCCGCACAGCGGGAGCGGTGGCTGCCGCCGGTGCTGCGCGGCGACGAGGTGTGGTGCCAGGGCTTCAGCGAGCCGGACGCCGGTTCCGACCTGGCCTCGCTGCGGACGAGAGCGGTGCGGGACGGGGACGCGTACGTCGTCACCGGCTCCAAGATCTGGACCTCGCACGCCGAGGTCGCCGACTGGTGCGAGCTGCTCGTAAGGACGGACCCGGGGGCGGCCTCGAAGCACCGGGGGATCAGCTGGCTCGCCATGCCCATGGACGCGCCGGGCATCACCGTGCGGCCGTTGCGGACCCTCGCCGGGTCGACGGAGTTCGCCGAGATGTTCCTCGACGAGGTCCGGGTGCCGGTCGCCAACCGGGTCGGCGAGGAGAACGACGGCTGGCGCGTGACGATGGTGACGCTCTCCTTCGAGCGCGGGACCGCCTTCGTGGGTGAGGTCGTCGCCTGCCGGCGTGTGCTTGCCGAACTCGCGGGGGTGGCGCGGGAGAACGGCGCCTGGGACGACCCGGTGATCCGGCGCGGGCTCGGCCGGCTGAGCGCCGAGTTCCGTGCGCTGTGGCGGCTCACCCAGTGGAACGTCAGCGAGGCGGAGGCGACGGGCGGGGTGCCGGGGATCGGTGGCTCGGTCTTCAAGCTGCGGTACTCGCACGCGCGGCAGGAGCTGTACGACACGGCGGCGGCCGTCCTCGGTCCGGACGCGCTCGACCTCGGGCGCGAGTGGAACCTGGACCGGCTGTCCTCGCTCTCGTACACGATCGCGGCCGGGACCAGTCAGATCCAGGCGAACATCGTGGCCGAGCGGATACTCGGCCTGCCGAAGGGGCGGTGAGGGGTGGTGGTCTCGTGGACTTCCGGCTGACGGACGACCAGAAGGCGCTGAAGGCGGGGGTACGGGAACTGCTCGCGGGGCGCTTCGACCGGGATGCGCTGCGGGCCGCGGTGGAGGGCGGCGGACTGGACCGGGGCCTGTGGCGGGAGCTCGGCGCGGCCGGGTTCTTCGCCCTGCGGCTCCCGGAGGAGGCGGGCGGCGTGGGGCTCGGCCTCCCGGAGGCCGTCCTCCTCTTCGAGGAGGCGGGAAGGGCGCTGCTGCCGGGGCCGTTGATTTCCACGCACCTCGCGGCGGGCAGCGTCCCTGGTGCCGCCGAGGGCGAGGTGGTCGTGACGGCGGTGGACGGCGGGCTGGTCGAGTGGCTGGACGAGGCGGACGTGGTCACGGGGGACGCCCAGGGCGCCGTGCCTGTGCGGTCGGTGGATCCTCTGACGCCCCTGCATCGGTTGCCGGGGGAGGAACGAATGCCCGCAACGCGGGCAGGGGACGCGCAGCTGACGGTGGCCCTGCTGACTGCCGCCGAGCAGCTCGGGAGTGCTTCCCGTACCACCGAGATGGCCGTCTCCTACGCCCGTACGCGGGTGCAGTTCGGGCAGGCCATCGGGGCCTTTCAAGCCGTCAAGCATCTGTGTGCGGAGATGCTCGTGCGGACGGAGGTGGCCCGGGCCGCCGTCTACGCGGCCGCCGTCACCGGCGACCCCGTCGAGATCGCCGGGGCGAAGTTGCTTGCCGACGAGGCGGCGGTCGACTGTGCGCGGGACTGTCTTCAGGTGCACGGCGGTATGGGGTTCACGTGGGAGGCCGATGTGCATCTGCATCTGAAGCGGGCCTGGGTGCGGTCCCGGCGTGGTCCGTCGAAGGCGCAGGCGGAGGAGGCGGAGGCGGCTTCCTTGTAGGCGGACGCTCACGGAGAGTCGATATCGGGTTGTGTCCTTCGGCCGGTCCGTCACGGCCCGGAGTCGGGGTACCGCTCCGGTACGCTCCGTGGGATGCGAGTGCTTGTGGGCCCGGATCGTCCCGGTGTCGCCGACGCGGCGGCTCCGGATCGGGCGATGCCCGCCGTTCGTACCCCGTGGAGGCGCTGGGCGCCCTCCTGTTCGACTCCCCGCAGCGTGCGTCGCACAGTATGGACCATGCGTACTCCTTCGCGCTGGAATATGCCCGAAGCGCTTGTTGCGGTGACTGTACGTCAACCATGCTGTCTCACAAGGGAATCACGGTCCGTGAGGACGTCGATGGCTGTGAGGCGCGAGGCGATGTGTCCGCCGGTTCGGATGGTGTGAGCGGTGCAGGTGCTTCAGGTTCAGTTGGAGGTCGGGCCGGACCCGGCGGAGGTGGGGCGTGCCCGGCGATGGGCGCGCTCGAGGCTCGCCGGATCGGGCATAGAAGATGACGAGCCGCTGGCCGAGACGCTGGTGCTGCTCATCTCCGAACTCGTGACCAACGCCGTGGTGCACACGGGCTGTCCGGCCGTGCTGAGGATGCTGTTCGGCGCGGGCTGTCCGGAGGCCGGGACGGTACGGGTGGAGGTCGCCGACACGAGCGACCGGCCGCCGCAGCCACGCCACGCGCAGGGCGAGGACACCAACGGGCGTGGCCTGGAGCTGGTGGACGGCCTGGCCGACCGATGGGGCTGGCAGCGTGAGGGTGCCGGCAAGAGCATCTGGTGCGAGGTGGACCGCGGGGCGACGAAGGCGCCGTCGGAGTCGGCGGTCACCACCCCTACGGCATCGGTGCACTGTTGACGGTTCATGGCGTTTTGTTCACCCTGGGGTGAGCGATTCGACGTGAGGGGACGACGAGGGTGCGCCAAGGCGCCCTCGACGAGTGCGGGTCGTGTCCAGGGTGGCGGTGTCCGTGCCGTGCTCGGGGCGCGCGCGAGTGCGCCGCCACCCGTGTGCAACCTCCTCGATTCCTCGATTCAGAGAATGGCGACCGGGGCCACCGGTGTGCCCGTACCGCCCACGAAGGGCTCGGGCATCGCGGAGAGCAGGAACGCGTACCGCTCCCTCTGTGCACAGGCTGTGGACAGACTTTCCAGATTCCAGTTCTGGCCTTGGAGCATCCCCATCTCGACAAGGTCGAGGGCGTGGACGGGCAGCCAGAGGTTCTCGATCTCGGGCGGGAAGATCTCGAAGGTGAGCGTGTCGTTGGCGACGGCGGCGACATCGCGGGCGTGGAACCACTCGGGCGTACGGATGGAGAGGCCGGGGGAGGGGAAGGCGTAGGCGTGCTTGTCCCCGGCCAGGTACTGCATCATCTGCCCGGTCCGTACGAGGACGATGTCGCCGGCCCGGACGGTGACGCGGCCGAATTCCGCGGCCTCGTCGAGGTCTTCGGGGGTGACGGCGTGGTCGCCGGGCAGCCGGTCCAGGCCCTTGGCGGCGGCCACGTCGAGCAGGACGCCGCGGCTGACGATGTGGCGGGCGGTGTGGATGCCGCTGAACTCGGAGCGGCCGTGCGGGGTGATCGTGGCGGCGGGACGCCCGTTGTAGATCTTTCCGGAGTGCGAGACATGGGTGAGGGCGTCCCAGTGGGTGGCGGCCTGGAGGCCGAGGGTCACGGCGTCGTCGCTGGTGGCGACGGTGCCGGGGCCGAAGAGCTCCTGGTTGACCTGGACCATGACGTGGAGGGGGTTGATCCGGCCCGGGATCATGCCGGTCTGGACACCGTCCTGCCGGAGGTCGAGGGCGAGGGGGACGCGGTGCCCGGAGCGGACGGTCGCGACGGACTCCCGTACGACCTCGTCGGTGATCAGGTTGAGGGTCCCGATCTCGTCGTCCCGGCCCCAACGTCCCCAGTTGTTGACGCGCTTGGCGATGTCGTGGAATTCGACAGGGAGCTGCGAGGGAACTGACATCGGGGCCTCCAGGGTCTTGTTTTCCTGTATCTGACGGACCGTAGAATCCTGTCGACGAACGAATCTAACGGACCGTCAGAAAGTGCGGGAAGGGGCCGGGCGTGGGGAACTTCTTGGCAGGCAAGGTCGTCGCCGTGACGGGCGCGGGGCGGGGGATCGGACGAGCGGTCGCCCTCGCGTGCGCGGCGGAGGGGGCGAAGGTCGTCGTCAACGACTACGGCGTCTCCATCGAGGGCGGGGAGCCGACGTCGGAGGTCGCGCTGTCGGTGGTGAAGGAGATCGAGGCGGCGGGGGGTTCGGCGGTCGCGGTCGCCGACGACATCTCGACGATGGCGGGCGGCCAGCGGATCGTGGACGTGGCGCTGGCGGAGTACGGGCGGATCGACGGGGTCGTGTGCGTGGCCGGGATCCTGCGCGAGCGGATGCTCTTCAACATGTCCGAGGAGGAGTGGGACCCGGTCGTCGCGACGCACCTGAAGGGGACGTTCACGGTCTTCCGGGCGGCGTCGGCGGTGATGCGGAAGCAGGGCGGGGGGACGCTGATCGGCTTCACGAGCGGCAACCACCAGGGATCCGTGGCGCAGGCGAACTACTCGGCGGCGAAGGGCGGGATCATCTCGCTGGTGCGGTCGGCTGCGCTGGGCCTGCACAAGTACGGGGTGACGGCGAACGCGGTGGCGCCGGTGGCGCGGACGCGGATGTCGGCGAACGTCCCGATGGAGCTGAAGGAGATCGGGGAGCCGGAGGACGTGGCGGCGCTGGTGGTCTACCTCCTGTCGGAGCGGGCACGGGCGGAGAAGATCACGGGCCAGGTGTACACGATCGCGGGCCCCAAGATCGCGGTCTGGGCGCAGCCGAGGGAGCTGCGGGCGGGATACGCGGAGGGGGGCGCGTGGACGCCGGAACGGATCGCGGACTTCCTGCCGGGGACGGTGGGGGTGGACCCTATGCCGCTGCTGGCGCGACTGGAGGAGATGGCGCGGGCAGCGGCGGAGGGCTCCCGCCCGAACGGGTAAGCGGGCGGGTGCCGCCCGGGGCGCGGCGCTCGCCGGCGGGGACAGTCACCCCGCGCCCCCGCCCCGTGCGGGTGATCGCCCACGATCCCCCCGTGTGGGCGTTCGCGTCCCGCTACTCCCACCCACGCGTGGACGTTCGCATCCCGCACCCCCGCCCACACGTGGGCGCTCGCACCCCGCTGCCCCACTCACCCCGACCCGTGTGGGCAATCGTCCCGCTGGGGCGGGACGGGTGGGCACACGGGACGGCGCCCTTGCGGGCGCGTCCGCTCCGACCGGCCCCCGCACCACGAGGCACGTGCACGTTCCAGGGCCCCGGGGCTCGGGGCGCAAGGGGCAGAGGCGCCTGCAAGGGCGCCGTCCGTTGTGCCCACCCTCCCCCAGACTCCGTCCGGGGGGACCCCCAGCCCCAGCGGAACGAATGCCCACAACGGGGTGCCGGAGGCGGCAGCGTCCCGGCGGAACGAATGCCCACAACGGGGTGCCGGAGGCGGCAGCGTCCCGGCGGAACGAATGCCCACAACGGGTGCCTGCAGGCGGCAGCGTCCGGCGGACCGAATGCCCGCAACGGGGTGCTGGCAGGCGGCAGCGTTCCGGCGGAACGAATGCCCACAACGGGGTGCCGGAATGCGGCAGCGTTCCGGCGGAACGAATGCCCACAACTCGCTCGACGAAGGAGTCCGCACATGCGCGGTGTCGTTTTCGATGGCAAGCACGTCCACGTCCTCGACGACCTGGACGTCCGTGGCCCCGGGCCGGGCGAGGTGCTCGTAGGGATACGGGCCGCCGGCCTCTGTCACAGTGATCTGTCCGTCATCGACGGCACGATCCCCTTCCCCGCCCCCGTCGTCCTCGGCCACGAAGGCGCCGGCGTCGTCGAGGCCGTGGGCCCCGGCGTCACGCATGTCGCCGAAGGCGACCACGTCGCCCTCTCCACGCTCGCCAACTGCGGCGCCTGCGCCGACTGCGACCGTGGTCGGCCCACCATGTGCCGCAAGGCCATCGGGATGCCCAAGCAGCCGTTCTCCCGTGCCGGCACCCCGCTCTTCCAGTTCGCCTCCAACTCCTCCTTCGCCGAGCGGACCGTCGTCAAGGCCGTCCAGGCCGTGAAGATCCCCGAGGACATCCCGCTCACCTCCGCCGCCCTCATGGGCTGCGGCGTCCTCACCGGCGTCGGCGCCGTGCTCAACCGCGCCAAGGTGGACCGCGGCGAGACCGTCGTCATCATCGGCGCCGGCGGCATCGGCCTCAACGTCCTCCAGGGTGCCCGGATCGCCGGCGCCACGACGATCGTCGCCGTCGACACCAACCCGGCCAAGGAGCAGACCGCCCTGCTCTTCGGCGCGACCCACTTCCTGACCTCGACCGACGGCGTACGGGACATCCTTCCCACCGGCGCCGACCACGTCTTCGAATGCGTCGGCCACACCGGCCTCGTCCGCACCGCGATCGACCTCCTCGACCGGCACGGCCAGGCGATCCTCCTCGGCATGACCGCTCCCACCGCCGAGGCGAGCTTCCTGCCCGCCGCGATGTTCCTGGACAAGTCGATCCTCGGCTGCCGCTACGGCTCCTCCCGCCCGCAGAAGGACATCGCCCTCTACGCCGAGCTGTACCGCCAGGGCCGCCTCCTCCTCGACGAACTCGTCACCGAGACCTATCCGGTGGAGGACTTCGCCAAGGCCGTCGAGGACGCCGAACAGGGACGCGTCGCACGGGGGGTGCTCACTTTCTAGCCCTGCCTCAGCCCACCGCGCCCGCGCGGAACGTGCGCCGGTACGTCGTCGGGGTCACGCCGATCGCCGCCTGGAGGTGGGACCGTAGTGACTGGGGCCTGCCGAAGCCCGCGTCTCTCGCCACCTGGTCGACCGGCAGGTCCGTGGACTCCAGGAGGTGGCGGGCGCGTTCCACCCGCTGCTGGGTCAGCCACTGGCCGGGGCTGATGCCGACCTCCTCACGGAAGCGGCGCGTGAACGTCCGTACGCTCATCGACTCCCGTACCGCCAGGTCCCGCAGCTGGATCGGCTCGTGCAGATGGGCCAGCGCCCAGGCGCGCGCCGACGTCGTGGTCGCCGTCCCCGCCTCCGGAAGGGGGCGGGCGATGTACTGGGCCTGGCCGCCGTCCCGGTGCGGCGGTACGACGGTCCTGCGGGCGACCTCGTTGGCGACGGCGCTCCCGTGGTCACGGCGCACGATGTGCAGGCACAGGTCGAGCCCGGCGGCCACGCCCGCCGAGGTCAGCACGTCCCCGTCGTCGACGAACAGCACGTCGGCGTCGACCCGTACGTTCGGGAACAGCCGCTGGAAGTGCTCGGCCGAGGCCCAGTGCGTGGTGGCCGGCCGCCCGTCGAGGTAGCCGGCGGCGGCGAGCACGTACCCGCCGGTGCAGATGGACACCAGCCGGGTCCCGGGCCGGATGTGCGCGAGGGCGGCCGCAAGCTCGTCGGTCAGCCTGCCCTCGTCGTAGACGGGGCCGAGTTCGTACGAGGCGGGGACGACGACCGTGTCCGCCGTCGCGAGCGCCTCCGGGCCGTGCTCCACCTGCACGGCGAAGTCCGCGTCCGTCCGGACCGGACCGGCCTTCGGGGCGCAGGTCACGATCTCGTACAGCGGCCGGCCCTCGGCGTCCTTGGCGCGGCCGAAGATCCGGTGGGGAATGCCCAGCTCGAAGGGGAGGAGGCCGGGCAGGGCGAGGACGGCGATGCGGTGCGGCACGAGAAAATCCCTTTGTGGTCCAGACCACTTGGTGCTAGAAGTCGGGTCCGTGACGACGGACAAGCAGGCGGACAAGCGGGCGGGCAGACGAACGGACATGCCGGCGGACGGGCGAGCGGAGCAGTACTCGTACAAGTCCGAGGACCGGCAGCGCATTCCCGGACCCGTCGGGGCTCCGGCCCTGTGGAACCGTAACTTCCGGCTCTTCTTCGTGGCCCGGGCCGCCGCCGTCTTCGGCGAGGGCATGGTGCCCGTCGCCCTCGCCGCCGGTCTGCTCGGTGCCGGGCACTCCGGCTCCTCCGTCGGCTACGCGCTGGGCGCCTGGATCGGGCCCTTCGCCCTGTTCGTCGTCGTCGGCGGGGTCCTCGCGGACCGGTTCACCGCCCGCCGGATGATGATCCTCGCCGATCTGCTGCGGCTGCCCGGCGCGGCCGTCCTCGCCGTCTCCTTCGGCGTCGGCAGCCCGCCCCTCTGGGCGGTGTACGCGCTCAGTGCCGTCAGCGGCGTCGGCGCCGCGCTCTTCCAGCCGGGCGTCGCGTCCACGATCCCACGCATCGCCCCCGACGTGCAGCGCGCCAACGCCGTCCTGCGGGTCGTCGAGTCGCTGATGACGATGGCGGGTCCGGCCGCCGCCGGAGTCCTGGTCGCGCTCACCGGCGGCGCGGGCGCCGCCTTCGGCCTCAACGGTGCGACCTTCGCCGTCAGCGCGGTCTGCCTCACCCTGATGCGGATTCCCGCAGCCCCGTTCGACTCGGTGCGGCGCGGCTCGCTGCGGGCCGAGATGGTCGTCGGCTGGCGGGAGTTCACGGCGCGTACCTGGCTGTGGGGCGTGATCGCGATCTGGACGGTGTACGGGTTCACGGTCGCGGGGCCGATGGTGCCGCTGACCGCGACCCTGGTGACCGGGGACCACGGCTCGGCCACGTACGGCGTGCTGATGGCCGTCGCCGGCGCGGGCAACGCGGCCGGTGGACTCCTCGCCCTGCGGCTGCGGCCCCGCCGCCCGCTCGCGGCGGGCGCGGTCGCCCTGCTCGGCCTTCCGGTGAACCTCGCCCTGCTCGGCTCGGGAGCGCCTGTCGCGCTGCTCGGGGCGGGGCAGTTCCTGGGCGGGGCGGCGTTCGCGTTCTGGCTGGTGATGTGGTCGACGTCGGTCCAGACGCATGTGCCGCAGGACGCGCTGAACCGCATGCACGCGTACGAGGTGGCAGGCTCGCTTCTGATGATGGCGGCGGGCCGGGCGCTGGCGGGCCCGGTGGCGGAGGCCGTCGGCACGGAGGAGGTCCTGCTGGCGGGTGCCGGGATCGCGGTGCTGGTGGTGGTGGCGCTGCTCGTGGTCCGGCCGATCAGGACGCTGCCGCGGGCGTAGTCCCTGGAGGCGGGCCCGGAGCAGACGGTGGCCCGATCCTTGTGAAAGCTGTCATCCGGGCCAGTGGTGGGCATGGTCCCTGATCACGATGCTGTGTGACGTGACCCAGACAACCGAGACCCCCGCACCCGTCGGCAGCGACTCCTCGCGTACGCCCCGTGTCCACCGCGCCTGGTTCGTCGCGGCGGTCACCTTCGTCACGATCATCGGCGCCGCCGGCTTCGCCTCGCTGCCCGGTCTGCTGATCGAGCCGCTGCACGGCGAGTTCGACTGGTCGCGCGGCACGATCGGCTTCGCGGTGTCGGTTAATCTCGCGCTGTACGGCCTGACGGCGCCGTTCGCCGCTGCCCTGATGGACCGTTTCGGCATTCGCAGGGTCGTCGCGGTGGCCCTCAGCGTGATCGCGCTCGGGTCCCTGCTGACCGTGTGGATGACGGCGTCCTGGCAGCTCGTCCTGTACTGGGGGATCCTCGTCGGTCTCGGCAGCGGCACGATGGCGCTGGCGTTCGCTGCGACGGTGACGAACCGGTGGTTCGTCGCCCGCCGCGGTCGTGTGACCGGCATCCTCACGGCGGCCGGCGCCTCGGGCCAGCTGGTCTTCCTGCCCCTGCTGTCCTGGCTGGTCGAGAACCACGGCTGGCGCCCGGGTTCGGTGACCGTCGCCCTCTCCGCGCTCGTGATCGTCCCCTTCGTCTGGCTGCTGCTGCGCGACCACCCGGCGGACGTGGGTCTCGCGCCGTACGGCGGCACGTTCGTGCCGAAGCCCGCCCCCGTCGCCGGGGCCGCCCGCCGGGCCGTGACCGTCCTCCTCAAGGCGGCCCGGACCGGCCCGTTCTGGCTTCTCGCCGGCACCTTCGCCATCTGCGGCGCCTCGACGAACGGACTGGTCAGGACCCACTTCGTGCCCGCCGCCCACGACCACGGGATGCCGATCACCGCGGCGGCCTCGCTGCTCGCCGTCATCGGGGTCTTCGACGTCGTCGGCACCATCGCGTCCGGCTGGTTCACGGACCGCTTCGAGGCGCGGCGCCTGCTCGCCGTGTACTACGCACTGCGCGGGATCTCGCTGCTCTTCCTGCCCATGCTCCTGGCGCCGTCCGTGCACCCGCCGATGGTCTTCTTCATCGTCTTCTACGGCCTGGACTGGGTGGCCACGGTCCCGCCGACGATCGCCCTGTGCCGCGAGCACTACGGCGAGGACAGTGCGATCGTCTTCGGCTGGGTCCTCGCCTCCCACCAGGTGGGCGCGGCGGTGGTCGCCTTCGCGGGCGGTGCGGCGCGGGACGTCTTCGGCTCGTACGACGTGGTCTGGTACGCCTCGGGCGCCCTGTGCGCGGCGGCGGCGCTGATGGCCCTGGTGATCCGCCGCCGGGAGGGCGCGGGCGTCAAGGAGCCGGCGGCCGCCTGACCGTACGCCTACGCCTACCCTGCCCCTACTGCCCCTACTGCCCCTACTGCCCCTACTGCCCCTATTGCCCCTACTGCCCCTACTGCTCCGGCCGCTCCTGCTCTAGCCGGTGAACCGGCCGAAGCGTCCCCGGTGGAAGAGCAGCGGCTCACCGTCCGTGTCCCGGGTGCCCAGAGCCTCGACCCGGCCCACCACGATGAGATGGTCCCCGCCCGTGTGGACCGTGGCGATCGTGCAGTCGACCCAGGCCGGGGCTCCGGCGAGGCGCGGGGAGCCCGTCACCGGGGCGCCGTCGTACCCCACGCCCGCGAATTTGTCGGCCCCGCTCTTCGCGAACCCCCGGCACAACTCCCCTTGGTCCGCGCCCAGGATGTTGACGCAGAAGACGCCTGCGTGGGCGATACGGGGCCAGGTGGTCGACGTACGGGCGACCATGAAGGCCACCAGCGGCGGATCCAGGGACAGCGAGGCGAAGGACTGGCAGGCGAAGCCGGCCGGGCCGTCCGGGCCGGGGGCGGTCACCACGGTGACGCCGCTCGCGAAGTGCCCGAGCACGCGCCGGAACTCGGCCGGGTCGACGGGCAGCCGCTCGTCCTCCCGTACCGCGCGGAGCCGGGGCCTGGGGAGTGGTTCGACGGCCGTGGGTGATCCGGCCGACCTGAGGTATCGGACGGCGGTGGCCGCCATCCCTGCATGTCCCATCACACGTCCATTGAAGCTGACGGGCCGTCAGATAGGAACCCTTCGGCCCCGCTCGTCCGGTACGGCGCCGTCGTCGCCTTCGGCGCGAACCCCTTCGCCACGGTGTACGCCGCCGTCGTGACCGACGCGCTCCGGTGCCCGGTGCGGTGCGCCGTCACGGTCACCGACAGCTTCTTCCCGACGATGGACGCGGGGGAGAAGTAACTCGCCCCGGTCGCCCCCGGGATGGCGACGCCGTTCGCCCGCCACTGGTACGTGAACGAGGTCGGGGCGGGCGACCAGGTGCCCGGTACGGCCGTGGTCTTCACGCCGACGCGGATGCCGCCGGACATGGAAGGCGCCTTCACCGCCTTGGGCGCGACACCCTTGGCGACGGCGACGGCCGCGCTCGAAGCCGTCACGGCCGGGTGCCCGGCCTTGTGGGCGGTCACCGCCACCGACAGCTTCTTGCCGAGCAGAGAGGCCGGAGCGGTGTACGAGGACGCCGTGGCGCCCGCGATCGCGACCCCGCTCCTGGCGGGGCGGCTCGAGCGGGGTGCCCTCAGCGCCCCTCGTACCGGGGCGTGCGCCGCTCCACAAAGCTCGCCACGCCCTCGTTCGCGTCCCGCGTCGTCATGTTGATCTCCTGCGCGGCCGCCTCCGCCGCGAACGCGCCGGCCCGGTCGGTGTCCAGGGACGCGTTCACCAGCTGCTTGGTGAGCGCAAGCGCCCGCGTCGGGCCCTGGGCCAGCCGCTCGGCCCACTCCCGCGCGGTCTTCTCCAACTCCTCCGCCGGGACCACCCGGTTCACCAGACCCAGCTCCCGGGCGTCGTGAGCCGTCACGGCGTCGCCGAAGAACATCAGCTCCTTCGTGCGCTGCGGGCCGATGAGCCGGGGCAGCAGATACGCCCCGCCCCCGTCCGGTACCAGCCCCCGCCGTACGAACACCTCGATGAACTTCGCCGGCTCCGCCGCGAGCACGAGATCGCAGGCGAACGCCAGATGCGCCCCGATCCCGGCCGCCGTCCCGTTCACCGCCGCAATCACCGGCTTCTCACAGTCCAGTACGGCCCCGATGAGGCGCTGCGCCCCGAGCCGGATGGTCCGCGCCACGTCCCCGGCGACGCGCCCCCCGCCGGCCGGGGGGACCCCCATCTCGCTTCGCCCGCCGGAGGCTGAGGCGCCGACTGCCGGCGCGCCCCGCAGGTCCGCGCCCGCGCAGAAGCCCCGCCCGGTCGCCGTCAGCACCACCGCCCGTACGTCCGGGTCGGCCGAGGCGTCCCCGAGCAGCGCGATGATCCGCTCACGCTGGTCCCAGGTGACTGCGTTCATCGCCTCGGGCCGGTTGAGCGTGATCCACGAGACGCCGTTCTCGACGGAGTGCAGAAGGTCTTCCACCAGGGCTCCTATCGGCAGACCGCGAGGGCGTCGAGCGCCACCGCGCCCTGCCCCCGAGGCAGCACCATCAGCGGGTTGATGTCCAGTTCGGCGAGGTCGCCGTCGAGCTCCAGGGCCATCCGCTGCACCCGCAGCACGACCTCCACCAGCGCGTCCACGTCCGCCGGCGGAGCCCCCCGCACGCCCTTCAGCAGCGCTTGCCCGCGCAGTTCGCCGAGCATGTCCCGCGCCTGGTCCTCGCCGAACGGCGGCACGCGCACGGCCGCGTCGTTGAGGACCTCGACCAGGACGCCCCCCAGGCCCACTGTGACCGTCGGCCCGAAGAGCGGGTCACGGGTCATGCCCACCACCATCTCGACCCCCCGCCCCACCATCTGGCAGACCAGGATCCCGTCGAGGTCGACGCCCTCGTAGCGGGCGATGTCGGTGAGCTCGCGGTACGCGTCCCGCACCTGGCTCGCCGAGGTCAGCCCGACCTTCACCAGACCCAGCTCCGTCTTGTGCGCCAGCTGCGCGCCGGACGCCTTCATCACCACCGGGTAGCCGACGAGCCCGGCCGCCCGGACGGCCGCCGCGGCGCTCGTCACCAACTGCTCGCGCGGCACCCGGATCCCGTACGCACGCAGCAGCTGCTTCGCCGCGTGCTCGCTGAGCTGCCGGCCGGGCCGCATCAGGGCCTGCGCCTTGCGGAAGGAGGGGGAGGGGGTGCGGGGGGCCTCGTCGAAGGGGGAGCGGTAGGCGGCGGTGAAGCGGTGGTGGTCGAGGTAGGCCTTCACGGCGCCGATGCAGTTGGAGAACGTACGGAAGGTGGCGACGCGCGAGGATCCGAGCAGGGTCTCGCGGTAGGCGGCCTCCGTACCGACCGGCGAACCCCACACCACGCACACCAGCTTGTCGGTTGCCTCGGCCGCCTCCACCAGGTCCTGCGCGAGCTTGTCGCTCATCGGCGGGAAGGGGCCCGTGATGGGGCATATCAGCACCCCGACGGACGGGTCGGCGAGGATCGCGTCGATGATCTTCCGGCCGCGCCAGTCGCCCACGGGGTGGCCGCCGTTGTCGACGGGGTTCGCGACATTGAGGTAGTCGGGGATCCACTGGTGCAGCTCGTCCTGCTTGGCCTGGGGGAGGGTGGGCAGGTGGAGCCCGGCGGCGGTGGCGAGGTCGGAGAAGTGCGCGCCGGTGCCGCCTGAGATCGAGTAGACGACGACACCGTCGGCGACCGGCTTGCGGGCCCGCGCCAACAGGGCGGCGGTGTCCTGGAGTTCGTCGAGCCCGTCGACCCGGATGACCCCGAACTGCCGCATCGCCGCGTCGACGACCTGGTCAGCGCCGGTGAGCTTGCCGGTGTGCGAGGCGGCCATCCGCGCCCCGGTCTCGGTCCGCCCGACCTTCACCGCGACGACGGGCACGCCCTGGCGGGCGGCGCGGTCGGCGGCGAGAAGGAAGGAGCGGCCGTCCTTGAGCCCCTCGACGTAACAGGCGATGGCGCCGACCTCGGGCCGGGTCGCGAAGTACGAGATGAAGTCGGCGGTCTCCAGGTCGGCCTCGTTGCCGGTGGGCGCCCAGTGGGAGAGCCGTACCCCCAGCTCCTGGAGGGTGTGCACGGGCCGCCCCTGGTGGCCCGACTGCGTGATGAGCGCGATCGCCGGCCCGTCGAGGTCGTCGCGGAAGCGCTCGAAGGCGTTGAGGTTGGTGTTCGGGCCGAGCAGGCGGATCCCGGAGCGCCGTACGGCGTCGGTGAGACGTTCCTGCGCGGCGGCGCCCTCGTCGCCGGTCTCGGCGAAGCCGGAGGCGAAGGCGACGGCGAACCTCACCTTGGCCTCGGCCAGTTCCTCGATGACGGGCAGCGGGTCGGCGACGAGGAGCACGGCGAGGTCGACGGGCTCGGCGAGTGCGCCGACCGACGGCACGCAGTCGATGCCGAAGACGCTCGTACGGGTGGGGTGCACGGGCACGAGCCGGGCGCCGACCCGCTCGGCCCAGGCGATGAGCTGCCGCGTGATGCCGGTGTTGGGCCGCCCCTCGGCGTCGGAGGCACCGACGACGGCGACGGACCCGGGCCGGAAGAACCGGTCGAGGTCGGGCACGGGGGCGTGCAGCGGCCGCCCGCTGACGTCCCGGTCGCCGTCCACGGCGGTGACACCGTGCACGGCGATGCCGGGCGTTCCGGAATGCTCCCCGCAGGCGACCACGCGGGCGCGGAGATCGGTGGTGAAGGTGCCGTGAGTCGATCCAAGCATCGTTCCGCCCACTCTCCCGCTCGTCGTTCTGCTGCAGCGCGTCACCTGACACTCAGTCAGATTACAGAACTGACGCTCAGTCAGGAATGACCGTGACAGAGCCAATGAGCGGAGGGGGCGGGGTGGAGGTCACCCAGCGGTCGCCTCCGGGCCGCCGGCCGCCTCCCGGCCGGCCGACTTTCGGATCGCGCGGGCGATCTTCTCCGCGTCGATCGCCATCTCCCGGAACATCCCGCTGATCGGGTTCGTGAACCCCGTGAAGTGCAGCCCCGCCGCCTCGCGCGCCGTCCGTGCGCCCCGCACCGCCGGCCGCCCGCGCTCGTCGAGGACGCCGAGGTGCCCCACGAGCGGCTCCAGGGCGCGCCGGTAGCCGGTCGCCGCGATCACGGCGTCCGGAGTGATCGCGGAGCCGTCCGCGAGGAGGACCTTGTCGCCGTCGAAGGAGTCGACCGCGCCGACGATCTCCACCTTCCCCTTCCGTACGGCGTCGATCAGGCCCACGTCCTGCACCGGGACGGCCCCTTCGCGCAGCCGCGAGTAGAGCCCCGTGTCCGGCCGGGGCAGCCCCTGGTCCGACAGGTCCGGTACGGAGATGCGGCCCATCAGCTCGCCCACCTTGTCGACCAGGCGTACGGGCAGCCGCCGCACCAGGATGCCGGTGCGCTGCGCCGGCCACCCGGCCGTGGAGCGCCGCACGATGTGCGGCACGGTGCGCACCGCGAGCCGTACCCGCGCCGCCCCGCCCTCGACGAGGTCGGCCGCGATCTCGGCCCCGGTGTTCCCGGCGCCGACGACGAGGACGTCCTTGCCCTCGTACGGCCCCGGGTTCCGGTAGGCGCTCGCGTGGATCAGCTCGCCGCCGTACGCGTCCAGGCCCGGCCACTCGGGCAGGCGCGGGGTGTGGTTGTACCCAGTGGCGACGACGACGGCCCGGCCGGTCAGCTGCCTGCCGCCGGTCGCGTGCAGCAGCCAGTCCTCGCCGACGCGTTCGACGCGGGAGACCTCGACGCCGGTCACGATCTCCAGCTCGTGGAACTCGGCGTACTTCTCCAGGTACCGCACGACGTCCGCGCGCGCGACCCAGCGGCCGAAGGAGCGGGGGATCGGCAGTCCGGGAAGCGCCGAGAGCCGGCGGGTGGTGTGCAGCCGCAGACGGTCGTAGTGCGCCCGCCAGGAGGCGCCGACCGCCTCGGACTTCTCCAGGACGACGGCCCGTACGCCCTGCTCGCGCAGGGAGGCGGCGACGGCGAGTCCGCCGGGTCCGCCGCCGATGACGTAGACGGGGTGGTCGGGTCTGGAACGGGGGGTGTTGGTCACGAATGCTCAGCGTAACGAGGTGCTCACTTGTTGGGTCTCGGTCAAGAGGGGAATCGGTTGCGAAACGGTCACGAGTGGGTGGGGCATGGGGGGAGTGTGCGGGGGCGTGCGGGGGTCTTGCGCAGACGCCGCCGTATCCGCTGAACTGACGTACCGTCAGATCAGGATCGGGGAGGGGCAGGTATCGACCGATGCAGACCATCTGGCTCACCGGCGCAGAATGGCTCGCCGTCCTCCGTATCGGCCTCGGCCTGTGGTGGCTGGAGAGCTGGCGCCACAAGGACAAGAAGGGCTGGTTCGAGCGCGGCACGGGCATCGCGTGGGCGGCGGACGTCGCCGGAAAGCACCGGTGGCCGTTCGTGAAGAAGGGCTTCGACTCGGTCGTCGCGCCACGCCCGGAAGCGATGGCGTACGTCGTCGTCTACGCCGAACTCGCCCTGGGCCTCGGCCTGATCCTCGGCCTCCTCACGCCCGTGGCCCTGATCGGCGGCCTCCTCCTGAACCTCCTCTACCTCGTCCTGATGATCCATGACTGGGCCGAGCAGGGGCAGAACGCGATGATGGCGCTGATCTCGCTGGTCGCCCTCTTCGCGATGTCCTGGCAGACCTGGTCCCTCGACCACGCGATCGGACTGTTCCGATGACGGCCGCCGACCCGGACATCGACGCCTTCACCCGCCCGTACTGGGACGCGGCGGCCGAGGGCCGCCTGCTGCTCATGCGCTGCGAGGCCTGCGGCCGGGCGCACCACTACCCGCGCGAGTTCTGCCCGCACTGCTGGAGCGAGGACGTGCGCTGGGAAGAGGCGAGCGGCCCCGCCACGCTCTACACCTGGTCGGTCGTCCACCGCAACGACCTCCCGCCGTTCGGCGACCGGGTGCCGTACGTGGCGGCGGTGGTGGACCTGGCGGAGGGCCCGCGGATGATGACGGAGGTGGTGGGGGTGGCGGAGCCGGACCTCCGGATCGGGATGGATCTGGAGGTCACGTTCCGCGGGGAGGGGGACGTTTCCGTCCCCGTGTTCCGTCAGTACAGGGACAGGGGGCCTGACCGAGCCCTTGGTGGTAGACCGGATGCGGGGCCATGAAGGGGGCGCGCCAGTCGCCCGTGCCCTTGTGCAGGTACGGGCCGCCGGGCCAGGTCGTGTACAGGTCGGGCAAGCGCCATCCTTGATCAGACAGGCGAGCGGGAACGATGGTTGTGCGGCACATGTGGTCCGTTCACACGGGTGAGATGTTCCGCCAGAGCTGACTGCGGCTTCCGGAGTCGCAGGTGGTCGTCATCACGAACGGCGGGCCGGCGGTCAGGCACTGGCCGCTGTTCATGTTCACGAGGGTCCGTCCGGAGGACGTCGTGGCGCCGATCTTCCACGACTGGTGGCTGGAGCCGTTGCAGGCGACGGCCGTGGCGCCGGGGTTCCCGTTCGGCTGGAGGCAGTGGCCGGTCTTCTTGTTGACCAGCCGGAAGGTGCCGTTCGCGCCGGGAGAGTAGGTCCAGGCGTACGAGACGCTGCCGCTGTTGTTGGGCAGGGAACCGCAGTCGTAGGTGTTGGCGAAGACGCCGTAGCCCGGGTTGTACTCGCCCAGGCACTGGCCGTTGGAGACGTTCTCGAGGGAGTACGTTCCCGAGGGCGCCGATCCGCCGGAGGACGGCGGGGGCGCGGGGCGCGTGGTGGTGGAGCCGCCGGAGGAGCTGGAGCCGCCTCCGGATGAGGAGGACCCGCTCCCGCTCCCACTGCCGCTCCCGCTGCCGGGCACGGTGCCGGTACCGCCGGCGGCCGCACCGCCTGCCGCGGCCCCACCGCCCGTCGCCGCGCCGCCGGCGCCGCCCGTGGTGGGTCCTGGTCCCTGGCCCGACGGGGATCCCGATGCGGAGGCGGACGCGGACGGAGGGGTGGACGGGGGCGTGGTCGCCGGTGCGGGCGCACCGGGTGCGGGCTGCGAGGCGGTGGCGGCGGGCGGCGCTGCCGACGCGTCGGGGCCGCCGCCCTGTCGGCCGATCTCGTACGGGCCGAGGGCGACGGTCAGGGTGGTGCCGGTGGCCACGACGACGGGGACCGCGAGCAGGACGAACCGGTTGCGCCGCTCCCGCCACCCGCGGGTCGCGGTGGGGCCGGTGACGGCGGCCGCGTCGGGGCCGGCGGTCGCGGGCTCCCTCCCGCCGCGCGGGGTGAGCGCCACCGTCCCGATGTCCTCGACCTGGTCGCCCTCCCCGGTGTCCCCGAGCTCCGCGAGCTGCTCGGCCGTGGGCGCCCCGGCGGCGAAGGCCGCCCGCTCCTCGACCCGTTCGGCGACGGCCGACGGCCACTGGACGCCCTCCGCGTGGCCGTCCGTGAGGCCGACGAGTTCGGCCGCCGTCGGCCGGTCCGCCGGGTCCTTGGCGAGGCAGGACCGTACGACCTCCGCGAGCTCGGGCGCCGTCTCGGCGAGCTGTCCGAAGTCGGGCTCGCCGTGGACGACCCGGTAGAGAAGGCCGGGCCCGGAGCCGTCGCCGAAGGGTGGACGGCCGATGGCGGCGTACAGGAGGAGGCTGCCGAGGGCGAAGACATCGGCCGCGCCCGTCAGTTGAGGATCGGCGACGGCCTGCTCGGGAGCCATGTAGGCGGGCGTCCCGATGACCATGCCGGTCCGGGTCAGCCGGCTCTGGTCGGCGGCGCGTGCGACGCCGAAGTCGATGAGGGACAGGCCGGCGGGCGTCAGCATGACGTTGGACGGCTTGAGGTCGCGGTGCACCATGTCTGAGGCGTGCACGGCCTTCAGCCCGGCGGCGGCCTGGTGCAGGAGCCGCCACAGGGCGTCGGGGGGAAGCGGGCCGCCGTGCAGCCTGATCGCCTCGTTGAGGGTGATTCCCGGTATGTACTCGGTCGCGAACCACGGCGGCTTCGCCGTGCGGTCACTGGCGAGCAGCTTCACGCTGGCGCCGCCGGGCAGCCGGGCCAGGTTGTCGAGCTCGTGCCCGAAGTGGTTCAGGAAGTCCGGGTCCTCGGCCAGCACGGGCAACACCCGCTTGACCGCCGCGAACTTCCTGGGCACGGCCCCGAGATAGACCCGCCCCATGCCCCCGGACCCGAGGACGCCGAGGAGCCTGAACGCACCGATCTGTCGGGGATCCCCCGACTCCAGTGGCATGGCTCCGCTGCCGGTCAGATGTGAGTTGTTTGCCTGCTCCCCCTGCATGGACAGCAGGATAGCGGAGCTATCCTGCGATCTGAACGACCCGTCAAGTCACGGAACAGGTACACAAGTTGTAGGTGTGGGCGCTGGCAGGGGCGTTCAGCTCGAGAGGGCGAAGGCCAGGATCTCGGGTGCGGCCTCGGACAGGGTCCGGAAGTGACGATGCGCACCTGATCCCGGCGCCGGCGCGTTGACCGTCCACACCGTCATCCCCGCGGCCACGCCCGAGCGGACGCCCGACGGAGCGTCCTCGATCACCAGGCAGTCGGCGGGCGAAGCGCCCAGCTTCTCCGCCGCCAGGAGGTACGGCGCCGGGGACGGCTTGCCCTCGGTGACGGAGGCGGCGTCCACGACCAGCTCCGGCAGCGGGAGGCCCGTGCGTGCGAAGCGGCCTCGCACCCGGTGCTCGTAGTTGGAGGTGACGAGCGCCCAGGAACCTGGAGCGAGGGCGCCGAGGAGCTCCGCGGCGCCCGCGAAGGCGCTGTACTCACCCGTCCGTACGTCGTCGTCCTCCAACTCGTGAAGCAGCGCCAGACACGCCTCCGGGTCGAGACCGGGCGCGACAGCGGCGAACGTCTCGACGGGACGTGTGCGGAGCGCGACCGCGTACACCTCCTCCCCGTCCAGCCCGTGTCGGGCCGCCCAGGCGTGCCAGACGCGGCGTTGGTTGGCGACGGCGTCCATCAGCGTGCCGTCGACGTCGAAGAGGATGAACTTCCCGGTCATACGGGTGGAGCTTAGTGACCGGGCGACGGAGCGCTCGTTTGCCGGGGCATGAAGAGCACCCTTGCTTTCGCCGTGGCCACGGCCACCGTCGCGGGCCTCGGCCTCGCGGGCGCGGAGGACGCCGCGCCGACCCCGCCCACCAGGATCTTCCTGACGATCACGTCGGGTGCGACCGGTGACGTGAAGGAGGTCTATCTCGGGTGTGGCCCCACCGGGGGCAACCATCCGCAGGGAGAGGTCGCGTGCGGCGCCCTGAACGACGCGCGCGGGGACTTCGAGAAGCTGAAGGGCGACGCCGACGTGGTCTGCCCGATGGTCTACGAACCGGTGGTGGCGGAGGCGCAAGGCACGTTCGACGGCGTCCCGGTGGGCTGGAAGAAGGAGTTCGGGAACACCTGCGAGCTGAACGCCAGGACGGGCACGGTCTTCGCGTTCTGACGCGCGCCGACCTGGCCGGAAACGTCGTCGTACCACTGACGCGTTAATGGCCTGCACCCTCGGCCGGCGATCAGTAAGATCATCCGACGTGAACACCGGATCGGCGTTTCGACGCCACACACGGATCGGCCACCCGGTGGTGGACTGATCGCACGGCGGGTGCGTTCACCGCACCCCTGCCCCCTCGGTTCGGCACGCGGACCTCCCAGCGCTGCTTCTGCACCGCGAGTCCGTTTCTTCCGTGTCGAACCACAGCGAGGTCATCCGTATGACAGTCACGTTCAACCACACCATCATCGCCGCCGAGGACAGCGCCGAGTCGGCTCTGTTCTTCCGGGAGTTGCTTGAGCTTCCCGAAGCGCCGTCCTGGGGGCCGTTCGTCAACGTCCAGCTCGCCGACGGCGTGCTGCTCCAGTTCGCGAAGCCGCCGGCGGAGATCCAGATCCAGATGCAGCACTACGCCTTCCTGGTCGACGACGAGCTGTTCGACCGGGCGTACCAGCGGCTGTGCGACCGCGGGGTCGTGCACTGGGCCGATCCGCAGATGCAGCGCCCCGGCGAGATCAACAACGGGCACGGCGGCCGGGGCGTGTACTTCAAGGACCCGGCCGGCCACGCGATCGAGCTCATCACCCGCCCGTACTTGTAGGACGGGGTGGAGCAGGGCTCCCCGCGCAGGACGTGGTGACCACGTCACGCGCGGGGCGCCCGTGCCCTGTCACGATCTTTCGCGTCGCTCCACCAAGCCCCGTACGTACGCCGCTTGGCCCGCGTGCTGGTTGTCCTCCGCGATCACGCTCACCAGGCGGACGCCGAGGGTGACCGGGGGGTCCCAGGCGTCGTCCACGACGCGGCCGAGGTCGGCGTTGGTCAGGGTGCCGAGGTGTTCCAGGGTCCGGGCGTGGACGGCGTCGTAATAGCCGAGCAACAGGTCCGCGGGGGCCCGGACCTTGGCGACCTGGGGGCTGGAGTGGCCGAAACCCGTGGCCCCTGCGGCGAACGGGAGGCCGAAGCGGGTCTTCCAGCCGTCGGACGTCCACACCTGCTCGGTGTCGAACGCGCCCGCGATGTGGTCGTCCTGGATCCGCGTCAGGTGCCAGACCAGCCAGGCGATCGAGTTCGCGTCCTCGTCGATCCGTAGCGCCAGCTCGTCCTCCGACAGGCCCTCGACGGCTCCGTACACGGCCTCCCGGACGCGGTCGAACGCGTCCAGCAGCAGATCGGCGCTCCTCATGTCACTCACTCCTCGCTAGACGGTGTGGTGTGCTCCACCCAGTGGGCCATCGAGGAGGTGCCGGGGCCGGGCCGCGCGGCCGGTGACGGGGCCGGGAGGCGGCCGAGTTCACCCTTTCTTACGAGGAGGCCCCGGCGTTCACGCCGGGGAGGAAGCCCATCGTGGTGTTGCGGCGAGGAGCGTCGCGGTACTCGGTTCACGGTGCGGAGCGTCTCTACGGCTGCCGGTACGAACGGGAGTGACGCGAACGCGTGTGCTGATAGTCGCCGGTTGGGGTGGTGGTCAGGGGATCGGGGTACGCGTGTGCGGCAGTCGTGCGTATGGTCACTGAGAGTGTTCGGGACTCCATGGCGATGGACTGCGCGCACTGCGATGCGAGAGCCAAGCATGCACTGCCGCTGGGTGAGCGCACCTACACCTGCACCGCATGCGGAGCTGTGTTTCCCAGGGACAAGGACTCCGCACGCGTGATGCTTGTCCGGGCTGGTCTCGACCCGGCTGGTGCTGATGGCGGAAGACCTCCTGGAGTGCTGCTCCAGGAGGCGGCCTGAGCCAGGAATCCCTTCCCTTCAGGGAGGGGAGGATTCAACTAGTCGGTGGTCAGGATCCGTAGGGCCCGGACGAACGCCTCCCGGTCCGCCGCCGGAATGCGGGACAGCACGCGTTCCTCACCCTTCCGGATCTCGGACTGCACGGTGTCCCGCAGCTCGCGGCCCTCGCGCGTGAGGGAGAGCAGGCGCGCCCGACGGTCCTGGGGGTCGGGGCGGCGGCGGATCAGACCGCGCGTCTCCAGGTCGTCGAGGACGGCGATGATCCGGGTCTTGTCCGCCCGGATCGCCTCCGCCAGGGCGGCCTGGGTGCGGATGGGCGTCTCGTCGAGGTGCAGCAGGACCGCGTACGCCCACATGGTCACGCCGTGGGCGTCCAGGACCGGCTGCTCCGCCGCCATCAGGGTGCGGCCCAGCGGCACGACCATCGCGGCGAGATCGGGGCGGGGCTCTTCCATGGCCACGAAAATACCCGTTGACAATTCATAAGCCCGAGCAGATCGTAAGCCCATGCGTATCTCTTCAGAGGGTGCGGGACCGACGGAGCGGTTCGAGCGGTTACGGCTCCTCCACGCGCGCGTGGTCCGCGACAGCGTCGCCCTGATGCATCGGGTGACCCCCGGCGACCTCGGCCGGCCGACGCCCTGCGCCGGATGGACGGTTGCCGATCTGCTCGCCCATATGACGGCCCAGCACCGCGGGTTCGCGGCCGCCGCCCTCGGCGACGGTGCGGATCTCGCCCACTGGTCCGTCCACCCCGTGACCGACACCGTCGAAGCCGTCGCGCGGTATGCCGAGGCCGCCGCGGACGTCGGCGCCGCCTTCGCGGCCCTGGACGCCCCGGACCGGCCCTTCCTCCTGCCCGAGTTCACGGTCGACCGGACGTTCCCCGCCGACCGCGCCGTCGGCTTCCACTTCATCGACTACGTCGTCCACGGCTGGGACATCACCCGCGGCCTGGACCTCCCGTACGACCCCGAACCCGACATCCTCGACGCCGCGCTCCCGATCGCCCTCTCCGTCCCGGACGGCGACACCCGACTCGCCCCGGACAGCCCCTTCCGCCCGGGCATCCCCCTGCCCCCGGGCGCGGCCACGCTGGACCGGATCCTCGCGACCCTCGGCCGCACGCCGGACCGGCCGACCGGTGGCCACTAGGTCCCGGTCCGTCTCGGGCCGAGCAGCCCACCTCCCTCTGCACGGCCGGGAAGTACGCGGCCATCAGCCGCGTCAGCGCACCCCGCCGTTCGGCCGCGTCCTGCCTCTCGCCCGGCGGGAACGAACGTGTGAGGCTCGCCCTGGTACGTACAGGCGGCCACCGCCGGCACGGTCCCGTCCACCACGCGGGCGTCGTCGCCGACAGGGGATCCGGTCGGAGTCGACGAGCAGCTGCCCCGCTCGTACGGGCGGTACTGCCGGGCCGCCCGGCGCTAACGCTCCTCGTCGGCCTCCCCGGCCTCCCCGGCCTCCTTGGCCTCCCGCCATCGAGCCAGCGTCTCCTCGACGTCGAACGGCTTCAGATTCAGCGGCGGCCCGGCCGGTGGGCGGGCCAGGGCTGCGGCGATCTTGGTGTTGATCTCGCCGAGGATCCGGCGCACCTGTGACTCCGACACGGCCCGGCCGATCGCCTCCACCGCGTCCTCGGCCTCTTTGCGCAGGGCCAGGGAGGGCGGGAGGACGGACGCGCCTTCGCGGTGCATCTTCCCCTTGATCCACCACAGCTCGTCGTAGGGGGCGGTGTCGTCGTCGAGCGGCTTCCCGAAGCCGGCCAGCTTCGCGAACTCGCCGCGCTCCGCGGCCTCGCGGATCTGCTTGTCCACGAACGACTCGAAGCTGACGCCGGGCGGTTTGCGTTCGGTCACACCTCCAGCGTACGAAACCGCCCCGCCCGGCCGGCCCGTGGGAAGCCCGTGGAAAAGGCAGGAGCCCCGCTCGTGCCCGAAGACACGGAGCGGGGCTCCTTGGGTACTTCTCTAGCCGTGCGCGATCGCCGACCCGGGCAACTTAGGCCGGGGTGACGTTCTCCGCCTGCGGGCCCTTCGGACCCTGCGTGACGTCGAAGTTCACGACCTGGTTCTCCTCGAGGGAGCGGAACCCGGACGCGTTGATCGCGGAGTAGTGGACGAAGACATCCGGGCCGCCGCCGTCCTGGGCGATGAAGCCGAAGCCCTTTTCAGCGTTGAACCACTTGACGGTTCCGGTAGCCATAAGCCCTCCTTGGGCCAAAGGGTTGCCCTGCTCCAGAACCTGCAAACAAGTCTGAAAACTACAAAAGCCTGCGGGTCACATGCTCCGCAGGCTCTGTACTGCAAGGGAAACCAAACTGCAACTTGCGATGAGCGTAGCACGCAGGGTGTGCGCCGCACTAGAGGGAAAGATCACGTCACCCACACGTTTGACGTGCTTCTGACGCGCTGACGTGAGCGCCACGCGCGCCCCGGCGATGTCCACGGTCCGAGACAGGTCTAGCCTCACGATGTGGACAATGCAACCGATGACCACCAGCGCAGCCGGCCCCGCGTCGGACACATCCAGTTCCTGAACTGCCTGCCCCTGTACTGGGGCCTGGCCCGTACCGGAACGCTCCTCGATCTGGAGCTGACGAAGGACACCCCGGAGAAGCTCAGCGAGCGGCTCGTGCGGGGCGACCTCGATATCGGGCCCATCACCCTCGTGGAGTATCTCCGCAACGCGGACGATCTTGTCGCCCTGCCGGACATCGCCGTCGGCTGCGACGGTCCCGTCATGTCCTGTGTGATCGTCTCCCAGCGGCCCCTGAAGCAGCTGGACAAGGCGCGGGTGGCTCTCGGGTCCACCTCCCGCACGTCCGTACGGCTCGCGCAGCTGCTGCTCGCCGAGCGGTACGACGTACGGCCCGACTACTACACATGCCCGCCCGATCTCGGGCTGATGATGCAGGAGGCGGACGCCGCCGTCCTGATCGGGGACGCCGCCCTGCGGGCCTCCCTCCACGACGCCCCGCGGCTCGGTCTCGAGGTCCACGACCTGGGGCTGATGTGGAAGGAGTGGACGGGCCTGCCGTTCGTCTTCGCCGTGTGGGCGGCGCGCAAGGACTTCCTGGTCCGCGAGCCGGAGACCGTGCGCGAGGTCCACGAGGCGTTCCTGGCCTCGCGTGATCTGTCGCTGGTGGAGGTCGCGAAGGTCGCGGAGCAGGCCTCGCGCTGGGAGTCCTTCGACGCGGAGCTCCTGGAGCGGTACTTCCGGACGCTGGACTTCCGCTTCGGGCCCGAGCAGCTGGCGGGGGTGCGCGAGTTCGCCCGCCGGACCGGTCCGACGACCGGCTTCCCGGCGAACGTGAAGGTGGACCTGCTCGCCTGAGGGCCGAGGCCGTACGCCTAAGGCCCGAGCGCCGAACCCGTACGTCAGGGCCCGAGCGCCGAAGCCGTACGTCAGGGGGCGGGTACCGGGCCCTGCATCTGCCGGCTGATCCACTCCATCGAGCCGTCCCCCATGCCCCGGATGTAGCCCCTGGCGTTGTGCCCGCCGCCCTGGATGACCTGGAGGCGGGTCTTCACCGGGCCCTTCGCGAAGTTCTTCATGAAGGACCTCAGCCGGGCCTCGCCCGACTCCTCCGTCCCGATCTGGAACGCCAGATAGACCCGGTTCCCCTTGGTGTCCGGCTTCGCGCCGAGCGCCTTCGCGAGCTTCTCCGGGTTGTTCGCCTGCCGCTGCGCCTCGTGGCCCGCCCACAGCGGGGAGTCGGGGACGGTGTCGGGGCCGGACGCGATCACGGCCTTGAACTTGTCGGGGTGCTGGAGCACCGCCTTCAGTCCGGCGAACGCGCCGGAGGACGAGCCCATGAACGCCCAGCCGTCACGGGACTTGAAAGTGCGGAAATTCGCCCGGACGAAATCGGGCACGTCCTCGGCGAGCCAAGTTCCCATTCTGGGCTGCCCCGGTATATCGCTGCCGTCGTAGTAGTACTTGTCGTCGGGGTTGAGTACGGGCATCACGACAATGAACGGAAGGCTTTTCCCTTCCTGCGACCATGTGCTGATGCTGGACTGCAGTTTGAGGTCCGTACCCATCCAGTAATTCACCGGATAACCGTTTCCGCCGGGCAGTGCCACGAGGACAGGGAAGCCGCTGTCGGCGTACTTCGGGTCGAAATACTGCTTCGGGGCCCACACCCACACCTTGCCGGTGAAGCCGGACTTCGCGCCCGCGAGCGTGGTGACCCCGATCTTGGTGCCGTCGTCGAGGGTGTTGGCCGTGGTGAAACCGGCCTTGGGGCCGGTGGGGAGGACGGTCTCGGGCGCCCCCGGAGTCCGCGGGGTCCGCGGGGTCCGCGACGCGCCCGCCTGGTCGGGCGTGGCCGTCGACCTCGGGGTGTCGAACGTGACGGGCGCCCCCTCGTCCGAGCAGCCGCCGACCAGAGCGGCCGTGGCGCCGAGGGCGAGAGCGGCGGCGAGGATCCTGCGAATCCTCGGGACCTTGGGGTGGCTCGTGATCCTGGGGAGGCGTGTCATCGGGTGACTCCGGGGTGCTTCGGACACTGCGACGTATACGGAGAAGAGGAGGGGCGTGGTGAGGGATTGGTTGGCTGGGTACGGTTCCGAATCGTGGTGATCCGGCCCACGAAGGGCCGGGCGCTGCTAGAAGGGGAGACATGCAGCCGCTCGAAGCAGGGGAACCCAGGACCATCGGTGCCTACCGGATCCTCGGCCGTCTCGGCTCCGGTGGCATGGGGCGTGTCTATCTGGCCCGCAACGAGGGCGGCCGGACCGTCGCCGTGAAGATCGTGCACCCGCACTTCGCCCTGGACGAGCAGTTCAGGGCCCGGTTCCGGCGTGAGGTGGAGGCCGCCCGGCTGGTCGGCGGGGAGTGGACCGCGCCGGTCCTGGACGCCGACCCGGAGGCCGCCGTGCCGTGGGTCGCCACCGGGTACGTCGCCGGGCCGACGCTCACCGGGGCCGTGGAGGCGATCGGCCCACTGCCCGCGCACACGGTACGGACCCTGGGCGCCGGCCTCGCCGAGGCGCTGGCGGGCGTGCACGGGCTCGGCCTGGTCCACCGCGACGTGAAGCCCTCCAACGTGCTCGCCACCCTGGAGGGCCCCCGGCTCATCGACTTCGGCATCGCGCGGGCCACGGACGGCACGGCGTCGCTCACCGCGAGCGGGGTCTCCATCGGCTCGCCGGGCTACATGGCACCCGAGCAGATCCTCGGCCACGGGGCGACCGGCGCCTCCGACGTCTTCTCGCTCGGAGCGGTCCTCGCGTACGCGGCGACCGGCGCCCCGCCCTTCCCCGGCGACTCCTCGGCCACCCTGCTCTACAAGGTCGTCCACGAGGAGCCCGAACTGGGCGCGCTGGCGGGGGAGCTGCGAGAGCTGGTGGCGGCCTGCCTCGCGAAGGACCCGGCGGCCCGCCCCACCCCGAGCGCGGTCGCCGCGGCACTCGCCCCGCGCGGGGCGGCGGCGCTGGTGTCGGGCGGCTGGCTGCCGAGCCCGCTGGTGGAGGAGATCAGCCGGACCGCCGTACGCCTGCTGGAACTCGACGTGGGTACGGGTACGGCTCCACCGGCTCCCGGTGGGGCGCCCTTCCCCGTCCCGGCCGCCGCGCCCGACCCGAACGTCTCGGGCCCCGTGCCCTTCACCGCCCCTTCGGTGTGGGCACCGGCCCCCGAGGGGCCCCCGACCGGCCCGCCGTCGGGTGTCTTCGGCCCTCCGGCGGTTCTGACGCCCGACGCCCGGGCCGAGTCGGCGGGTCCGTCCGGGCCGGCGGCTCCCGACCCCGGCGTCTTCGGGCCGCCGATCGCACCCGCACCCGGTGGCTTCGCCGTCCCCGCGGACCAGGGGCCCACCGATCCCGGTGGCGAGGGCACCCGGCGGCGGCAGGCCACCCTCTCCCTCGCCGCGGGCCGGCGCGTCAGCTGTACGGTCGCGCTCGCCGTCGCCGGGGCGCTGGCCGCCGTGACCCTGGGGGCGGGGTACCTCTTCGACCTGATGCCGGGCGGCCGCCGGGGCGCCGACGCGAGCGACACCGGCGGGAACAAGACGAATCCCCCCGCCGCCACCACGCCCGCGCCCTCCGGCGCCGTCCCGGACACGTTCCTCGGCACCTGGACCGGGCCCACCACCGAGCGCAACGGTTCACCGCACGGCGACTTCACCGTCGTCGTCTCCGAGGGCGGCACCGGCAAGGACGTCGTCCGCACCACCCACACCATCAGCGTCCTCGGCACCACCGTCAGTTGCCACGGCCTCGGCAAGCTGACCTCCGCCACCGCCACCGAGCTGCGCATCGCGGACCGCACGGACCCCGACCGCCCCGGCACCGAAGGTCTCTGCACGACCGGGACGTCGACCTTCACTCTGACCCGCAACCCCGACGGCACCCTCACCTACAGGTCCGACGAGGAAGCCGCGGGCCGCCCTAGCGGCACCCTGCGGAAGTCCTGAGAAGTGCTGGCGTAGGCTGGTTCAGTCCTTAGAATCCAGCCTCCGAAAGGGACTCAGCCGGTGACCGAGAAGGCCGACCTTCAGTCCGTCCTCGACCGCGCCGCAGAAGGTGGCCGGATCACCCCCGAGGAGGCGCTCGACCTGTACCGCTCGGCGCCGCTGCACGCGCTGGGCGCGGCCGCCGACGCCGTGCGCCGTCGCCGCTACGCCGGTACGGAGCACATCGCGACGTACATCATCGAGCGGAACATCAACTACACCAACGTCTGTGTGACGGCGTGCAAGTTCTGCGCCTTCTACGCGCCGCCGAAGGACACCGCCAAGGGCTGGACCCGCGACCTCGACGACATCCTGCGCCGCTGCGCGGAGACCGTGGAGCTCGGCGGCACGCAGATCATGTTCCAGGGCGGGCACCACCCGGACTTCGGCGTCGAGTACTACGAGAAGCACTTCGCCGCCATCAAGAAGGACTTCCCGCAGCTGGTCATCCACTCCCTCGGCGCGTCCGAGGTCGAGCACATGGCCCGGATCTCCGGTGTCTCCGTCGAGGAGGCGATCACCCGCATCCACGCGGCCGGTCTCGACTCCTTCGCAGGCGCCGGCGCCGAACTGCTGCCGGAGCGCCCGCGCAAGGCGATCGCCCCGCTCAAGGAGAGCGGCGAGCGGTGGCTGGAGATCATGGAGATCGCGCACGGCCTCGGGGTCGAGTCGACGTCCACGATGCTGATGGGCACCGGCGAGACGAACGCCGAGCGCATCGAGCACCTGCGGATGATCCGTGACGTGCAGGACCGGACGGGCGGCTTCCGGGCCTTCATCCCGTACACGTACCAGCCCGAGAACAACCACCTGAAGGGCCGCACGCACGCCACGCTCTTCGAGTACCTGCGGATGATCGCGATCTCCCGGCTGTTCATGGACAACATCGCCCACATCCAGGGCTCGTGGCTGACCACGGGCAAGGAGATCGGCCAGCTGACCCTGCACTACGGCGCGGACGACCTCGGCTCGATCATGCTGGAGGAGAACGTCGTCTCCTCGGCGGGCGCCAAGCACCGCTCCAACCTGCGCGAGATGATCGACATGATCCGTACGGCGGACCGCGTGCCGGCGCAGCGCGCCACGACGTACGAGCACCTCGTCGTCCACGACGACCCGGCGAACGACCCGGTCGACGAGCGGGTCGCCTCGCACATCTCCTCCACGGCCATCGAGGGCGGTACGGCCCACCCGGAGCTGAAGCTCCTGAACGCCAACTGACGCGTTCGTGCTGACGATCCACACGGCGGACCTGCTGCTGCCGGGCGGCGGCCGCGCCCCCGTACCCGGCGGCGCGGTCGCCGTCCGGGACGCGGAGATCGTGTCCGTCGGCCCGTACGAGGAGGTGGCCGCCGCGCACCCGCAGGCGCGGGTGCGGAGGTGGCCGGGTCTCCTGACGCCGGGGCTCCGCCAATGGCACGGGCACTGGCTGCTCACGAGGGTGTACCACCCGGACCCGCGTGAGGCGGACGAGCTGGGCACCGACCCGATCATGGGCCCGGCCTTCGACGCCCTCGCGCCCGACGCGGCCCGGATGGCGGGCAGCGTGCGGCGCGGCATCCAGCGGATGCTGGCCCATGGGACGACGCATGTGGGGCTCGGGCCCCGGTCGGGGGTCCGGCAGGCCGTGGCGCGGGCCGGGCTGCGAGAAGTGCCGGACGCGTCGGTCCTGGCCCCGCCGGTCTGGGACGGCCCGGACCTGGACCCCTTCGTGGAGGGTCACGACCTGCCCGGCACCGTCCACGGTCCGTTGACCGTGGGCGAACCCGCCGACCTGGCCGTCTTCGACGTGGTGGACGAGGCCGATCTGGTGGCCCGTGGCGCCCGCACCTGCGTCGCCACCGTCCTCGGCGGCCGCCTGGTCTTCCGCCGCCGCTGACGCGGTTCGGCGACCGTCAGCCGCCGCTGACCGGGGTGGACTTCTCCTGGACCGGGTTCTCGTCGGCGTACTTCACCAGGTTCGTGAAGCGGTCGTCGCGGGCGACGGCGAGCAGCTGATCCGCCGTCACCGGGGCCGAGGCGGCAGCCACCCCGCCCGCCTTCTCCGAGGGGTCGACGGAGAAGAGGACATGGCTGCGGCCGTACGCGAACCTGACCATCGCGCCCATGGTGTCGAGCTCGTTGACCGGCATCGCGTACACCTGTGCCGTGCGGCCCTCGCCGAGGTCCTCGTTCTCGCACTTCGTCCGCTTGGACGGGATGTTCCGGCAGGGCTGGAGGGGCTCTCCGTCCGCGGGTCGTACGGACAGGGTCGCCGTGAAGGTCCGCCCCGCGGAGGTGATCCGGTACAGGGACACCTGGCCCTCCACCGGCCGGATCTCCGTCACGGTCGCCGGCAGCAGCTCGTCCAGGAGCGCGGAGGCCTGCTGCTGGAACTGGGCGCGGCGCTCCGCCTCGGCCCCGGTCTCCGGCTCCGGGGCGTCCTGGCCCGGTGTCGGCGACAGTCGCACGGGGGTGTGGTACGCCGACGGGAACGCGACCGGGGGCGCGGCGGGCATCGCCACGCCGGTGCCGGGTCCCGGCAGAAGGGTCAGGCCGAGGGCGGCGGCGGTCACCGTGCCGAAGACACCGCCGACGGCGGCGAGGCGGGCCCGGGCGCGTCGTCTGCGTCCCTGGACGATGGCGACGGGCGCGAGGTCGGGGAGCGGCGGCAGGTCCTCGGTCGTACGGTCCATGGCGCTCTTGAGCAGTGTGGCGTCGTCCACTGTGAGTCTCACCTTCCGGTGGCGTGGTGGTCGGTGGCGTAGAGATGGGCCTCGCCGAGACGGTCGCGGAGCCGCGCGAGCGAGCGGGAGCAGGTGCTTTTGACCGTCGCCTCGCTGCAGCGCAGGAGCGAGGCGACGGTCTCCACACTGAGGTCCTCCCAGTACCGCAGGACGACCATGGCGCGGGCTCTGGGCGGGAGCTCGGCGAGCGCGGCGAGCAGCGTGACCCGGAGGTCGGTGTGCTCCGCCGCGGGTGCGGGGCCGAGCCCGCCGGTCTTGGTGAAGGCGAGCAGGTCGCGCAGTCGGCGGCGTCGCTCGGAGAGAAAGGTGCGGGTCAGAACGGTCTTGGCGTAGGCATGCGGGTACTCGGCCGTACCTGCCTTGCGCCAGTGCTGGAACAGCTTGGCGAGGGTGGTCTGGGTGAGGTCGCGGGCGTGCTCGGCGTCGCCGCAGAGCAGGTACGCCGTGCGGTACAGCCGCGTCTGCCCGGCTCGGGCGAACTCCTCGAACGCCTCGTCCGAGCCGTGCGGTGCCTGCATCGCGCTCCTCCGTCCCTGGGGGTCGCCCCCCGCTGCCCGACTGTCACCCATCCATGAGTGCCCGCCACCGGAAAAGGTTGAGAGGAAATTTTCGACGAATCCCCGGCGGGCCCGGAGGGCTCCCGAAGGCCGCCGCGCGAGGGCTGCCACAATGGCCGGGTGACCCGAGCATCCCTGGACAAGCAGCCGCACGAAGTCGCCTCGATGTTCGACGACGTGGCGGCGAACTACGACCTCACCAACGATGTGCTCTCGCTCGGCCAGGACCGGCGCTGGCGCAAGGAGGTCGCGAAGGCGGTCGACGCCCGCCCTGCGCAGAGGATCCTGGACCTGGCGGCCGGGACGGCGACCTCCTCGCAGCCCTTCGCCCGCGCCGGGGCCTATGTCGTGCCCTGTGACTTCTCGATCGGGATGCTCCAGGTCGGCAAGAAGCGACACCCGTGGATGCCGTTCACCGCCGGCGACGGGACGAAGCTCCCCTTCCGCGACGACGTCTTCGACGCGGTGACGATCTCCTTCGGCCTGCGCAACATCCAGGACACCGAGGGGGCGCTGCGCGAGCTGTACCGGGTGACGAAGCCCGGCGGCCGGGTCGTGATCTGCGAGTTCTCGCACCCGACCTGGAAGCCGTTCCGCACGGTGTACGAGGAGTACCTGATGCGCGCGCTGCCGCCGGTGGCCCGGGCGGTGTCGTCCAACCCGGACGCGTACGTCTACCTCGCCGAGTCCATCCAGTCCTGGCCCGACCAGCCGGCCCTGGCGGGGCTGCTGCAGAAGGCCGGCTGGTCCAAGGTCGCCTGGCGCAACCTGACCGGTGGCGTGGTGGCGATGCACCGGGGCTTCAAGCTCTAGGGCCTGTCCGGCGGCCTGTCCGGACCCCTGGGGCGCCCGCCCCGCGGGCCCGGCATGACGGGCATCCCGGGCCACGGAGCCCCGGGACCTCCGCAATAGACTTCGACCGACCTTCCCTCGACCCTTCGGGAGACCACGCCGTGACCGAGCCCCTCTCCGAGCACAGCGCAGATGTGATCGTCGTCGGGGCAGGCCCGGCCGGCTCCACGACCGCGTACTACCTCGCCAAGGCCGGACTCGACGTCCTGCTCCTGGAGAAGACCGCGTTCCCCCGTGAGAAGGTCTGCGGCGACGGACTCACCCCGCGCGCCACCAAGCAGCTCGTCTCCATGGGGATCGACATTTCCGAGGAGGCCGGCTGGCTGCGCAACAAGGGTCTGCGCATCATCGGCGGCGGAGTCCGGCTCCAGCTCGACTGGCCGGACCTCGCCTCGTACCCGGACTACGGACTCGTCCGCAAGCGCGACGACTTCGACGAGCAGCTCGCCCGGCAGGCGCAGAAGGCCGGGGCGCGGTTGTACGAGCGCTGCAACGTCGGCGCCCCGATCATCGACGACCGCACCGGCCGGATCACCGGAGTGACCGCCAAGCTCGGCGAGGAGAAGCGCGAGGTCACCTTCCACGCACCGCTCGTCGTCGCCGCCGACGGCAACTCGACCCGGCTCTCCCTCGCCATGGGCCTGCACCGGCGCGAGGACCGGCCGATGGGCGTGGCGGTACGGACGTACTTCACCAGCCCCCGCCACGACGACGACTACCTGGAGTCCTGGCTGGAGCTGTGGGACCGGCGCGGCCCGCAGGACCGGCTGCTGCCCGGCTACGGCTGGATCTTCGGCATGGGCGACGGCACGTCCAACGTCGGCCTCGGCATCCTGAACTCCTCCTCCGCCTTCAAGGAGCTGGACTGGCGCGAGGTCCTCAAGGCCTGGTGCGCCTCGATGCCGGAGGACTGGGGCTACACCCCGGAGAACATGACGACGCCGATCCGCGGCGCGGCCCTGCCGATGGCCTTCAACCGCCAGCCGCACTACACCAAGGGCCTGCTGCTCGTCGGTGACGCGGGCGGCCTGGTCAACCCGTTCAACGGCGAGGGCATCGCGTACGCCATGGAGTCGGGCCAGATCGCGGCCGACGTCATCGTGCAGGCGCACGCCCGGTCGACCCCGGCCCAGCGCGAACTGGCCCTGCACAACTACCCGAAGATCCTCAAGGACACCTACGGCGGGTACTACACCCTCGGCCGCGCCTTCGTGAAGATCATCGGTAACCCGAAGATCATGAAGATCGCGACGCAGCGCGGTCTGACCCACCCGGTCCTGATGAAGTTCACCCTGAAGATGCTCGCGAACCTCACGGACCCGACCGGTGGCGACGCGATGGACCGGATCATCAACGGCCTGTCGAAGGTGGCCCCGAAGGCCTGAACCGGTCCGGTCCGGTCGGACCAGGGATCCGGCGGCCCACGAACGGATGATGCCCCCGACGTTCCGACGTCGGGGGCATCCTCGTCTCACGGGCAGGTTCTGACCTCGGCCGCGCGCCTCGGCAGCAGCCCCCGGGAGATCACGCTCGTCGTCTGCGCCGCGCGGCCGGCTCCGGCGTGGCGACAAAGACGGCCCGGCCAGACGATCTCGGCCAGCAGCGCCAGAAGATGGAGCTGAAGACGGGAGAGGCCGCCCAGCTTCTCGCGCATGTTCGTGACATGGAACTTGACGGTGCGTTCGGTGATGCCGAGCCGTGCGGCGAGGTCCGTGTTGGACTCGCCGCCGGGCATGGCCGAGAGGACTTCCCTCTCGCGATCGGTCAGGAGGCATCACCACCCTGGAGACGAGTCCCGCGGTCTTCATCGGCGACGAGCCGTTCACCGTCGCCGGGATCATCGACGACGTGAAGCGCCGGGCCGATGTCCTGATGTCGGTGACGGTGCCGCGGACCACCGCCGAGAAGCTCTGGGGGCCGCCCCAGCAGGGCGACGCGAAGATGCTGATCGCGACCCGGGCGGGCGCGGCCGAGCAGATCGCGCACGAGGCGCCGGTGGCGCTGCGCCCGGACCATCCGGAGTATCTGAAGGCGGTCCCGCCGCCGGATCCGAAGACGCTCCGCGCCGGCGTGACCGACGACCTCAATCAGCTCTTCCTGCTGCTCGCCGCCATCTGTCTGGTGATCGGCGCGGTCGGTATCGCCAACACCACGCTGGTGGCGGTGCTCGAACGGACGGGGGAGATCGGGCTGCGCCGGGCCCTGGGCGCCCGAGGACGGCACATCACCGTCCAGTTCCTCACCGAATCGGGTGCTTTGGGAGCCGTCGGTGGGCTGGTCGGCACGGCGCTGGGCGTCTCGACGGTGATCGCCGTGGCGCTCGTACGGGACTGGACGCCGGTCGTGCACTCGGCGACGGTCGCCGTGGCCCCGGCGATCGGACTGGTCACCGGGGTGATAGCCGGCCTGTATCCGGCCTGGCGGGCGTCGCGGATCGCGCCGGCGGAGGCGCTGCGTCGCTGAAGCGGAACGCGCGCCGGTAGTCGGAGGGGGAGACCCCGACCGTACGGGTGAAGTGGCGCCGCAGATTGGCCGACGTGCCCAGGCCGCTGCGTTCGCCGACCAGCTCCACGGGCAGGTCGGTGGACTCGAGCAGGGTCTGGGCGCGGGCCACCCGCTGCTGGAGGAGCCACTGCAACGGCGTGGTCCCGTATGCCTCCCGCACCCGCCGGTGGAAGGTGCGCGGGCTCAACCGGGCCCGCCGGGCGAGGTCGTCGACGGTCAGGGGGTCGGCGAGGTTCTCGGTGGCCCACTGCAGGACGGGTCCCAGGCTGTCGTCGTCGCTCGGCGGCAGCGGCGCCTCGATGAACTGCGCCTGCCCGCCGGTGCGGTGGGCGGGCACGACCAGGCGCCGCGCGAGCTGCCCCGCGACGGTGGCGCCGAGGTCCTTGCGTACGAGATGCAGGCAGAGGTCGAGCGCGGCGGTGGCCCCCGCGCTCGTCAGCACGCTTCCCTCGTCCGTGTAGAGGACGGAGTCGTCCACGATCACCTCGGGGTGGCGGGCGGCCAGCTGCCCGGTGTGCTGCCAGTGGGCGGTGGCCCGGCGACCGTCGAGGAGTCCGGCGGCGGCGAGCGCGAAGGCCCCCGTGCACAGGGACACCATCCGCGCGCCGGACGCGGCTGCCGCACGCAGCGCCTCGACCAGTTCGGCCGGCACCTCCTCGCCGTCCTCCACGACGGCGTCGGGCACGGACGGCACGATGACGGTGTCCGCGCCCACGAGTCCGTCGAGCCCGCGGTCGGTCCGCAGGGAGAAGACCCCGGTGTCACCGGCGTCCCCGCACAGCCGGAGCTCGTACCAGGGGTCGGCGAGGTCGGGGTGCGGGATGCCGAAGACCGCGCACGCGAGGGAGAGTTCGTACAGCTCCCACAGTGACGTTCCGATCCGCCGGTCCGGTACGACGGCGATGGCGACGACTCCCGTACTCATACGGCCGACGCTACGGCAGGAATCGTGCGGCCGCCGTCAGTCCTGCCACTGTCGGCCGGATTCCGCCGCTGCGAGCGTGGACGTCATGAACAAGCAGAACGTCACCGTCATCGGTCTCGGACAGATGGGCGCCGCACTCGCCGGCGCCTTCCTCACCGCCGGCCACCCCACGACCGTCTGGAACCGTACGCCGGGCAAAGCCGACGGCCTGGTCGCCCGCGGCGCCACCCGCGCCGCCACCGTCGCCGAGGCGGTCGCGGCGAGCGAACTCGTCGTGGTCTGCGTCCTCGACTACACCGCCGTACGCGAACTCCTCGCCCCGGTGGCCGCATCGCTCCGCGGCCGGGTCCTGGTCAACCTCACCAGCGGCTCGCCGGAGCAGGCCCGCGCGGAGGCGGAGTGGGCGGCGGCGCACGGCATCGGCCATCTCGACGGCGGCATCATGACGACCCCGCCGGGTATCGGCGACAGCGCCAACATGATCCTTTACGCGGGCTCGCCCGAGCTGCTCGCGGAACACCGGGCGACCCTGGCCGTGCTCGGCGACCCGGTCGACCTCGGCCCGGACGCCGGACTCGCGTCGCTGTACGACGCCGGGCTGCTCGGGCTCATGTGGTCGGTCTTCGGCGGCTGGCTGCACGCCACCGCCCTCGCGGGCGCGGACGGGGTGGCGGCCAAGGAGTTCACCGCGCTCGCGAACCGCTGGCTGAAGACGGTCTCCTGGTTCCTCACCACGTACGCCGAGCAGATCGACGCGGGGAAGTACCCGGGTTCGGACGCCACCATCGACGTCCAGGTGGCCACCATCGGGCACCTGCTGGAGGCCGGTGAGGCGCGCGGGATCGACGGGCGGCTGCCGCGGCTGCACCTGGAGCTGATGGGAGAGGCCGTCGCGGCGGGGCATGGCGGCGACAGCTACGCCCGCCTCATCGAGGCATTCCGGGGCAAGTAGGGCGAAAGTGACGAAGAGCCGTCACTCCCCCGAGGAGTGACGGCCTTTCGCGTTCTTCGACGTGCGAGTGATCAGAGGATCCGGACGGCGCCGGAAGGCATGTCCCAGTCCATGGAGCGCTCGACGACACCGGTCGACGAGTTCTGCGCGCCGACGAACTTGCCGCCGCCCACGTAGATGGCCACGTGGTACGAGCCGCTGCGGCTGCCCCAGTACAGGATGTCGCCGGGCTGCACGTCGCTCAGCGAGACGGACGTACCCATGGACGACTGGGAGCTGGAGACGCGGGGCAGGTCGATGCCGGCCTGGCTGTACGCGGCCTGGACGAGCCCGGAGCAGTCCCAGGAGTTGGGGCCGGTGCCGCCGGAGATGTAGGCGTCGCCGATCTGGGCGCGGGCGAAGGCGACGATCGCCGCGGCGGAGCCGGTGGCCACCTGCGAGCTGCTGTCGGCGCTGGACGACGAGCCGCTGTCGGAGGACGAGGAGGACGCGGAGAGCGAGGTGCGCGCCTGGGTGCGGGAGGCGCGCTCGCGGGCCTCGGCGCGGGCCCTCTCGGCCTTCTCGGCCTCGGCCTTGCGGTCGGCCTCCGCCTTGGCCTTCTTGGCTTCCTTGGCGGCCTTCTCGATGGCGGCGCTCTCCTGGGCCTGCAGGCTCAGGTCGAGGGCTTCCTGCTGGGAGGCCTCGGCCGACGCGGAGACGGCGCTCGCCAGGTCGATGTCGAGGGAACCGAGCGTGGGCATCTCGATGGTCTCGGTCACCGGCTCGGCATTCGCCGGCCCGGCAGCACCGGCCACCGCGATGGTGCTGAGGACGCCACCGGCAACTCCTGCCCGGAGCGCGAGCTTCGAGGCGCTGCGGCGGGGCTTCCGGTGGCTGGGTATGTGAGCGGTGTGGGACATGAGTACAACCGCTATCAGGGGTTCACGGTTCCCTTCAAGAAACGTGGGTTGCGCCACAGTTACGTTCGGAACCACATAATCCGCTTACCTGGCGCCCTTATTGACGCCGTAACGGACAATACGGGCACGGCCTATCAGGCCCTTGATCACGGGTTTTCCGCGAAACGTCCGAATTGACCGCCACTTACCACCTCTTCACACCGATGGCCAAGCCCCGTTTTCCCTGGGTGGGTGAGGGTGTGGTGCAGGTCACACCGAGGCTCGTGAATGTGCGCACGCGTCCACTCCCGTCCACGAGTGCCCCCGACCGGGCGACGGCCGGTTGCTTTATCACCCACCTGGCATCCAGTGCCAATTTGCTTGCATGGCCCACCTCTTGATAGAGCGCCACCCCCTCCGACCAGCGCTTTCCGGTCCGGATGTCACATCTGGTGATCACCTGGGCGCTTCGAGTGCCAAGATCACCGCTCATCCGGCTTCATGATCCTTCGTCAGGTGGTGGAGATCACAAAGTCCCTGGCGCACCCCGTGTCGCAGATCACAGAGGGGCAGGCATAGGATGCGGGGCAGTCGGGCTTGTGAACTGCCTCACATGGGGGCGATCTTCTGCGGCCCGACCGTGCGGTCCAACGGTCAAGGACGACTGGAAGGAGCGAGGAGCGTGAATGCGTACGCGCCCATCCTCGTGCTCGGTGCCCTGGGTGCGGGGTTTGCGATCTTCTCCGTGGTCATGGCCACGCTAATCGGCCCAAAACGGTACAACAGGGCAAAGCTTGAGGCGTACGAGTGCGGTATCGAACCGACGCCGACGCCGGCCGGAGGTGGCCGCTTCCCCATCAAGTACTACCTGACGGCGATGCTCTTCATCGTCTTCGACATCGAGATCGTCTTCCTCTACCCCTGGGCCGTCACCTTCGACGCCCTGGGGCTTTTCGGGCTCGTGGAGATGTTGCTCTTCGTGCTCACCGTCTTCGTCGCCTACGCCTATGTGTGGCGGCGCGGCGGCCTGGAATGGGACTGAGGGGCTGAGGGGCACCTATGGGACTCGAAGAGAAGCTGCCGAGCGGCTTTCTGCTGACGACGGTCGAACAGGCCGCGGGCTGGGTGCGCAAGGCGTCCGTCTTCCCCGCGACCTTCGGCCTCGCCTGCTGCGCCATCGAGATGATGACGACCGGCGCCGGCCGCTACGACTTGGCGCGCTTCGGCATGGAGGTCTTCCGCGGCTCGCCGCGCCAGGCCGACTTGATGATCGTCGCGGGCCGGGTCAGCCAGAAGATGGCGCCGGTCCTGCGGCAGGTCTACGACCAGATGCCGAACCCCAAATGGGTCATCTCCATGGGGGTTTGCGCATCCTCGGGCGGAATGTTCAACAATTACGCGATTGTGCAGGGCGTTGACCACATTGTGCCGGTTGACATCTATTTGCCGGGTTGCCCGCCGCGCCCGGAGATGCTCTTGGACGCGATCCTCAAGCTCCACCAGAAGATCCAGACCTCCCCGCTCGGCGTGAACGCCGAGGAGGCGGCCCGCGAGGCGGAGGAAGCGGCGCTCAAGGCCCTGCCGACGATTGAGATGAAGGGTCTTCTCCGGTGAGTGACGAGACACCGAATCCCGAGAAGGAGCTCTCCGAGCAGAACCTGCCCGGGCAGCGCGGGGAGCACGGCGAGGAGGTCCGCGTCCAGCGCGGGATGTTCGGCGCCAACAACGGCGGCGACACCTCCGGCTACAGCGGCCTCGTCCGCTCCGTACGCCTCCCCGGCGCGGCCACCCGTCCTTACGGCGGTTGGTTCGACGAGGTCGCCGACGAACTCGAGGGCGCCCTCGACGAGCAGGGTCTCCTGCCGGAGAACGCGATCGAGAAGACGGTCGTCGACCGCGACGAGCTCACCTTCCACATCGCCCGCGAGCACCTCGTCCGGGTCGCCCGCACCCTGCGCGACGACCCCGCCCTGCGTTTCGAGCTCTGTACGGGCGTCTCCGGCGTCCACTACCTCGGCGACAAGGGCCGCGAGCTGCACGCCGTGTACCACCTGCGCTCGCTCACCCACGGCCGGCTGATCCGGCTGGAGGTGTCCGCCCCGGACGCCGACCCGCACATCCCGTCGCTCGTCGCGGTCTATCCGACCAACGACTGGCACGAGCGCGAGACGTACGACTTCTTCGGCATCGTCTTCGACGGCCACCCCGCCCTCACCCGGATCATGATGCCGGACGACTGGCAGGGCTTCCCGCAGCGCAAGGACTACCCCCTCGGCGGCATCGCCGTCGAATACAAGGGCGCCCAGATCCCGGCTCCGGACCAGCGGAGGTCGTACTCGTGACCACTCCGAACGCGTCTCCCCGCGAGACCACCGAAGGCACCGTCTACACCGTCACCGGTGGCGACTGGGAGGAGGTCGTCGAGTCCGCCGCCAAGGCCGACGACGAGCGGATCATCGTCAACATGGGTCCCCAGCACCCGTCCACGCACGGCGTGCTGCGGCTGATCCTGGAGATCGACGGCGAGACCGTCACCGAGGCCCGCTGCGGCATCGGCTACCTCCACACCGGCATCGAGAAGAACCTCGAGTTCCGGAACTGGACGCAGGGCACCACCTTCGTCACGCGCATGGACTACCTCACCTCGTTCTACAACGAGACGGCGTACTGCCTGGGCGTCGAGAAGCTGCTCGGCATCACCGACCAGATCCCGGCGCGCGCCGATGTCGTCCGCGTGCTCCTGATGGAGCTCAACCGGCTCTCCTCCCACCTGGTGGCCATCGCCACCGGCGGCATGGAGCTGGGCGCCACCACGATCATGATCTACGGCTTCCGGGACCGCGAGATGATCCTGGACCTGTACGAGCTGATCACCGGCCTGCGGATGAACCACGCGTTCATCCGCCCCGGCGGCCTCGCCCAGGACCTCCCGCCCGGCGCCGTCGACGCCGTGCGCGAGTTCGTGAAGACCATGAAGAAGAACCTGCCGGAGTACGACAAGCTCGCCACCGGCAACCCCATCTTCAAGGCCCGTATGCAGGATGTCGGCTACCTCGACCTCAGCGGCTGCATGGCGCTCGGCGCCACCGGACCGATCCTGCGCTCGGCGGGCCTCCCGCACGACCTGCGCAAGACCGACCCGTACTGCGGCTACGAGAACTACGAGTTCGACATCCCGACCGCCGACACCTGCGACTCCTACGGCCGCTTCCTCGTCCGTCTGGAGGAGATGCGGCAGTCGCTGCGGATCGTCGAGCAGTGCCTCGACCGGCTGGCGCCCGGCCCGGTCATGGTCGGCGACAAGAAGATCGCCTGGCCCGCGCAGCTCGCGCTCGGCCCGGACGGACTCGGCAACTCCCTCGACCACATCAAGAAGATCATGGGCACCTCCATGGAGGCCCTGATCCACCACTTCAAGCTGGTCACCGAGGGCTTCCGCGTCCCCGCCGGACAGACGTACGCGGCCGTCGAATCGCCCAAGGGCGAGCTCGGCGTGCACGTCGTCTCCGACGGCGGCACCCGCCCCTACCGGGTCCACTTCCGCGACCCGTCCTTCACCAACCTGCAGGCCATGGCGGCGATGTGCGAGGGCGGCCAGGTCGCCGACGTCATCGTCGCCGTCGCGTCCATCGACCCCGTGATGGGAGGCGTCGACCGATGACGGACGGACAGACCAGTCTCGGGATGCCCCAGCTCCCCGCCCCCGACTACCCGGCCGAGGTACGCGCCCGGCTGGAGGCGGACGCCAAGGAGATCATCGCCCGCTACCCGGGGTCCCGCTCCGCGCTCCTGCCGCTGCTGCACCTCGTGCAGTCGGAGGAGGGCCATGTGACCCGTACCGGCATGAAGTTCTGCGCCGAGATCCTCGGCCTGACCACCGCCGAGGTCACCGCGGTCGCCACCTTCTACACGATGTACCGCCGCAAGCCCTCCGGCGACTACCAGGTCGGGGTCTGCACCAACACGCTCTGCGCGGTCATGGGAGGCGACGCCATCTTCGAGGAGCTCAAGGAGCACCTCGGCGTCGGCAACAACGAGACGACCGAGGACGGCAAGGTCACGCTGGAGCACATCGAGTGCAACGCGGCCTGCGACTTCGCGCCCGTGGTGATGGTCAACTGGGAGTTCTTCGACAACCAGACGCCCGAGTCGGCCAAGAAGATCGTCGACGACCTGCGGGCCGGCCGCCCGGTCGAGCCGACGCGGGGCGCGCCCCTGTGCACATACAAGGAGACCGCGCGCATCCTGGCCGGCTTCCCCGACGAGCGCGAGGGGGCCGTCGAGGCCACCGGAGGGGCCGGCCCGGCCTCGCTCGTCGGGCTGCGGCTGGCCAAGGGCGAGACCCCGCACCACAAGATCGTCCACCCGCGCGGCGAATCGGCCAGTGGGGAGGGGGAGTGATGACCTTGGCAGCCGAGATCAACAACAGCAGCCCCGAGAAGCTTCTGGCGCCGGTCCTCTCGGCGTTCTGGGACCAGCCCGACGCCTGGACCCTGGAGACGTACAAGAGGCACGAGGGGTACGAGGGTCTGAGGAAGGCCCTCGCGATGACGCCCGACGACCTCATCGCGTACGTCAAGGACTCCGGTCTGCGCGGCCGCGGCGGCGCGGGCTTCCCCACCGGGATGAAGTGGCAGTTCATTCCGCAGGGCGACGGCAAGCCGCACTACCTCGTCGTCAACGCCGACGAGTCCGAGCCGGGCACCTGCAAGGACATCCCGCTCCTCTTCGCCAACCCGCACTCCCTCATCGAGGGAATGATCATCGCCTGCTACGCGATCCGCTCCGAGCACGCGTTCATCTACCTGCGCGGCGAGGTCGTCCCGGTCCTGCGCCGCCTGCACGAGGCGGTGCGCGAGGCGTACGACGCCGGCCTCCTCGGCCGGAACATCCTCGGCAGCGGCCTGAACCTCGACATCACCGTGCACGCGGGCGCCGGCGCGTACATCTGCGGCGAGGAGACCGCGCTGCTCGACTCGCTCGAAGGACGGCGCGGCCAGCCTCGGCTGCGTCCGCCCTTCCCCGCGGTCGCCGGTCTGTACGCCTGCCCCACTGTGGTGAACAACGTCGAGTCCATCGCGTCCGTTCCCGCGATCCTCAACCGGGGCAAGGACTGGTTCAAGTCGATGGGCAGCGAGAAGTCCCCGGGCTTCACGCTCTACTCGCTCAGCGGGCACGTCGTCTCGCCGGGCCAGTACGAGGCCCCGCTCGGGATCACGCTGCGCCAGCTCCTCGACATGAGCGGCGGGATGCGGCCGGGCCACCGGCTGAAGTTCTGGACCCCGGGCGGCTCCTCCACCCCGATGTTCACGGACGAGCACCTCGACGTCCCGCTCGACTACGAGGGCGTGGGCGCGGCCGGCTCGATGCTCGGCACGAAGGCGCTCCAGTGCTTCGACGAGACCACGTGCGTGGTCCGCGCGGTGACCCGGTGGACCGAGTTCTACGCCCACGAGTCCTGCGGCAAGTGCACGCCCTGCCGCGAAGGCACGTACTGGCTGGTGCAGTTGCTCCGCGACATCGAGGCCGGCAAGGGCGTCATGTCCGATCTCGACAAGCTGAACGACATCGCCGACAACATCAACGGCAAGTCGTTCTGCGCGCTGGGCGACGGCGCCGCCTCCCCGATCTTCTCCTCGCTGAAGTACTTCCGCGAGGAGTACGAGCAGCACATCACCGGCCGGGGCTGCCCCTTCGACCCGGCCAAGTCGACCGCCTGGGCGGACAACCACAAGGAGGTGACGGCATGACGGTCACCACGGCCGGCCCCGCCGGCGGCGGTTCCCCCGCCGTACCGCCCGAGGACCTCGTCACGCTGACCATCGACGGCGCCGAGATCTCCGTCCCCAAGGGGACCCTGGTCATCCGCGCCGCCGAGCAGCTCGGCATCGAGATCCCGCGGTTCTGCGACCACCCGCTCCTCGACCCGGCCGGCGCCTGCCGGCAGTGCATCGTCGAGGTCGAGGGCCAGCGCAAGCCGATGGCGTCCTGCACCATCACCTGCACCGACGGCATGGTGGTGAAGTCCCAGCTGACCTCGCCCGTCGCCGAGAAGGCGCAGCACGGCGTGATGGAGCTGCTGCTCATCAACCACCCGCTGGACTGCCCGGTCTGCGACAAGGGCGGCGAGTGCCCGCTGCAGAACCAGGCGATGTCCCACGGGCAGGCGGAGTCCCGCTTCGAGGGCCACAAGCGGACCTTCGAGAAGCCGGTACCGATCTCCACGCAGGTGCTGCTCGACCGTGAGCGGTGCGTGCTGTGCGCGCGCTGCACCCGGTTCTCGAACCAGGTCGCCGGCGATCCGATGATCGAGCTGCTTGAGCGCGGCGCGCTCCAGCAGGTCGGCACCGGCGAGGGCGACCCCTTCGAGTCGTACTTCTCCGGGAACACGATCCAGATCTGCCCGGTCGGCGCGCTGACCTCGGCGGCGTACCGGTTCCGCTCCCGCCCCTTCGACCTCGTCTCCTCGCCGAGCGTCTGCGAGCACTGCGCGGGCGGCTGCGCCACGCGTACGGACCACCGGCGCGGCAAGGTGATGCGGCGGCTCGCCGCCGAGGACCCGGAGGTCAACGAGGAGTGGGTGTGCGACAAGGGGCGGTTCGCCTTCCGGTACGCGCAGCAGCGCGACCGGCTGACGACCCCGCTCGTACGGAACCCCGAGTCGGGTGAGCTGGAGGCCGCGTCCTGGCCCGAGGCCCTGGAGGCGGCGGCCCGCGGGCTCGTGCGCGGCCGCACCGGAGTCCTGGCCGGCGGGCGACTGACCGTCGAGGACTCCTACGCGTACGCCAAGTTCGCCCGGGTCGCCCTCGACACCAACGACGTCGACTTCCGCGCCCGCGTCCACTCCAGCGAGGAGGCCGACTTCCTGGCCTCCACCGTGGCGGGCCGCGGACGCGACCTGGACGGCTCGGGGGTCACGTACACCTCCCTCGAAGCCGCCCCGGCGGTGCTGCTCGTCGGCTTCGAGTCCGAGGAGGAGGCGCCCGGCGTCTTCCTGCGGCTCCGCAAGGCCTGGCGCAAGCAGGGCCAGAAGACCTACGCGCTCGCCTCGCACGCGACCCGGGGCCTGGTGAAGGCGGGCGGCACGCTGCTGCCGGCCGCGCCCGGCACCGAGACCGAGTGGCTGGACGCCCTCACCTCCCGGGTCGGCCTCGACGAGGCCGGCACCCATGCCGCGGAGGCGCTGCGCAAGGACGGCGCGGTCATCGTCGTCGGCGAGCGGCTCGCCGCGGTGCCCGGCGGACTGACCGCGGCCGTACGGACGGCGACCGCGACCGGCGCCGAGCTGGTGTGGATTCCGCGCCGTGCCGGAGAGCGCGGCGCGCTCGAAGCCGGCGCCATCCCGACGCTGCTGCCCGGCGGCCGCCCCACGACCGACCCACGCGCGCGTGAGGAGGTCGCGGCCGCCTGGGGCGTACGCGAACTCCCGCACGGCTACGGCCGCGACACCGGCCAGATCGTCGAGGCCGCGGCCACCGGCGAACTGGGCGCGCTGCTCGTCGGCGGTGTCGAGGTCCGCGACCTGCCCGACCCGGCACGCGCGCGTGAGGCCCTCGACGCGGCCTTCGTGGTCTCCCTGGAGCTGCGGCCCAGCGAGGTCACCGAGCGGGCCGACGTGGTCCTGCCGGTCGCCGCGGTCGCCGAGAAGCCCGGCACCTTCCTCAACTGGGAGGGCAGGGCACGGCTCTTCGAGGCCGCGCTCAAGCCCGAGCAGATGACCCGGACGCTGCCGCCGGCGGACGCGCGCGTGCTGCACATGCTCGCCGACGCCCTCGACGCGCACCTGGCCCTGCCCGATCTGCGCGCGGTCCGCCGGGAGCTGGACCGGCTCGGCGGCTGGGACGGCGAGCGGGCCTCCGAGCCCGTCGAGCCCGCGCAGCCCGCGCCCCGACCGGGCGAGGGCGAGGCGGTCCTCGCCGGACACCGGCTCCTGCTCGACCTGGGCCGCCTCCAGGAGGGCGACACGGCCCTGGCCGGCACCCGCCACGCGGCCGTCGCCCGCCTCTCGGCCGCCACCGCCGCCGAGACCGGCGTCAAGGACGGCGACCTCCTCGCCGTCACCGGCCCGGCCGGCTCGACCCGACTCCCGCTCCAGGTCACCGAGATGCCCGACCGCGTGGTCTGGCTCCCGCTGAACTCCACGGCGGGCGGCGTCCTCTCCGACACCGGCGCCCACCCGGGCGACCTGGTCCGCATCGGCGCGGCGGTTTCGACGGAGGTGCAGGCATGACCACGCTGCTCGCTGCTGAAGACCTCTCCATGTTCGGGACCGACCCCTGGTGGCTCGTCGCGATCAAGGCCGTCTTCTGCTTCGCCTTCCTCATGGTCACCGTGCTGTTCTCCATCGTGTGGGAGCGCAAGGTCGTCGCCTGGATGCAGCTGCGCGTCGGGCCCAACCGGCACGGACCCTGGGGTCTCCTCCAGTCCCTCGCGGACGGCATCAAGCTGATGCTCAAGGAGGACGTCGTCGTCAAGCGCGCCGACAAGGTCGTCTACATCCTCGCGCCGATCATCGCCGCCGCCCCCGCGTTCATGGCCATCGCCGTGATCCCCTTCGGCCCGGCCGGCAACGAGGTCTCGATCTTCGGCCACCGCACCACGATGCAGCTCACCGACCTGCCGATCGCCATGCTGTACGTGCTGGCCATCGCCTCCGTCGGCATCTACGGCATCGTGCTCGCCGGCTGGTCCTCCGGCTCGACGTACCCGCTCCTCGGTGGTCTGCGCTCCTGCGCGCAGATGATCTCCTACGAGATCGCCATGGGCGCCGCGTTCGCCTCCGTCTTCCTCTACTCCGGGTCGATGTCGACCTCGGCGATCGTCGAGGCGCAGGCCGACCGCTGGTTCATCATCCTGCTGCCGGTCTCGTTCATCATCTACGTCGTCACGATGGTCGGCGAGACCAACCGCGCCCCGTTCGACATGCCCGAGTCCGAGGGCGACCTCGTCGGCGGCTTCAACACCGAGTACTCCTCCATCAAGTTCGCGATGTTCATGCTCGCCGAGTACGTGAACATGGTGACTGTCTCCGCCGTCTCCGTGACGCTCTTCCTCGGCGGCTGGCGCGCCCCGTACCCGGTCTCCACCTTCTGGGAGGGAGCGAACCACGGCTGGTGGCCGATGCTCTGGTTCGTCCTCAAGGTGCAGCTGCTGCTGTTCTTCTTCATCTGGCTCCGCGGCACCCTGCCCCGAGTCCGCTACGACCAGCTGATGAAGCTCGGCTGGAAGGTCCTCATCCCGGTCTCGGTGCTCTGGCTGATGCTGGTCGCCACCGTCCGCGCCCTGCGCAACGAGAACGTCGGCTTCCAGAACATCGTGCTGTACGTCGCCGGCGCCGTCATCGCCGTCCTCCTCCTCTCCTTCATCGCGGACATGTTCCGCGACAGGAGGGCCAAGGCCGCCGAGGTCGAGGACGAGCGCCCCTTCGATCCGATGGCCGGCGGCTTCCCCGTACCGCCCAAGCCCGGACAGTCCCTGCCGCCCGTACCCCGGCGCAGGCCCCGGCCCGACCGGGACCTCGTTGTCAGTGGTGGCCCCGATACTGCTACTGCGAGTGAGGGAAAGGAGACGGACGGTGTCTGATTTCCAGAATCCGGTGGCCGGCTTCGGCGTGACCTTCAAGGCCATGTTCAAGAAGCGGCTGACCGAGCAGTACCCGGAGCAGCAGAAGACGACCGCTCCGCGTTTCCACGGCCGGCACCAGCTCAACCGTCACCCCGACGGTCTCGAGAAGTGCGTCGGCTGCGAGCTCTGCGCCTGGGCCTGCCCCGCGGACGCCATCTATGTGGAGGGCGCGGACAACACCGACGAGGAGCGCTACTCCCCGGGTGAGCGGTACGGCGTCGTCTACCAGATCAACTACGCCCGCTGCATCCTGTGCGGGCTGTGCATCGAGGCCTGCCCCACACGGGCGCTGACGATGACCAACGAGTTCGAACTGGCCGACTCCTCCCGCGAGAACCTGATCTACACCAAGGAGCAGCTCCTCGCGGGCCTGGAGGAGGGCATGGTCGACTCGCCGCACGCCATCTACCCGGGGATGGACGAGCAGGACTACTACCGGGGTCTGGTCACGGAGGCCGCCCCGGGCACGGTCCGTCAGGTCGCCACCTCCAAGGGGGAGAAGGGCGAACCGGAAGAGGTGGACGCATGAGCACCACCCTTGCCGCCTACACGACCTCGGGCGGCGAAGCCTTCCAGTTCTGGGTCCTCGGCACCGTCGCCGTCATCGGCGCCCTGTGCACGGTCCTGATGAAGAAGGCCATGCACAGTGCCCTCTGTCTGGCCGGCACGATGATCGTCCTGGCGGTCTTCTACCTCGCCAACGGCGCGTACTTCCTCGGCATCGTCCAGATCGTCGTCTACACCGGCGCGATCATGATGCTGTTCCTCTTCATCGTCATGCTGGTCGGTGTCACGGCGGCGGACTCGCTGAAGGAGACCATCAAGGGGCAGCGCTGGTGGGCCGCGGCCTGCGTGCTCGGCTTCGGCATCCTGCTGATCGCCGGCATCGGCCAGGCCGCCCTGACGGAGTTCAACGGACTCGGCGCGGCCAACAGCGCGTACGGCGGAAACGTCGAGGGCCTCGCCGCCCTCATCTTCACCAAGTACGTCTTCGCCTTCGAGATCACCGGCGCCCTGCTCATCACCGCGGCCGTCGGCGCGATGGTGCTCACCCACCGCGAGCGCACCGAACGGGCCCGCACCCAGCGGGAGCTGTCCGAGCAGCGCGTGCGCGAGGGCAAGCACGTGCCGCCGCTGCCCGCGCCGGGCGTCTACGCCCGGCACAACGCGGTGGACATCGCCGGTCTGCTGCCCGACGGCACGCCCGCCGAGCTGACCGTGATGCAGACGCTGCGCAAGCGCGGCCAGATCCGCGATGTGTCCACCGAGGCGCTGGCCGACCTCAAGGCGCTGGAGCAGCGCTCCGAGGAGCGGCTCGGCCGGGACCGGGACGAAGAGGAGGCCTCGCGGTGAACCCCGTCAACTATCTGTATCTCGCCGCCCTGTTGTTCACCATCGGTGCGGCCGGGGTGCTGATCCGGCGCAACGCGATCGTCGTCTTCATGTGCGTCGAGCTGATGCTCAACGCCTGCAACCTCGCGTTCGTCGCCTTCTCCCGGATGCACGGCAACCTCGACGGCCAGATCATCGCCTTCTTCACGATGGTCGTCGCCGCCGCGGAGGTCGTGGTCGGGCTCGCGATCATCGTGTCGCTGTTCCGTTCCCGCCACTCGGCCTCGGTCGACGACGCCAGCCTGATGAAGCTGTAAGGGGCTGAATTGTGGACAACATGATCGTTCTGCTCATCGCGGCGCCTCTCCTGGGAGCGGCCGTCCTGCTGTGCGGCGGGCGGCGTCTGGACAAGGCCGGGCCCCTGCTCGGCACGCTGCTCGCGGCCGTCTCCTTCGTCATCGGCGCCGTGCTCTTCGCCGACATGCTCGGCAAGCCCGTCGACGACCGGGCCCTGTTCCAGCACCTGTACACCTGGATCCCCGTCGAGGGCTTCCAGGCGGAGATGGCCTTCCAGCTCGACCAGCTGTCGATGACGTTCGTGCTGCTGATCACCGGTGTGGGCTCGCTGATCCACGTGTACTCGATCGGGTACATGGAGCACGACGAGCGCAAGCGCCGCTTCTTCGGCTATCTGAACCTGTTCCTTGCGGCGATGCTGCTCCTCGTCCTCGCCGACAACTACCTGCTGCTGTACTTCGGCTGGGAGGGCGTCGGCCTCGCCTCGTACCTCCTGATCGGCTTCTGGCAGCACAAGCCCAGCGCGGCCACCGCCGCGAAGAAGGCCTTCCTGGTCAACCGGGTCGGCGACATGGGCCTGTCGATCGCCGTCATGATCATGTTCACCACCTTCGGGACCTTCGCCTTCGGGCCGGTCCTGGAGTCGACCGGTGAGGCGAGTGAGGGCACGCTGACGGCGATCGCCCTGATGCTGCTCCTCGCGGCCTGCGGCAAGTCGGCCCAGGTGCCGCTGCAGTCCTGGCTCGGGGACGCGATGGAGGGCCCGACCCCGGTCTCGGCCCTCATCCACGCGGCCACGATGGTCACCGCCGGTGTCTATCTGATCGTCCGCTCCGCCGACATCTTCAACGCCGCCCCGGACGCCCAGCTCGTGGTCGTCGTGGTCGGCGCGGTCACGCTCCTCTTCGGTGCGATCGTCGGTTGCGCGAAGGACGACATCAAGAAGGCGCTCGCCGGCTCGACGATGTCGCAGATCGGCTACATGATCCTGGCGGCGGGCCTCGGTCCCATCGGTTACGTCTTCGCGATCATGCACCTGGTCACGCACGGCTTCTTCAAGGCCGGGCTCTTCCTCGGCGCCGGTTCGGTCATGCACGGCATGAACGACGAGGTGGACATGCGCCGTTACGGCGGCCTGCGGAAGTACATGCCGGTCACCTTCGTCACCTTCGGCCTCGGCTATCTCGCGATCATCGGCTTCCCGGGCCTGTCCGGCTTCTTCTCCAAGGACAAGATCATCGAGGCGGCCTTCGCCAAGGGCGGCACCGAGGGCTGGATCCTCGGCGCGGTCACGCTGCTCGGTGCGGCCATCACGGCGTACTACATGACCCGCGTGATGCTGATGACCTTCTTCGGTGAGAAGCGCTGGCAGGCCGACGAGAAGGGCGACCTGCCCCACCCGCACGAGTCGCCGAGGTCGATGACGGTGCCGATGGTCCTGCTGGCCGTCGGGTCCGTGGCCGCGGGTGGCTTCTTCAGCATCGGCGACCGCTTCGTGACCTGGCTGGAGCCGGTGACGAACTTCGAGCACGGACACCCGCCGATCAGCGCCGGAGCCATCACCTCGGCCACGGTCGCCGTCATGGTGATCGGCGTCGGGATCGCCTACCTCCAGTACGGACGCAGGCCCGTCCCGGTCACCGCACCGCGCGGCTCGCTGCTCACCCGGGCCGCCCGCCGCGACCTGCTCCAGGACGACTTCAACCACGCCGTCTTCGTGACGGGCGGCACGCACCTCACCCGCTCGCTCGTCTACGTCGACCACAGCCTGGTCGACGGGGTCGTCAACGGCACCGCGGCCTCGGTCGGCGGTCTGTCCGGCCGGCTGCGCAAGCTGCAGAACGGCTACGCCCGCTCCTATGCGGTCTCGATGTTCGGAGGTACTGCGGTGCTGATCGCCGCGACCCTGCTGATGAGGGCGGTGTAACTGCCATGTCGCAAGTAGTGAACGCAGGGTTTCCGATCCTGACGGCGACGGCAGCGGTGCCGGCGGTCGGTGCGATTCTCACCGCCGCCGTCCCCGCCGCCCGTCGCGCCGCCGCCAAGTGGCTGGCGCTGACCGTCTCGCTCGTCACGCTCGTCCTCGCCGTGGTCGTCCTCGTGGACTTCGAACCCGGCGGCGACCGGTACCAGTTCGTCGAGTCCCACTCCTGGATCAAGGACTTCGGGGTCCGCTACGAACTGGGCGTGGACGGCATCGGGGTGGCGCTGATCGCGCTCACCGCGCTGCTGATCCCCTTCATCATCCTGGCCGGCTGGCACGACGCCGATCCCCTGGAGACGAAGTCCTCTCGCTGGCGGCCGACCCAGGGCTTCTTCGCCCTGATCCTGATGGTCGAGGCGATGGTGATCCTCTCCTTCGAGGCCACCGACGTCTTCCTCTTCTACATCCTGTTCGAAGCCATGCTCATCCCGATGTACTTCCTCATCGGCGGCTTCGGCGACCGGGCGCACGCCGGCTCGGACGAGAACGCGGCGGCCCAGCGTTCGTACGCGGCGGTCAAGTTCCTGCTCTACAACCTGGTCGGCGGACTGATCATGCTGGCCGCCGTCATCGGGCTCTACGTGGTCGCGGGGAACTTCTCCCTCACCGAGATCGCCGCCGCCCGCGCCGACGGCTCGCTGGAGATGGCGACCAACACCGAACGGCTGCTGTTCCTCGGCTTCTTCTTCGCCTTCGCGGTGAAGGCGCCGCTGTGGCCGCTGCACACCTGGCTGCCGAACGCGATGGGGGAGGCGACCGCCCCGGTCGCCGTCCTCATCACCGCGGTGGTCGACAAGGTCGGCACGTTCGCGATGCTCCGCTTCTGCCTCCAGCTCTTCCCGGAGGCCTCGAAGTGGGCGACGCCGGTGATCATCGCGCTCGCACTGGTCAGCATCGTCTACGGGGCGCTGCTGGCGGTCGGCCAGCGGGACATCAAGCGCCTGATCGCGTATGCCTCGATCTCGCACTTCGGCTTCATCATCATGGGCATCTTCGCGATGACCAGCCAGGGCCAGAGCGGCGCGACGCTCTACATGGTCAACCACGGCATCTCGACGGCCGCGCTGATGCTGGTCGCCGGCTTCCTGATCTCCCGGCGCGGCTCCCGGCTCATCGCCGACTACGGCGGCGTGCAGAAGGTCGCCCCGGTGCTCGCCGGCACCTTCCTGATCGGCGGTCTGGCCACCCTCTCGCTGCCGGGCCTCGCGCCCTTCGTGAGTGAATTCCTGGTGCTGGTCGGCACGTTCGCCCGGTACCCGGTGGCCGGCATCATCGCCACCACCGGCATCGTCCTCGCCGCGCTCTACACCCTCGTCCTGTACCAGCGGACGATGACGGGCCCGGTCGTGACGGAGGAGGTCCGGACGATGCCGGACCTGCGGGTGCGGGAACTGGTCGTGGTCGCCCCGCTGATCGCCCTGCTGATCTTCCTCGGGGTGTTCCCGAAGCCGCTGACGGACATCGTCAACCCTGCCGTCACGCACACCATGTCCGACGTCCAGCAAAAGGACCCCCAGCCCGAAGTGGAGGCGGCCAAGTGAGTGCATCCGCCGTCGCGCCCGCTGTCCACAGCCTGTGGACGACGGCTGCCGAGCCGTTGAACAAGATCCCGGCACCCCACATCGAGTACGTCCAGCTCTCGCCCGTACTCATCGTGGTCGGCGCCGCGGTCCTCAGCGTCCTGGTCGAGGCCTTCGTGCCCCGCAAGGGCCGCTACCAGAGCCAGGTGTTCCTCAGCGTCCTGGCGCTCGTGGCCGCGTTCGCCGCGATCGTCGGCCTCGCCGCCGGGGGCTACGGCTCCACCAAGGCCCACATCGCGGCCATGGGCGCCATCGCCGTCGACGGCCCGGCGCTCTTCCTGCAGGGCACCATTCTGCTGGCCTCGATCGTCGCGGTCTTCACCTTCGCCGAGCGCCGGCTCGACCCGGCCGACCACGGCCACAAGGTCGACTCCTTCGCCGCCGAGGCCGCCGCCGTCCCCGGCAGCGAGCAGGAGAAGGCCGCGACCAAGGCCGGATACACCACCACCGAGGTGTTCCCGCTCGCGCTGTTCGCCATCGCCGGCATGTTGGTCTTCCCCGCCGCCAACGACCTCCTGACGCTTTTCATCGCCCTGGAGGTCTTCTCCCTCCCGCTGTACCTGCTCTGCGCCGTCGCCCGCCGCAAGCGGCTGATGTCGCAGGAGGCCGCGGTCAAGTACTTCCTGCTCGGCGCCTTCTCCTCGGCGTTCCTGCTCTTCGGGATCGCCCTGCTCTACGGCTACGCGGGCTCCGTCTCGTACGCCACCATCGCCGACGTCGTCGACGGTTCGGTCGCCTCGGTGAACCCGGCCCTCGCCCAGACCATGGGCAACGACGTCCTGCTGCTCATCGGGTTCGCCCTGGTCCTGATGGGGCTGCTCTTCAAGGTCGGCGCCGTGCCGTTCCACATGTGGACCCCGGACGTCTACCAGGGCGCGCCGACCCCGGTCACCGGCTTCATGGCGGCCGCGACGAAGGTCGCCGCGTTCGGCGCGCTGCTGCGTCTGCTGTACGTGGTGCTGCCGGGTCTCACCTGGGACTGGCGGCCGGTCATGTGGGGCGTCGCCATCGTCACCATGCTGGGCGGCGCGATCGTCGCGATCACCCAGACCGACATCAAGCGGCTCCTCGCGTACTCCTCCATCGCGCACGCGGGCTTCCTGCTGGCCGGTGTCATCGCCGCCACGCCCACCGGCATCTCGTCGGTGCTCTTCTATCTGGGCGCGTACTCCTTCGTGACGATCGGCGCGTTCGCGGTCGTCACGCTGGTCCGGGACGCGGGCGGCGAGGCGACGCACCTGTCCAAGTGGGCGGGCCTGGGCCGCCGTTCGCCGCTCGTGGCCGCGGTCTTCGCGGTCTTCCTGCTCGCCTTCGCCGGCATCCCGCTGACCTCCGGCTTCACCGGCAAGTTCGCCGTCTTCACGGCGGCGGCGGAGGGCGGCGCGGGAGCGCTGGTCGTCGTGGGCGTCATCTCGTCGGCGATCGCCGCTTTCTTCTACATCCGGGTGATCGTGCTGATGTTCTTCAGCGAGCCGAAGGCGGACGGCCCCACGGTCGCCGTGCCCTCGGGCTTCACGGCCGCCACGATCACGGTCGGCGTCGTCGTGACGCTGGTGCTCGGCCTCGCGCCGCAGTACTTCCTGGACCTGGCGAACCAGGCGAGCGTGTTCGTGCGGTAGCGGACACGTCCGACAAGGGCCCGGTCCCCGCGAAGGCGGAGGCCGGGCCCTGACGTATGTGTGCGGCTACGGCGCCGGAACGATCCGGCCGGTCACCTCGCCGAGCGCGACCTGCGTACCGTCCGGGCCCGGCGCCCACGCGGTGAGCGTGACCACGTCGCCGTCCTCCAGGAACGTCCGCTTCCCGGTGGGCAGTTCGAGCGCGTCGCGGCCGTTCCACGTCAGCTCGAGCAGCGAGCCGCGCTGGTGCACCTCGGGGCCCGAGACCGTGCCGGAGCCGTACAGGTCACCGGTCCGCAGCGAAGCGCCGTTCACCGTCATGTGGGCGAGTTGCTGGGCGGCCGTCCAGTACATCGTGGCGAACGGCGGCTCCGAGACCACCTCGCCGTTGATCTCGACCGTGATCCGCAGGTCGAAACCGCCGGGCTCCTCGTCGGCGGAGTCGTCCAGGTACGGCAGGAGGTCGAAGTCCCGGGCCGGCGGGTCGGTGCGGGCCGCGTCCAGGGCCTCCAGGGGGGTCACCCAGGCCGAGACGGACGTCGCGAAGGACTTGCCGAGGAACGGGCCGAGCGGCACGTACTCCCAGGCCTGGATGTCCCGCGCCGACCAGTCGTTGAGGAGCGTGAGCCCGAAGACGTGCTCACGGAAGTCCCCGAGCGCGACCGGCGTGCCGTGCGCGGACGGGGTGCCGACGACGAAGCCGACCTCCGCCTCGATGTCCAGCTTCACGGAGGGGCCGAAGACCGGCGCCGGGTCCGTGGGCGCCTTGCGCTGCCCGGAGGGGCGTACGACCTCGGTGCCGGAGACGACGACCGTGCCGGCGCGACCGTGGTAGCCGATCGGCAGGTGCTTCCAGTTCGGTGTGAGCGCGTCGCCGTCCGGGCGGAAGATGTGGCCGACGTTGGTGGCGTGGTGCTCGCTCGCGTAGAAGTCGACGTAGTCCGCGACGTCGAACGGCAGATGCATCGTGACCGCGTCCAGCGGGTGCAGCAGGGGCTCTATGTCCGGCCGGTGGGCAGGCACGGTCACCCAGGCGGTCAGAGCGCGGCGCACATCGCGCCAGGCGGTCCGGCCGGCGGCAAGGAGCGGGTTGAGGCTGGGCCGGGCGAGCAGCGCGGCGTAGGGCGATCCGAGCGCGTGCGCCGCGGCCCCTGCGTCGAGGACATGACCGCCGATGCGGACGCCGACCCTCCGCCGGTCGGGCTCGTCGGCGGTGGAGAAGACGCCGTACGGAAGGTTGTGCGGGCCGAAGGGATCGCCTTCGGCCAGGTCGAGCGGGGACTGCTCGGGCATCGGTGCTTGCCTCGCTTTCCACGGGTGTGGGGGACACGTTACGGGGCGGGCCGCTCGGCGCGGATGACATGGGTCACACAAAAAGTGGGGCCTCCGTGCACAACTGTCCATGTTCGCGCGCTTTATGCGTCCTGTGGGGCGGCTGTGTGACTGAGCGCGTTCAATTCCCCCTTTTCCAGGGCCTTATCCGGGTCATACGATCTCGGGAGCGTCGCACCGCGTGAAGTCCCCGCAGGCGCGACCTCCCTTTTTTCTTTTCATCTTCGTTCGACCAGAAAAGGTCTGCCTTGAAGATTCGCCGCATTCTCGCGACGGCCGTGGCCGCCGCCGTGACGACGCCCGTCGTCTTCCTCTCGGCCGCTCCGGCGTTCGCCGACACCAAGCCGGCTGCGCCGGCGCAGACGCAGGCCGAGCAGCCGTCGCTCGAGAAGCTGAAGAAGGCGGTGTCGGACGCGCAGAAGGCGTACGACATCGCCGTCATCGCCGAGAACGACGCCAAGAAGGCGCTCGAGGCCACCACCAATGCCGACCACCCGCTGATGGTCGCCCTGACCGACGCCAAGAAGGCCGCCGAGGCCGCCGCCACGGCCAAGACCGAGGCCGACGCCAAGCTGGTCAAGGCCGAGGCCGACCTGGCTGCGCTGCCCGCCGAGGCCACGGCCGAGGAGAAGGCCGCCGCGGAGAAGGTCGTCGCCGACGCCAAGACGGCCGCCGAGGCCGCCGCCACGACCAAGACCGAGGCCGACGCCAAGGCGACCGCTGCCGACACGGCCCTCGACGACGAGCGCGTCGCCAAGTCGCGTGCGATCGGGGCCGCGCAGGAGACCAAGAAGACCGCCCTCGCGACGCTCGAGGCCGCCAAGAAGGCGCTCGCCGACGCCGAGGCCGAGGAGGGCGAGGAGCCGGTCGAGGAGTGCGTCCCGGAGGCGAAGTTCACCACCGTCGTCCACGGCCTGCCCGAGAAGGTCGTCGCCGGCACCACCGTGAACTTCACGCTGCGCGTGACGAACGGCACCGCGAAGAAGATGGACGAGGTGTACCCGTACGCCGCCGTCCACGCCTTCGACGAGAAGGGCATCAAGGAGCTCGACAAGTACCTCGACCTCGAGTGGTCCACTGCGGCCAACCCGACGTGGCAGGACGTCGACCCGGGCGAGAGCCTCTTCGTCGGCCCGCTGAACGCCAAGTCCTCCACCGACGTCAAGCTGCGGCTGAAGCTCGACGCGAAGACCCCGGCCGGCCAGGGTGCCGCCTTCGTCGCCGGTGACTACTGGAACGACGACGAGTCCTGCGGTGGCACTCCGGACCTGGAGTACTACGAGTTCGCCATCCTGGCCAAGGGCAGCAACCCGGGCAAGGTGGACGACGCCAAGGGCAAGCCCGGCAACACCAACACCACCCAGCAGGGCGGCACCTCCACCACCCCGGTGAACGGTGGGACCACGGGCTCCACCGACGGCTCGCTCGCCAAGACCGGTTCGAACGACGCCGTCCCGCAGATCGCCCTCGCGGGCGCCGCGGCCGTCGCGCTCGGCGCCGGTGCGATGTTCGTCGTCCGTCGCCGTAAGGCCGGCTCGAACGCCTGATCCGAGCAGTGACTGAGGGGCCCGCATTCCACCAGGAATGCGGGCCCCCTTTCTTTCCCGTTCACCCCGCCGTCCGCGGAATCCGTTTCTCCCACGTCCGGTGGAAGAGAACCTCCCCGCCCTCTTTGCACACCACCTCGTTCGACGTGACGAATGCGTCCGCGTCGCACGAGATCTCCGAACGCGACTCGACCGTCACGTTCCACGCCATCTCCGGCCGGTGCAGTCGGATCGACCAGTCCGAGCGGGTACGGGCCGACAGCGGATCGTCCTCCACGATCGTGTAAGTCTCCAGGGCGTCCTCCGTGAATTCCAGGCCGTCCGGATAGACCCGCGTGCCGCCGTACCGGGGGTCGACCTCCAGCTTCCATTCGCCCCTGGCCACGTCCCGCACCACCAGCCGTTCCGGGCGCGGTTCCTCCAGGGTCGCCGGGATGACCACGCCCAGCGGTTCCGACTGCTCCGGCTCCTCCCACTCCACCGCGTCGTCCGTGCGCCGGCGGACCGGCAGTGTCAGGTTCGAGGCGGCCGGGTCGAGGGTGAAGCCCGCCGCGTCGGGCTGCGGCCAGATCCACGGCCAGTACGCGGAGGAGACCGCGAGGCGGACCCGGTGGCCGGGCGGGAAGGTGTGGCCGATGCCGTTCAGCTCGAAGACGAAGTCCTCCGTCTCGCCGACCTGCGCCTCCACCGCCCGGTCCCGGCCGTAGCGGGCGGAGAGGTTCAGCACGCCCCGTGTGACGAGGGTCGAGGAGCCGTCCGGGGCGATGTCGCAGAGGCGGGCGATCACCTGCCCCGTCGGAGCGCCGGCGCGCAGCGACAGGCTCACCCGCGGCCGTCCCAGGATCTCGATCGGCGCGCCGTCCTCCGGGACCGCGAAGTCGAAGCAGGCCGAGTGGGCGTCCTCGTCGCGCTGGTCGGGCGGCAGATCGGCGTCGTTGCCGAAGGGGAAGAAGCGGCCCGCGTCCAGGCCGGTCTGCTGGGGGGAGTCGACGAGCACCGGCTCGCCCTGGAAGGCGTACGTCACGGGGGTGACGTTCGGGGACGGCCAGGCGGGGTCGGCGACCCAGCGGCCCGGCAGCTCCTCGTAGACGGTGGCCGGCGGGTGCGACTCGCTGATCCAGGAACGCAGCAGCGGCTCCGCCATCACGTCGTTGTCCGTGCCCTTGAGGTGGTGGTCCCACCAGCGCAGGGTCTCCTGGAGGAAGCCGATCGCCGGGCCCGGCGGCAGACCGCGGTCCGGGTACTGGTGCGACCAGGGGCCGATGATCCCGCGCACCCGGTCCTGGGGGAGGTGCTCCACCAGTCGCAGCACGGTGTCCCGGTACGGGTCGTGCCAGCCGCCGACCGCCAGGACGGCGGCCTGGATCGCGCCGTAGTCCTCGCAGACGCTGCCGTGCTTCCAGTAGGCGTCGCGGGTCTGGTGGGCGAGCCAGGTGTGGATGAAGGGGTCCACCGCCTCCAGGCGCCTCAGCCACATCTCGCGCCACTCCTCGCCCACGGACAGCGGGTCCGGCGGCCGGGAGACGAAGGCGAGCATGGTGGCCGCCCAGGCGTGCATGTCCACCGCGAGGACGGAGCCGCCCATGTAGTGGACGTCGTTGTCGTAGCGGTCGTCGGTCGAGCAGACGGTGACGATCGCCTTCAGCGGCTCGGGGGCCAGCGCGGCGATCTGGAGCGCGTTGAAGCCGCCCCAGGAGATGCCGAGCATGCCGACCTTCCCGTTGCACCAGGGCTGCTCGGCGAGCCAGTTCACCACCGCCACGCCGTCGGCCAGCTCGACGGCGTCGTACTCGTCGCCCGGCAGGCCCTCACTGTTGCCGTGCCCGCGCACGTCGACGCGTACGGAGGCGTAGCCGTGCCCGGCGTACCAGGGGTGGCGCTGCCAGTCGCGGGGCGCCGTCCAGTCGGTGAGGCGGTACGGCAGGTACTCCAGGAGCGCCGGGACGGGCTCGTCGGTGACCGGCCGCCAGATCCGGGCGTAGAGCTTCGTCTTGTCGGGCAGCGGGATCCGGACATCTTCGTGGGTCGTCTCGTACGGGAACTCGGTACGGATGCGCATGGCGGACCAACCTCAGTGGACGGGGTGCATGGTGCGGCGCAGCCAGGGCGCGAGGGCGATCACGACGCGGCGGACGACGCCGATCGCGCCGTCGACCGCGAAGTAGGCGGGCTTGGAGACGTCGTCGTAGAGCTTCATGGTCTGTGCCTGGATGCCGTTGGCGAGCACGAGGGAGAGGAACCAGAGGGACATCGTCCGGCCGGAGAGGGTCGGCAGCACCATCAGCAGGAACCACAGCTTGTTGGAGGCGTGCGGCTGGTTGTGCCCCATCCGGGCCCACACGGCGGCCACGACGGGCGCCAGGGCGACCGGGGCGATCACCGGGATGAGCGTCAGCAGGTCGACGAAGCGGCCCATGGTCAGCCGGCCGGCCGCGGCCTGCAGTACACCCAGGGCCGCCACGACGACCACACCGAGGATGATCATCCGGACCGCCCGCCCGGCGCATGGCATCGGGGGCGAGCGCGAATTCCGCCGAATGCTTGCGCCCGGCCAGGTGACGGCGGCCCAGGACGTACTGGATCAGGCCGAGGCTCATGCCGATGGCGGCGGCCGGGAAGCCCCGGTGGTACCCGCGGTGGTAGGCGAGCCGGCCCGTGATCAGTGGACCGATGAGGATGCCGCCCCAGAGCACCGCGCGATACGAGCCGAGGATGCGGTCCGCGAGCCGGCCGCCGGCCACCGACACCAGGTAGACGAGCGTCCCGTACGCAGCCGCGACCGAGGCCGCGGTGCCCGGGGACATGCCGAGGCCCCCGTTCGCGACGGTGTCGGCGAAGGAGAGGACGAGGATCGCCTGCATCCCGAGGAAGGAGAATCGCTCCCGGGCCTCCAGGCCCGAGAGGGTGAGGAGCCCCTTCGGCCGGCCGAAGAAGGCATGATCGTCTTCGGGTGGCGGCTGCTCGCCGTTCGTGTCGGAATCGATCACTGTTCGGGACAAAACGCCTACTCCTGGTCGTATGAGCTGATCACGAACATACCGGGGGTGGCGGGAAGGCGCCCATGGTGATCGAAAGGCGACCGGATACGCTGACTTGAGTGAATCGAGCGACACATCGACAATCCGTGTGATCGTCAGCAGGCGTCAGCAGACAGGAGACCCCCTCGTGACCGTCGTCGGGCCGTTCGGTCTTAGCGTGCGGGACCAGGCTCTTGAGGCCGATGTCCAGACCGGATTGGCGGCCGTGGAGGCAGGGCTCCTCGACGCCACCAAGAGCGAGATCCCGTTCATCACGGAAGCCGCGCAGCATCTCGTCCTGGCGGGCGGGAAGCGGTTCCGGCCGCTGCTCGTGATGCTCGCCGCCCAGTTCGGCGACCCCTACGCGCCCGGAATCGTGCCCTCGGCCGTCGTCGTCGAGCTCACCCACCTCGCCACGCTCTACCACGACGACGTCATGGACGAGGCGGACGTGCGGCGCGGCGTCGACTCCGCGAACACGCGATGGGGCAACTCGATCGCCGTCCTGACGGGTGACTTCCTCTTCGCCCGCGCCTCGCACACGCTGGCGGACCTCGGACCCGAGGCCGTACGCATCCAGTCGGAGGCGTTCGAACGTCTGGTCACCGGCCAGATCCTGGAGACCGCGGGCCCGCAGGGCGACCGCGACCCCGTCGACCACTACCTCGACGTCCTCGGCGGCAAGACCGGCTCGCTCGTCGCCGTCTCCTGCCGCTTCGGCGCGATGATGTCCGGCGCGGACGAGAGCGTCGTCGACATCCTCACCCAGTACGGCGAGCGCCTCGGCGTCGCCTTCCAGCTCGCCGACGACGTCCTCGACATCGCCTCCGACTCCCACGAGTCCGGCAAGACCCCCGGCACGGACCTGCGCGAGGGCATCCCGACCCTGCCGGTGCTCCACCTGCGCGCCGCCGCGGCGGCCCACGGGCGCCCGGAGGACGTGGAGCTGGTCGAGCTCGTCGACAGCGACCTCAGCGACGACGCACGCCACGCGGAGGCCCTGCGACGGCTCCGCGTCCACCCGGCACTGGAGCAGGCCCGCCGGGACACCGTGCGCTACGCCGAGGAGGCCCGGGCGATGCTGGCGCCGCTGCCCGAGGGGTACGCCAAGTCGGCTCTGCAGGAGCTCTGCGACGCGGTGGTCCACCGCGCGGGCTAGGGGCTCTCAGGGTCGGGTCATCCCGTAGCAGTACGCCAGGTTGCGCCCGGGGGCTGACGATTCGGCCTCCCGTCTTTGGTCAGATGGAGTCATCGACCACGGAGGTAGGGACAGACCATGGCAGACAACCGTAAGGCGAGCCGCTACATCGTCCCGGTCGCGGTGGCCGGAGTGGCCGCTGCGACCATCGGGCTCGTACCGGCTCTCGCGGCGTCCGGGGACCCGGACCTGCCGGAGATCACGGCGCAGCAGCTGATCGAGAAGATCGCGGCTTCGGAGACGCAGACGCTGTCCGGCACGTTCAAGGTGAGCACCGACCTGGGCCTGCCGTCGGTGGCGGGCCTGGCCGGCTCCCTCGGCGGAGGCTCGGGCTCCGCGTCCGCGGACCCGCAGGAGAAGCTGACGCAGCTCGTCTCGGGCACGCACACGCTGCGCGTGGCCGCCGACGGCCCGGACCGGCAGAAGCTGACGATCCTGGACGGCTCGGACGAGTACAGCCTGATCCACAACGGCTCCGACGTGTGGGGCTACGACAGCAAGTCGAACGAGGTCTTCCACGAGAAGGCGGACGGGGCCGAGAAGGCGCCGGAGAAGGAGCTTCCGGCCACGCCGAAGGAGCTCGCCGACGAGATCCTGAAGGCCGCGGACGGCACCACGTCGATCACGGTGGGCGGCACGGCGAAGGTGGCCGGCCGGGACGCGTACCAGCTGGTCATCAAGCCGAAGCAGAGCGGCTCGATGGTCGAGTCGGTGAAGGTCGCGGTGGACGCGCAGAACGGCACCCCGCTGAAGTTCACCCTCGCCTCGGTCGACGGCGGCAAGCCGGTCGTCGACGCGGGCTTCACGAAGGTCGACTTCGGCAAGCCGGCGGCGTCCACGTTCGACTTCAAGGTGCCGAAGGGCGCCAAGGTGACGGAGGGCGGCGCGGAGCACGAGAAGGCCCCGGAGGACTTCGGGAAGGAGTTCGGAAAGCAGTTCGGCGGCCTCGGGGACCTCGGCGGCGGCGAGGGGCCGAACGTCATCGGCGAGGGCTGGACGTCGATCGCGACGTTCGACACCGGCGCCGCGGCCCCGAAGACGGACGAGGCCCCGAAGGAGGTCCAGGGCTTCCTGGACGCGCTCGGAGACAAGGTCACCGGGAAGTTCGGCTCGGGCACGGTCTTCAAGACGAAGCTCGTCAACGCCCTGATGACGGACGACGGCAAGGTGTACGTCGGCGCGGTCACCAAGGACGCGCTGGTGGACGCGGCGAACGCCGCGAAGTAACGCGGAGTGGGACCCCGGGCGGGTCGGGGGCGATGGTCACCGACCCACCCGGGAGTTCTGCTGCTCCGCGCTTACGGGAACGTCAGCTTGAAGCTGTTGATGTAGCCGGTGTCCTGCGCTGCCTTGTCCTGGACGCGGAGCTTCCAGGCGCCGTTGGCGACCTCCGAGGAGGCGTTCACGGTGTAGGTCTGGACGATGTTGTCTGCGCTGCCGCCGGACAGGTTGTGCACGTTGTAGACCGAGCCGTCGGGGGCGACGAGGTCGACGACGAGGTCACCGCGGTAGGTGTGGACGATGTTCACGTCCACCTTGAGGGTGGAGGGTGCGTTGCCGGTGATGCCGGTGACGTTGGCCGTGGAGGTCACCGCGGCGCCGTTGTCCGGGATGGACACGTCCGCCGTGTTCTCGAAGACCTTGCCGGGTGGCGGCGTGGTCGTACCGGCCGACAGCGTCCAGATCGCGTGGGCGACGGCGTCGCTGTTGCGGTCGAGGGCGGTGTCGTTGATGTTCGAGGTCGAGTCGCAGGAGGAGTGGTAGCAGCGGTCGAAGGCCGTGGCCGTACCGCCCCACTTCTGCACCTGGGCACTGGACTTCACCCGGCTGGCACCGGTGAACAGACCGCCGACGGGGATGCCGACGTTCTTGAACGAGGCGTGGTCGGAGCGGCCGTCGCCCTCGGTCTCGATCTCGGTGGGCACACCGAGGCCGGCGAAGTAGTCCTTGAAGGTCTGCTCGATCGTGGGGTCGTCGTCGTAGACGAAGTAGCCCGGGTTCGGCGAGCCGATCATGTCGAAGTTCAGGTAGCCGGAGACCTTGGAACGTTCGGCCGACGGCAGGTTGTTCACGTAGTACTTCGAGCCGACGAGACCGAGTTCCTCGGCGCCCCACCAGCCGAAGCGCAGATGCTTCGTGGGCTGGAAGCCGGCCCGGGAGACGGCCAGCGCGGTCTCGAGGACGGCGGCGGAACCGGAGCCGTTGTCGTTGATGCCGGCGCCGGAGGTGACGGAGTCGAGGTGCGCTCCGGCCATGAGGACCTGGTTCGGGTCACCGCCCGGCCAGTCGGCTATCAGGTTGTAGCCGGTGGCGCCGCTGGAGGTGAACTGCTGGACGGTGGTGGTGTATCCGGCCGCGTCCAGCTTGGCCTTCACGAAGTCGATGGACGCCTTGTAGCCGGTACGGCCGTGGGCGCGGTTGCCACCGTTGGCGGAGGCGATCGACTGGAGGTCGGTGAGGTGCTGCTTGACGTTGGCGAGCGGGATGTCGGGCGCGGCGACCGCGGCGGGTGCGGCGTTCGCGGAGACGCCGGTGAACCCGGCGAGGGCGAGCGCGGCGACGGCGGAGAGTGCGGCGGCGCGTCTGGGCACGGAGAACTTCATGTGGGGGCTCCGGATTCCGAACGGGGATGGGACGGAAACGTGCGAGACGCCCCGGGGCGTGGGTGCCACGAGGCGCTGGAGCTGTGCATGGTGCGATTGTGCGACGTACGTCTGTGCGTGCTGAATGTTCAGTGCGGATGTGACTTGCCGTCAAGAGCGGAAACCGGTCACGGGCGTTCGCTCATCGGACGGCCCGCCGGCCGGGCGTTCTCGAAGCGAGTCCGACGGCCGGAGACGCTGGAAGCGGTCCGCGTGCTCGGCCGCCCATGGGGTCGCGGCGGGTTCCCCCCCCGAGGCCGGCGCCCTTCGCCCGGCCCGCCGGACAGGACGGCGATCCGCTCGCGCGGGGTCAGCGCCTCGCGCCCGGCCGCGGTCTCCGACGGCCGGGCCCGTGCAGCTCGTTCAGCGGGTGGCCAGTGCCTCGTCGCGCTTGGCGAGGAGCAGCTCCTGGCGCTTGTCGTCCTTGGCCCACCAGGTGCGCACACCGGGCTTGCGCGCCTCGTACCCGAGCTGCCAGACGGTGCTCCTGCAGATGAGCTCCTTGAGCTTGGCGCCCGGGCGGCCGCCGAGGTAGAGCTTCTTCGCGGTGTCGTCCTTGTGGGAGACCTGGAAGACGCCGAAGCGGCGCCCCAGGCTGATGCACTGGCCGGCGAACCCCACGTCGATGGGGGCGGGCTGCTCACCCGCGATCCGGCTGAGTACGGTCTCGGCGGCCTGCGGGCCCAGCTGGACCGCGGACTGACAGCCCATCCGGAACGGCAGGTCCGACGGGGCCGCCGAGTCCCCCGCCGCGACGATGCGTTCGTCGTCCACGCTCGTCAGGGTCTCGTCCGTGAGCAGGCGGCCCAGGGCGTCGGTGCTCAGCCCGCTGCGGGTGGCCAGGTCCGGCACGCCGAACCCGGCGGTCCAGATGGTCACCTGGCTCGGCAGCTCGCGGCCGTCGGCGAGCCGCACGGCGTCGCGCGTCACCGCCGTCACCTTCGCGTCGGGGCCCTCGACCACGGTCACACCGAGCTCGGCCAGCCGCTTGGCGACCGAGCGTCGGCCCCGAGGGTGCAGATACGGACCGAGGCCCCCACCGCACACCAGCGTCACCGTACGGCCCGACTCCGCCAGCTCGGCGGCCGTCTCGATGCCGCTCGCACCGCCTCCGACGACGGTCACCGCGGCCGACACGGGCGCGGCCCCGACGACCGACCTCAGCCGCTCGGCCTCCTCCAGATCGGCGATCGGGTAGGCGAACTCGGCCGCTCCGGGCACGCGCGGGTCGGCGCTGCCGCTGCCCACCGCGTAGACCAGGTAGTCGTAGTCGACCGTGCCGCCGTTCGCCAGGGTCAGGCTGCGCTCGGCCGCGTCGATCCGGGTCACGGTGTCGACGACCAGACCGACGCCCTCGGCCAGGACCTTGCGGTACTCGACGACCGCGTCGTGGGACCCTCCCGCCACCTGGTGCAGACGGATCCGCTCGACGAAGGTCGCGCGCGGATTGATCAGCGTCACCGTCACGTCGTCGCGCCGCGTCAGACGACTGGCCGCCATCACGCCGGAGTATCCGCCGCCGATCACGACAACCTTCGTGTTCCTGGTCATGGTGTCTCCTCCGCTTCTGGTGTTCGGCCTTTCGCCTCTAAGACACCGCGCGACCGACGGTTGTGACATGTGTGAGCCGGATCGCCGCACATGTGAGCCGGATCACCGCACAGGGGCGCCCTCACCCGGAACGCGGAGTCCGAATTCCGCCAGCGCGTCCCGGTGCGGGCGCGTCACGCTGTGCCCATGACCACCTACACCGCACGCCCCATCGAGCCCGCCGCCCTCGCCGAACTCCGGGTCGTGGACGACGCCGGGCAGCCCTGTGTCCCGTACACCGCCACCGAGGGCGGGAGCCCGCTGCGCTGCTGTCTGCGGCCCTTCTCGGCAGGGGAGAGGATCGCGCTCGTCTCCTACGCGCCCCTGCGGCGCTGGGCCGCCGAGACCGGGGCCGCACCCCGGGCGTACGACGAGCAGGGGCCGGTCTTCATCCACGCGGAGGAGTGCGCCGGGCCGGCCGCGGGCGCGGAGGCGTACCCCTTCGACAGGCCCGGTGCCCTGCGTACTCTGCGCCGCTACGACTCCGAGGGGCGCATCGTCGGCGGACGGCTCCTGGAGATCCCGGTCGAGGCGACCGAGGGCTTCGACAAGGCCTTCACGGAGGCGTTCGCCGAACCCCAGGTGGCGCTCGTGCATGTCAGGGCCGTCGAGTACGGCTGCTTCCAGTTCGAGGTGCGGCGCCCCTGAACGTCACTGCACGCAGAACTCGTTGCCCTCCGGGTCCGTCATGACCACCCACGCGCCCCCCTGCTCCTCCACCCGGCGCAGGACCGAGGCGCCGAGCGCCTCCAGGCGCTCGACCTCCGCGTCCCGGGTGCCCGGGTCGACGTGGAGGTCCGGATGCAGACGGTTCTTGACGGTCTTCTCCTCCGGGACGCGCTGGAAGAGGATCCGGCGGCCATGGCCGATGCCGGTCGCCTCCTCGTAGGGATCGTCGGGATGGCGGACGGCGATCAGATCGCGGAACGCGAGACGGTCGGAGACCGTGACGGTCAGGTCGGCCGGGAGTGCGCCGAGGTCGAGAAGGCGCTTGATGTGGGCGCTGTTGTCCTCCTCCAGATAGCCGAGGGCGGCGGCCCAGAACGCGGCCTGGGCGTGCGGGTCGGCGGCGTCGATCACGAGCTTCCAATGGAGTGCGGTCATGTAACCAGTTATAGTGGTTTCGTGATCCCAGCCACAACAGGCATGACCCTGATTCACCCCGATGGGCAGGTGTTCCGCTTCGACGCGGGCGCGCTCTGTCTGGAGCTGCTGCTCACGGGGGGTCCCGGGCCGGTGGCCGCGCGGTTCGAGGTCCTCGACTCGGCGGAGGGGCTGCGGGACTGGGTCCGGCGGTGCCGGCTCGGGCCCGATCTCGACGTGACGGTCACGGCGCGCGAGCTGGCGCGGGTACGGGAGGTGCGGAACGCCCTGTGGGGGCTCGCCCACGCCCGTACGGAAGGTCGCGCCTACGCGCCGGAGGGCCTCGCCCTCGTCAACGAGGCCGCCGCCCGGCCCCCGCTCCTCCCGCGCATGACCGCCGACGGGGCGCACGCCTGGGGTCCGGGGGCCACCGCGACCGCGCTGCTCTCGACCGTCGCCCGCGACGCGATCGACCTGTTCACCGGCCCCCACGCCGACCGGATCCGCGAATGCGGCGCCGACAACTGCGCTCTGCTGTTCGTGGACACCTCCCGCCCCGGGCGCCGCCGCTGGTGCGCCATGGAGCGCTGCGGCAACCGGCACAAGGTCCGGGCGCACCGGGCGCGTGCGCACAGCGAGGGCGAGGTCACGGAGCTGCTGCCGTAGGGGCCTTGAGGTGCCGCGCCGGGGGAAGGCCATCAAGGTGCCGCGCCTGGGGGAGGGCCATCAAGGTGCCGCGCCTGGGGGAGGGCCCTCAAGGTGCCGCACCGCGCCCCCGTGTCAGACCGCTGCCGCCTCCGCCGCCTCCTTCGCGTCGTACGCCTCGCGCGCCGCCGCGATCTCGTTCTGGTGGTGCTCCGTCCACGTCACCAGCGAGCGGATCGTCGTGTGCAACGTCCCGCCCAGCGGCGTCAGTTCGTACTCCACGCGCGGCGGCACCACCGGATGCACCGTCCGCTTCACCAGGCCGTCCCGCTCCAACTGGCGCAGCGTGACCGTCAGCATCCGCTGGCTGATCCCGTCGATCTCCCGCCGCAGCTCGGTGAAGCGCAGCTTGCGGCGGTCGAGCAGGGCGATGACCAGCAAGGACCACTTGTCGGCGACCCGGTCGAGGATCTGGCGTACCTCGCAGTCCTCCCGCGTGTCCCACTGGAAGGGGTCCGTGTCGCCCTCGTGGCCCTCGGCGTAGGTGACTTCGCAGTGACTCGGTGACTTCAAAGTGCCTTCTTCCATGGCATCGAATGCTGCCGCAGGATGCAGGTGGTTACAAGAGAGAACCGACCCTCTGGCCGGTAACCATCCTTCCCCCCTTCCTGCCTGGAGGCAGTCATGTCCGCATCCATGCCCGCACGTGCCTGGGCCCTCCTCCTCGTCCTCTGCGGCACGATCTTCCTCGAGGGCATCGATGTCGCCATGCTCGCCGTGGCGGTGCCGAGCATCAGATCCGATCTGGAGCTGTCCACCGGCACCGCGGCCTGGGTGATGTCGGCGTACGTCCTCGGCTACGCCGGCTTCACCCTCCTCGGCGGACGCGCCGCCGACCTCCTCGGCCGTCGCCGGATGTTCCTCGGCTGGCTCACCGTCTTCCTGCTCTTCTCGGGCCTCGGCGGCTTCGCGACCGAGGGCTGGATGCTGATCACGGCCCGCTTCGTGACCGGCGTCGCCGCCGCGTTCATGACCCCCGCCGCGATGTCGATCATCACCACCTCGTACGAGGAGGGCCAGCAGCGCAACCAGGCGCTGCTGGTCTTCGCGGGGACGGCCGCCGGAGGCTTCACCCTCGGGCTCGTCATCGGCGGGCTGCTCACCCAGCTCGGCTGGCGCTGGGTCTTCTTCGCGCCGGTCCTGCTCGCCGCCGCCGTCCTGCTCGCCGCGCTGCGGCTGATCCCCAGGGAGGCGCGGCCCGAGAAGGCGGCCGGCGGCTTCGACCTGGCCGGCGCGCTGACGGCCGCCGGGGCCATGCTGCTCCTCGCCTTCGGGATCGTCCGGCTGGAGCACGGCCTCGACGGCTGGCCGCTGACCGCGCTGGTCGCCGCCGCCGGCCTCGTCCTCGCCGGGGTCTTCGTCGCCGTCGAACGGCGGGTCACCGCCCCGCTCGTACGCCTCGGGCTGCTCCGCAAGGCGTCCACCGTCCGGGCCGACCTCGGGGCGCTGCTGTTCGTCGGCTCGTTCTTCGGCTTCCAGTTCGTCGCGACGCTCTACCTCCAGGAGCTGCGCGGCTGGTCCTCCCTGGAGACCGCGTTCGCCCTCGTCGTCATGGGTGTCGACGCGATCCTCGCCCCGACGCTGACCCCGCGCCTCGTGGCGAGGTTCGGCAACGCCCGGGTGATCCTCGGCGGGTTCGTGCTCGCGATCGTCTCGTACGCGCTGTTCCTGCCGGTCGGCCCGGACTGGTCGTACGCGGCGATGTTCCCGACCCTGCTGCTGACCGGGCTCGCCTTCGCCCTCGCGTACGGACCGCTGACGATCGCCGCCACCGACGGCATCGCGGAGGAGGAGCAGGGGCTCGCGAGCGGGCTGCTGACGACCGCGGTGCAGTTCGGCTCGGCGGTCGGCATCTCGGCGGTGACGGCGGTGTACGGGATCGCGGGCGGCGGGCTCGACGGGTTCCGGGCGGCGCTGGTGGTGCCGCTGGCCATGGTGGCGATCGGTGCGCTGGTCGCGGCGACCGGGGTACGGGCGCCCAGGGAGGCCCACGTTCGGGAGGTTCCGGAGGCCGCGCCCGAGGTCACCGTCTCCTGACCGGGTGAAGCACACATGCCCCGGCCCTCGGAGTTCTCCTCCGAGGGCCGGGGCATGGGGCGGTCGTCAGCGTCCGGGCTGGGCCGACGTCGGGGGAACGGCCGTGATCTCGGGCTCGGCGGGTCCGGTCGCGGTTTCGGCCAGGGCGCGGTCCACGACAGTCCTGGCCAGTGCCTCCGCCTTCGCCCGGCTGCGTCGCGCCGTCCGCAGCGCGTCCCAGGTCAGGATCGTCAGCGCGAGCCACACGAGGGAGAAGCCCGCCCAGCGCTCCGGCGGCATCGCCTCGTGGAAGTACAGGACGCCCAGGCCGAACTGGAAGACCGGCGCCAGGTACTGGAGCAGTCCCAGCGTCGACAGCGGTACGCGGATCGCCGCCGCGCCGAAGCAGACGAGGGGCACGGCCGTGACGATTCCGGTCGCCGCGAGGAGCGCCGCGTGTCCCGCGCCCTCGGTGCCGAAGGTGGTCGAGCCCTGCGTGCCGAGCCACAGCAGGTAGGCGAGGGCGGGCAGGAACTGGACGGCGGTCTCGGCGGCCAGCGACTCCAGGCCGCCGATGTTGACCTTCTTCTTCACCAGGCCGTAGACGCCGAACGAGAAGGCCAGGATCAGCGAGATCCAGGGCGGGCGCCCGTAGCCGATCGAGAGGACGAGGACGGCCGTGGTGGCGACGCCGACCGCCACCCACTGCGCGGGCCGCAGCCGCTCCTTCAGGAGCAGCACGCCCAGCGCGATGGTGACGAGCGGGTTGATGAAGTAGCCGAGGGAGGCCTCGACGACCTGGCCGGCGTTGACGGCCCAGATGTAGACGCCCCAGTTGACCGTGATGACCGTCGCGGCGAACGTGATGAGGCCCAGCTTGCGCGGGCTGCGCACCAGCTCGCGGATCCAGCCCCAGCGGCGCAGCGCGAGGAGCGCGATGCCGACGACGGCCAACGACCACACCATCCGGTGGGCGAGGATCTCGACCGCCCCGGCCGGCTTGAGGAGTGGCCAGAAGAGCGGGACGAGCCCCCACATGCCGTAGGCGCCGATCCCGTACAGAAGCCCTGCTCGTCCTTCGTTGTCTTCCTTCACCGAATCTCCTGCCCTGCGCCGCGCTGTTCCGTCGAAGGTAGCGCCGCGCAGGGCCGGCTGTCATGTCCGTACCGCAATACGGTCATGACCTCTGGGTGAGGGCCTCGGCGATCGTCTCGGCGAGCGGGGTGGTCGGGCGGCCGATCAGGCGGGACAGGTCGCCGGTCCGCCCGGCGAGCGCCCCGCGCTCGATGGCCTTGTCGACGTCCACGAGGATCGCGGCGAAGAACGGCGGGACGCCCGCGCCGGTCAGGATCTCCTCGTGCGCCTCGGCCGGGACGTTGCTGTACGCGATCTCCCGGCCGGTCTGGCGGGCGACCTCGGCCGCGTACTCGGCCAGCGACCAGGCGATGTCGCCGCTCAGCTCGTACGCGGTGTTCAGGTGCGTCTCGGCCGGGCCGGTCAGGACCGCGGCGGCCGCGGCGGCGTAGTCGGCGCGGGTGGCGGAGGCGACCCGGCCCTCGCCGGCGTTGGCGACGACGGCACCGTGTGCGAGGACGGGGGCGAGGTTGGCGGTGTAGTTCTCGGTGTACCAGCCGTTGCGCAGGAAGGTGTACGGCAGGCCGGAGTCCAGGATCCGCCGCTCGGTCTCCGTGTGCTCGGCGGCCAGGTCGAAGTCGGCCTCCGGTCCGCCGAGGACGCCGGTGTAGGCGAGCTGGGCGACGCCGGCGGCCTTGGCCGCGTCGATCACGGCGGCGTGCTGTGCCACGCGCTGCCCGACCTCGCTGCCGGAGATCAGCAGCACCCGGTCGCCGGCCTCGAAGGCGCCCGCCAGGGTCTCCGGCTTGCCGTAGTCGGCGATCCGCAGCTCGACGCCGCGCTCCGCCAGGTCGGCGGCCTTGGCCTTGTCGCGGACGACGGCGGCCACGGATGCGGCGGGAACGCGGGTCAGCAGCTCGTCGACGACGAGACGGCCGAGCTGTCCGGTGGCTCCGGTGACGACGATGCTCATGGTGATCTCCTTGCTCGCGGGGTGATGTACTCACCGTACGAGGGGCGCCAACTATTCGAAAGTACCCACTTTGAAGTAAGGTACTGGCATGGGAGTAAGTGATCAGAAGAGCCTGCTGGCGGACGTCGACGGCGCCATGTGCCCGGCGCGGCTCGTCCTGGAGCACGTCACCAGCCGATGGGGGGTCCTGATCCTGACCGCGCTGCGGGAGCGTTCGTACCGCTTCAGCGAGCTGCGCCGACGCGTCGGCGGCGTCAGCGAGAAGATGCTCACCCAGACCCTCCAGACCCTGGAGCGCGACGGCTTCGTCCACCGCGACGCCAAGCCGGTCATCCCGCCCCGCGTCGACTACAGCCTCACCGACCTGGGCGAGGAGGCCGCCCGCCAGGTCTGGGAGCTGGCCCGCTGGACCGACGCGAGGGTCCCGGCCGTCCAGGAGGCCCGCGCCCGCTACGACGAGGCGCGTCGCGAGGCTGCCGCGGAATCGTCCCAATGATGTTGTAACCAGGGCACGTTGGGCCCGTGCATCGTACGATCTGCTCACCACTCGGGGAATTGTGAGCGTCCGTGGGGGACATGTGGCGTACGGGTACGGAAGAGTGCTGCGCGCTTGCGGGGGCTTACTCGCCTGCGGCTTGATCCTGACCGGATGCTCGAGCTCCGGCGACGACGGCAAACAGCCCCAGGCGAAGGCGAGCCCGACCTCGAAGGCGCCACCCACCGGAAGTCCGACGGCGACACCCGCCGCGCCCACGAAGCTCCCCTTCACGGCGGACCCGAAGCGCACCCCGAAGAACCCGGCCGAGGCCAAGCGGCTCGCCCTCGCGATCGTCGCCGGCCCCGACTCCTGGGGTGCGGACTACGTCAAGCGCAGCCCGCACCTCAGCGCCGACGACTACTGGCCCGTCCTCGGCGCTCAGTGCACGTGGGAGACCGGCACCCGTCCGACGAGCGTGCTCTACAGCGTCACCGCCTACAGCGAGGTCCCCGCCTCGGCCGGCAAGGGGCTGCTGCGGGTCTCCGCGACCGTTCTCGTCCATCGCACCGAGTCGGACGCCGACTGGGAGATGGCCCAGACCCTGGAGGAGGCGCTCCGCTGCCCCGACCAGCGACTGCGCGACGGGGAGCGGATCAGCGGCCTGATGTCGCTCGGCAGCCCCTTCGGCGTCGGCGGCAACTACACCGCCGTGGACTCGCTCAGAGAGGCGGGGACGTACGTCAACGACGCCGTCAAGGGCGAGCAGACGTACTCCTGGTACCAGTCCCGCGTCGGGCAGGTCACCGTCGCCGCCGTCGTGAAGGGCGCATCCGGCCACGTCGCCAAGGAGGTCGACTACGCGCAGGTCCAGGCCCTCGTCGCCATGGTCGGGCGCGCCGAGGACGAGCTGGAGGTCCAGTCGTGAGCCCCACCGCCCAGCCGGACCCGCAGCCGGACTCCCAGCCCGATCCCCAGCCGGATTCCCAGCCCGACCGACAGCCGGACCCGCAACCGGATCCTCGGTCCGCGCCCCGGCCCGGTGCCCTCCAGCCGCTGCTGCCCTCCGACCCGTCGTCGATCGCCGGGTATCGCCTCCTCGGCCGACTCGGCGCCGGCGGCATGGGCGTGGTCTACCTCGGCCGTACGGACAACGGTGAACTCGCCGCCGTGAAGGTCACCCACGCCGACCAGGCCGACCAGGCCGACTTCCGCGCCCGCTTCCGCCGTGAGGTCGAGGCCGCCCGCCGGGTCGCCAGCCCCTGGGCCGTCCCCGTCACGGGCGCCGACCCGGACGCCCCCGAGCCGTGGATGGCGACCGCCTTCGTCCCAGGCCCCTCCCTCGGCGAGGCGGTGTCCGCGCACGGTCCGCTGCCGGAGCGGAGCGTACGGATCCTCGGCGGCGCGCTCGCCCGGGCGCTCGCCGCCGTGCACGAGGCCGGGCTCGTCCACCGCGACGTCAAGCCCGGCAACGTGCTGCTCGCCGTCGACGGTCCGCGCCTCATCGACTTCGGCATCGCGCGGACGACGGGGGAGTCCGCGCTCACCTCCACCGACATGGTCGTCGGCACGCCCGGCTTCCTCGCCCCCGAACAGGCCGAGGCCCGTGGCGCCGAGATCGGCCCGCCCAGCGACGTCTTCGCGCTCGGCTGCCTCCTCGCCCACGCGGCCACCGGACGCCCGCCCTTCGGTACGGGAGCGGTCGACGCCCTGCTGTACCGCACCGTCCACGACGAGCCCGACCTCACCGGCGTACCGGAGGGGCTCCTGGACCTCGTGCGCGCCTGCCTCGCCAAGGACCCTGCCCAGCGGCCCACCGCCGAGGAGATCACCGCCCGCCTCACGGAGGACACCCCAGGCACGGCCGCCGACTGGCTGCCCGCCTCCGTCGTACGGACCATCGCCGAGCGCTCCGCGGCGATGCTCACCCTCCCCGAGATCGATGCCACCGAGCTCGGGGCATCGGACCCCGTCGACCAACCCACGCCCAACAGAAGGAAGTTCCTGCTCCTCGCCGCCGGCGGCGCCGTCCTCGCCGCAGGAGGCGGTATCGGCGCATGGGCCGCGTTGCCGGACGACGACAAGGACCGGAAGGCCACCCCGCCGCCGAAGAAGGAACGCCACTGGGTCATCGGCGTCCACGCCGACCTGACCGGCCCCGCCAAGGACATCGGCATCGCGCAGGAACGTGGCGCCCAGTTGGCCGTCGAGGCCTTCAACGCCCGTAAGGACAGGCCCTTCACCCTCGAACTCAAGGTGTCCGACGACGGCGGGGACAAGAACCGGGCCCTGGCCGCGGCCCGCGAACTCACCGGCGACCCCGATGTCCTCGGCGTCCTCGGCCCGACCTCCGACTACACGGGCCTGGCCGCCCTCCCCGCGTACGACGAGGCACTCCTGCCCCTGATCACGGTCTCCGCCGGGCTGAATCTGCTGACCAACTCCGGAAGCGGCCAGGGGCTCTCCGTGCTGCAGATCTGTCCGCAGCACGCCATCGCCGGCACCGGCCTCGCCTATTACGTCCTGACGAAGACCCGGAGCATCCGGCCGGGCATCCTGCAGGAACGCACCGACGACACCTATGCCTGGCAGTACACCGGCGGCACGAACTTCGTCTTCCGCAGAGCGAACGTCCGCCCCGTCCCCCGCGTCGTGCCCGCCGGCACCACCGACTACAAGCGGGTGCTCGGCGAGATGATGGCGGAGGGCATGGACGCCTACGTCCACTGCGGCCTCACCCCGAGCGCGGTCCTCGCCGCCCGTGCGCTCGACGAACTCGGCTTCACCGGTATGAGGGTCACCGGACAGCACGTCTTCGAGCCGCGGTTCCTCATGGAGGCGGGGGACGCGGCGGAGGGCTGGATCCTCGGCGCTCCGGTCGTCGACCCCGCGACCCGCAAGGAGGCGTCCGCCTTCGTCGCCGCGCATCGCAAGCGGTACGGAGCGGCCCCCGCCTTCTACGCGGGCGAGTCCTTCGACGCGGTCAACCTCATGGTCCAGGAGGTGGTGAAGATCGTCAGGAGCGGGAAGCGCCCCGACCGCACCGCCCTCGCGCCCCTCCTGCGAAAGGTCCGGTACGACGGTGTGATGGGCGGCTACGTCTTCGATGGGAGCGGCGCCATAGACGCGGTCGGCACCTTCATGTACGCCGTCGAGAACGGCCGCTACAAACCCCTGGAGTTCGCCCCCGCCGGACCGCCGAAGAACAGACAGGTCTGACGCGTGCGGCCCCTCCGTCCCGCCGATCCGTCGGCGATCGCCGGCTACCGCCTGCTCGGCCGGCTCGGCGCCGGCGGCATGGGCGTGGTCTACCTCGCCCGGACCGCCGGCGGCGGGCTCGCCGCGCTCAAGCTGATCCTGGCCGAGCACGCCGCAGACCCGGGCTTCCGGGAGCGGTTCCGGCGGGAGGCCCGGGCCGCCGAGCGGATCACCGGCCGCTGGGTGGTCCGCGTCCTCGGCTCCGACCCGGAAGCCCGAGAGCCCTGGCTGGCCACCGAGTTCGTGCCCGGCCCCTCGCTCGCCGAAGCCGTGAGCCTGCACGGCGCCCTGCCCGAGTCGACCGTACGGGCCCTGGGCGCCCGGCTCGCCGACGCGCTCACCGACATGCACGAGGCCGGGCTCGTCCACCGGGACGTCAAGCCCGGCAACGTCCTGCTCGCCCTCGACGGCCCGCGCCTGATCGACTTCGGCATCGCCCGGTCCGCCGGGGCCACCGCGCTCACCGCCACCGACGCGATGATCGGCACGCCCGGCTTCCTCGCCCCCGAACAGGCCCGCGTCACCGGCGCCGACGAGGTCGGCCCGCCGAGCGACGTCTTCTCGCTGGGGTGCGTGCTCGCGTACGCGACGACCGGTCGACGCCCCTTCGGTACGGGCGGGGTGGCCGCCGTCGTGTACCGCACGGTCCACGAGGAGCCCGATCTCGACGGCCTACCGGAGGCGCTGCTGCCGCTGGTGACCGCCTGCCTGGCCAAGTTCCCCGGTGACCGGCCCACGGCGGCGGAGGTACGGGCCTCTCTCGGCCCGGCTGACGGTCCGGCGGGCGACTGGCTGCCGGCCGGGCTGCCCGCGCTGATCGCCGAGCGCTCCGCCCGGGTCCTGGACCTGCCCGTCGCGGAGCCGACCGTCGTCGTGCCCTCCGCCGAACCGGCCCGCACCTCGCCGTCACGGCGCCGTTTCCTCGCGGCCGGATCCGCGGCCGCCGTGGCCGGGGCGGGCGGACTGACGGCCTGGCTCGTGAACCGGACGCCCGGCGGCACGGGCTCGGGCTCCGGCGGGAGGCAGACGCCCCTGCCCACGTACGCGATCGGTGTCCAGACCGATCTGAGCGGGCCGCGCAAGGCCGACGGACGCGCCCAGGAGCGCGGCGCGAGGCTGGCCGTCGAGACCTTCAACACCCGTTCCGACCGGCCCTTCGACCTGGCGGTGAAGGTACGGGACGACGAGGGCGACCCACGCCGGGCCGGCGCCGTGGCACGGGAGTTCGCGAACGACCCGGCAGTCATGGCCGTGGTCGGTCCCACCACCCGCGAGACCGTCGTCGCCGCTGCGGACACGTACGACAGGAGCATGGTCGTGTTCGCGACGGTCGCCGTAGGCGTCGACCAGGGCGACGTCGCCGGTCAGATCGCCAACCCCGCTTACCGTGAGCTGCGCGTCCACCACGACATGCTGCAACTGCCCTTCACCAGCATCGCCCTCGTGCGCGGCGCCAAGCGGACGGCCGTGGTGCAGGACCGGGCGGCGGGCGACTACGGCTGGCGTATGGCCAGCTCCGCGAGGACCACCATGAGCGCGGTGGACGAGACGGTGACCATCCATCAGATGGAGGCGGACCATCAGGACTTCGGGCAGGTGGTGCGCGAGGTCCTCGCCGCCCGCCCCGACGCCGTGCTCTACGCGGGCGTCTCCGAGCGCCGGGCCGGACTGTGCGCGAAGGCGCTGAAGCAGCTGGGCTACGGCGGTCTGAGCGGTGGCGTCGAGTACGCGCTGGGGCCGGAGTTCCTCTCCGTCGCGGGCCCCGCCGCCGAGGGCTGGTACTTCGGCACCACCTACGTCGATCCGGTGCTGGTGCCCGCGGCCAAGGCGTTCACGGCCGCCTACCGCAAGCGCTGGGGGCTGTCGGGCGCGGCGCCGGTCGACCGGTTCGCGGCGGAGGCGTACGACGCGGTGACGGCTGTGGCCGAGCGCATGAGCGGTCTGGTGTCGAGCCAGAAGCTGGCCATCGCGCGGGTCGCCGTGCGGGGGGCGATGCGTACGTTCACCTATCAGGGGATCACGAAGAAGTACGGGTTCGACGAACAGAACGTGATGATGTTCAAGTACAACACGGAGCTGTTCCTGTACCGGATCGAGCGGGGCGCCCCGCGTTTCCTCGGTCAGTTCGAGAAGGCGGCGGACGACGAGAAGAAGCGCTGGAAGAAAGCATGAGGGGCGCGGCTCGCTCTTCGCGGCGCCGCTCCCCTCACCTCCGTACCGCGCGTCGCTAACCCACCACGGTCCAGGTGTCGTTACCCGCGAGCAGCTGCCCCAGGTCCCCCTTGCCGTGCTGCTCGATCGCCGTGTCCAGCTGGTCGGCCATCAGCGTGTCGTACACCGGCCGCCGCACCGAGCGGAACACTCCGATGGGCGTCTGGTGCAGCGTGTCCGGGTCGGCGAGCCGTGACAGGGCGAACGCGGTCGTCGGGGAGGCGGAGTGGGCGTCGTGGACGAGGACGGCGCTCTCGTTCTCGGGGGTGACCGTGACGACCTTCAGATCGCCCGTGGCCGGGTCCCGTACGACTCCCTTGTCCAGGCCCGTTCCGAAGCGGATCGGCTGTCCGTGTTCCAGCCGGATCACGGCCTCCTGGGCCTGGTCCTTGTCCTTGAGGACCTCGAAGGCGCCGTCGTTGAAGATGTTGCAGTTCTGGTAGATCTCCACGAGCGCCGTGCCGGGGTGGTCGGCAGCCTGCCGCAGCACCTCGGTGAGGTGCTTGCGGTCGGAGTCGACCGTGCGGGCCACGAACGAGGCCTCCGCGCCGATCGCGAGCGACACCGGGTTGAACGGGGCGTCCAGGGAACCCATCGGGGTGGACTTGGTGATCTTGCCGAGCTCGCTGGTGGGGCTGTACTGCCCCTTCGTCAGACCGTAGATCCGGTTGTTGAAGAGCAGGATCTTGAGGTTGACGTTCCGCCGCAGCGCGTGGATCAGGTGGTTACCACCGATGGAGAGCGCGTCGCCGTCACCCGTGACCACCCAGACCGACAGGTCGCGGCGCGAGGTGGCCAGACCCGTGGCGATGGCCGGGGCACGCCCGTGGATGGAGTGCATCCCGTACGTGTTCATGTAGTACGGGAAGCGGGAGGAGCACCCGATGCCGGAGACGAAGACGATGTTCTCCTTCGCCAGGCCGAGTTCGGGCATGAAGCCCTGCACGGCGGCGAGCACGGCGTAGTCGCCGCACCCGGGGCACCAGCGCACCTCCTGGTCGGACTTGAAGTCCTTCATCGACTGGGCGGCTTCGGCCTTCGGCACGAGGTTCAGGAGCGACTCACTCATCGATGGCCTCCTTGAGGGCCGAAGCGAGCTGCTCGGCCTTGAACGGCATCCCGTTGACCTGCGTGTAAGACCGGGCGTCGACGAGGTATTTCGCCCGGACGAGGGTGGCGAGCTGGCCCAGGTTCATCTCCGGGACGACCACCTTCTCGTACCGCTTCAGCACCTCCCCGAGGTTCTTCGGGAAGGGGTTCAGATGGCGCAGATGGGCCTGGGCGATCGGCCGGCCCGCGGCCCGCAGCCGGCGGACGGCCGCCGTGATCGGCCCGTAGGTGGAGCCCCAGCCGAGGACGAGGGTCTTCGCGCCGTCCGGGTCGTCGACCTCGATGTCCGGGACCTCGATGCCGTCGATCTTGGCCTGCCGGGTGCGGACCATGAACTCGTGGTTGGCGGGGTCGTAGCTGATGTTGCCGGTGCCGTCCTGCTTCTCGATCCCGCCGATCCGGTGCTCGAGGCCGGGGGTGCCGGGCACGGCCCAGGGCCGCGCGAGGGTCCGCGGGTCGCGCTTGTACGGCCAGAAGACCTCGGTGCCGTCCGCCAGCTCGTGGTTCGGGCCACTTGCGAACTGGACGCGCAGGTCGGGCAGTTCGTCGACGTCGGGGATGCGCCAGGGCTCGGAGCCGTTGGCGAGGTAGCCGTCGGAGAGCAGGAAGACCGGGGTGCGGTACGTGAGCGCGATCCGGGCCGCCTCGACGGCCGCGTCGAAGCAGTCCGCGGGGGTCTTCGGGGCCACGACCGGGACCGGGGCCTCGCCGTTGCGGCCGTACATGGCCTGGAGGAGGTCGGCCTGCTCGGTCTTGGTCGGCAGACCGGTCGACGGGCCGCCGCGCTGGATGTCCACGATGAGCAGCGGCAGTTCCAGGGAGACCGCGAGGCCGATCGTCTCCGACTTGAGCGCCACGCCCGGCCCGGAGGTGGTGGTGACGGCGAGCGAGCCGCCGAAGGCCGCGCCGAGCGCGGCGCCGATGCCGGCGATCTCGTCCTCGGCCTGGAAGGTGCGGACACCGAAGTTCTTGTGCCTGCTGAGCTCGTGCAGGATGTCCGAGGCCGGCGTGATCGGGTAGGAGCCCAGGTAGAGCGGCAGGTCGGCCTGGCGGGAGGCGGCGACCAGGCCGTACGACAGCGCCAGGTTCCCGGAGATGTTCCGGTACGTGCCGGTGGGGAACGCCCGGGTCGCCGGGGCGACCTCGTAGGAGACGGCGAAGTCCTCGGTCGTCTCGCCGAAGTTCCAGCCGGCCCGGAACGCGGCCACGTTCGCCTCGGCGATCTGCGGCTTCTTCGCGAACTTCTGGCGCAGGAAGGTCTCGGTGCCCTCGGTCGGCCGGTGGTACATCCAGGACAGCAGCCCGAGCGCGAACATGTTCTTGGAGCGCTCGGCCTCCTTCCGGGACAGGCCGAACTCCTTCAGGGCCTCGATCGTCAGCGTCGTCAGCGGGACCGGGTGGACCCGGTAGGCCGCGAGCGAGCCGTCCTCGAGCGGGGAGGTGTCGTAGCCGACCTTCGCCATGGCCCGCTTGGCGAACTCGTCCGTGTTGACGATGATCTCGCCGCCGCGGGGCACGTCGCCGATGTTGGCCTTGAGAGCGGCCGGGTTCATCGCGACCAGCACGTTCGGGGCGTCGCCCGGGGTCAGGATGTCGTGGTCCGCGAAGTGCAGCTGGAAGGAGGAGACACCCGGCAGCGTGCCGGCGGGGGCCCGGATCTCGGCGGGGAAGTTCGGCAGCGTCGAGAGGTCGTTCCCGAAGGACGCCGTCTCGGAGGTGAACCGGTCACCCGTCAGCTGCATACCGTCACCGGAGTCGCCGGCGAACCGGATGATCACCCGATCGAGTCGTCGGACTTCCTTCTCTTCGCCGTGGTGGGGCACTGCGGGGATGCTGCGCTGCTCCCCGACCAGGGCCTCACCGGCCTCGCTACTGACCTGGCTGGTCACTGAACTGGACCTCCCTCGCGGCAAGGGTCTCTCCGCCAGAGGCGGGAGAAGGCTCGGAGGACGGTCGGCCGACCGGCCGTCCCGTGGCCCACCCTACGACGGTGAGGGGGGCCTTCCCGGGACTTCTCGCATCGTGGACCTCGTTTTGAGATGCCTCTTTGTCATGGATTGTCACGTTCTGTCGCCCCCCAGGGTCTTCGGGAAAGTCGCGTTCCGCTCGTTCTTCGGTCCTAGGCCCCGCTTGTCTCGGAATGGGTCCGTCTTGGCCGGATCTCCGCTCGACTATCTGACAGGGTGTCAGGTAATCAGGAGTTCAGGTAGGTCAGCACCGCGAGTACCCGGCGGTGATCCCCGTCACTCGGTGACAGGCCCAACTTCAGGAAGATGTTGCTGACGTGCTTCTCCACCGCGCCGTCGCTCACCACCAGCTGTTTCGCGACCGCCGAGTTCGTCCGCCCCTCGGCCATCAGCCCCAGGACCTCCCGCTCGCGCGGGGTCAGGTTCGCGAGCACGTCCTGCTTACGGCTCCGGCCGAGCAGCTGCTGCACGACCTCCGGGTCCAGCGCGGTACCGCCCCGGGCCACCCGGACCACGGCGTCCACGAACTCGCGTACCTCGGCGACCCGGTCCTTCAGCAGATAGCCCACACCCCGGCTGGAACCGGCGAGCAGTTCGGTGGCGTACTGCTCCTCGACGTACTGCGAAAGGACCAGGACCCCGAGCCCCGGGTACTCCTTGCGCAGCCGCACCGCCGCCCGTACGCCCTCGTCGGTGTGCGTGGGAGGCATCCGTACGTCCGCCACCACCACGTCGGGCAGCGCGTCCTCACCGGCGAGACCGGCCACGGTCTTCACCAGGGCCTCGCCGTCGCCCACACCGGCGACGACCTCGTGTCCCCGGTCGGTCAGCAGGCGGGTGAGGCCCTCACGGAGCAGTACCGAATCCTCGGCGATGACCACACGCACCCTGTCCGCCACGTCTTCCACGACCCTGAAGCCCCCATGTTCCGATGTTCTTACTGCGATCCCTCTCAGCATCGCAGTAAGAGGGACGCGCCGGGGTGGCTTGGGGTTCAGGGGTGTGTCAGGTGGGGCGGTTGTTGCTTCAGAGCGTGTCAGGTGGGGCGCCTGCCGCGCGGGTGGCTCAGGTGGGTGGTCGTCGCATCGGGATGGCTCAGGCCCGCCACGGGAGCTCGGCGGTGATCGTCGTCGGGCCGCCGGCGGGGGAGTCCACCGCCAGGATCCCGTCGACCGCGCCGAGCCGCTCCGTCAGACCGGCGAGACCACTGCCCGCCACCGCGTCCGCGCCGCCCCGGCCGTCGTCCCTGACCTGCAGCATCATCCGGTCGCCGGCCCGCCACACGTCCACCCAGGCGCGCCGGGCGCCGGAGTGCTTGGACACGTTCTGGAGCAGCTCGGACACGGTGAAGTAGGCGATGCCCTCGATCGCGGGCACCGGCCGGGCCGGGAGGTCGACCTCCACGGACACCGGGACCGTGCAGCGGGACGCGACCGCCGACAGCGCGGCGTCCAGGCCACGGTCGGTCAGCACGGCCGGGTGGATGCCCCGGGCCAGGTCCCGCAGCTCCTGCAGCGCGGTCTTCACCTCGCCGTGCGCCTCGTCGACCATCCGCGCCGCGGCCTTCGGGTCCTCGGCCAGCTTCTCCTTCGCCAGACCCAGATCCATGGCGAGCGCGACGAGCCGGGCCTGGGCGCCGTCGTGCAGATCGCGCTCGATGCGGCGCAGATCGGCGGCGGCGGTGTCCACGACCACGCCCCGGTCGCTCTCCAGCTCCGTGACCCGGGTCGCGAGCCGCGACGGGCCGAGCAGACCGGAGACCATCAGCCGGTCGACGGCCGCCAGCGAACGGATGATCCACGGACCGGCGAGTACGAAGAGCAGGCCGATCGCGCTGGTGACGGCGATCTCGAAGGGGGAGTCCAGGTAGAACGCGTGCGTCCGGTCGCCGTACAACTGGATGCCGTCCTGGCCGGCGTACATCGGGAAGACCCACTGCCACAGCGGGTATGTGAAGAGCGCCCAGCCGTACGTCCAGAACGCCACCGAGACCGTGAACGCGAAGATCGCCCACGGCATGTGGAGGATCGCGTACAGCAGGTGCCGCCAGGACGCGCCGCTCTTCAGGATCGCCCCCATCCACGACATCGCCCCGCCCGTTCGGCCCCGCGCCGGCTCGGGCGCCGCCACGTCCAGGCCGAGCAGACCGCGCGCCCTGGCCCGCTCCACGGCGCCGAAGCCACGGCACATCGCGAGCGCACCGGCCAGGACGGGGATCCCGAGGAAGGTGATCAGGAGGCCCGCGCCGGCCGAGACCAGGGCGATGGAGAGGGCGAAGTAGGCGACGCTCAGTGGCAGCCCGAGCACCAGGTAGCCGAACTCGCGCCAGGTGCGGCCCTCGAACGGCGCGCGGATCGCGGCGGGGAGGCGGTGGGTGGCCATCGCTGGTGTCCGTTTCTGCTGGAGGAGGTCGATGTCTTCAAGGGTTCCGGTTCGGCGCGCCCCCGACCATGAGGGAGGTGGGCGTCTGCGGCCGGGGGTTTTCCCTACCTGAGGGCCGGGGCGACGGTGTCCGGCTAGCCGACCTGGCGGGCACGCCAGGGGAGCTCGGCCGTGACCGTCGTCGGACCGCCCTCCGGCGAGTCGAGGACGAAGAGCCCGTCGACCGCCCCCAGACGCTCCGCGAGCCCGGCCATCCCCGTACCGCCGTCCAGCCGCGCCCCGCCGCGCCCGTCGTCCCGTACCTGGAGCAGCAGCCGGTCCTCCCGGCGCCACACCTCCACGGAGGCGGAACGTGCCTGCGCGTGCTTGGACACGTTCTGGAGCAGCTCGGACACGGTGAAGTAGGCGATGCCCTCGATGGCCTCGGCCGGCCGCTCGGTCAGATCGACGTTCACCTTCACCGGGACCGTGCACCGGGCGGCGATCGAGGAGAGGGCGGCGTTCAGACCGCGGTCGGTGAGGACCGCCGGGTGGATGCCCCGGGCCAGGTCGCGCAGCTCCTGGAGCGCCAGCTTCACCTCGCCGTGCGCCTCGTCGACCATGGAGGCGGCCGCCTCCGGGTCCTCCAGAAGCTTCTCCTTCGCCAGGCCGAGGCCCATGGCGAGCGCGACGAGCCGGGCCTGGGCGCCGTCGTGCAGATCGCGCTCGATGCGGCGCAGATCGGCGGCGGCGGTGTCCACGACCACGCCCCGGTCGCTCTCCAGCTCGGCGATCCGACGCTCCAGCTCGTCGGAGGGCGAGAGCAGACCGCGGACCATGGCCCGGTCCGCGTTGGCGAGCCCCCGGGCGAGGAACGGCAGCACGGGCCAGAGCACGATCAGCGAGACGAGGGCGACGGTGAAGGTCACGATCCCCCAGGGCAGCCGGATGAAGCCGTACAGCAGCGTCCGCCAGGCCACCGGGTCCTTCAGCGCCGTCCACAGCCAGGGGAAGAAGCCGTGCCGGCGGGGGAGCGGGCTGGGCTCCTCCACCCGTACGCCGAGCAGCGCCCGGGCCCTCGCCCGCTCCGCCCGGCCCAGGCCGCGCGCGCCGGCGAGACCGAGGGCCAGCAGGGGCAGACCGATCACCGTGACGGACAGCCCGACACCGATGGCGACCGCCACCACCGTGTACACGAAGCCGACCAGCGCGATCGGCAGATTGGCCAGCAGGAAGGAGACCTCCTTCCAGGTGTGCCGGCCGTAGCCGATGCGGGCGGGCGGCAGCCGGTCGCTGTCAGGGGTATCGGTGTCGACGCTCATGGGCCCAAGCCTGCCGGTCCGGAGGCCGCGCACGCCATGGGGTACGTGGGTGAAGGGAAGTAGGGATATCCCCACCCGCTCACTCCGTGACACGACCGCTTACGGCCTCTTTAACAGGGCCTAGACTCCCGTGCGTACAGATCGTCGAAACGGGCAGGGAGCGAGGGGTGGACGTGCCGGATCCGACCGTACGGGCGGGACTCGGACTCGCGGCGGACTACTTCCAGTCGTACTCCGTCGTCGGGCTGCTCGCCGTCGTCGGCGTGCTCTTCGTCGCCGTCGCGTTCGGCGCGGGCCGTCTGCTGCGGCCCGTCGTGCCGACGCCGGAGAAGCTGCTGACGTACGAGTGCGGTGTCGACCCGGTGGGGGAGGGCTGGGCGCACACCCAGGTCCGCTACTACGTGTACGCCTTCCTCTATGTGATCTTCGCCGTCGACTCGATCTTCCTCTTCCCGTGGGCGACCGTGTTCGCCGCGCCGGGATACGGCGCGACGACGCTGGTCGAGATGTTCATCTTCCTCGGCTTCCTGGCCGTGGGACTGCTCTACGCGTACAAGAAGGGCGTCCTGACATGGACGTGACCCCGCTCCCCACCCCGAAGCTGGGCCCGCTGGCCCGGCTGGCCCCGGAGCCGATGAAGGTGGTCCTGAACTGGGGCCGCCGCTACAGCCTCTGGGTCTTCAACTTCGGCCTCGCCTGCTGCGCGATCGAGTTCATCGCCGCGTCGATGGCACGCCACGACTTCATCCGGCTCGGCGTGATCCCCTTCGCGCCGGGCCCGCGCCAGGCCGACCTGATGATCGTCTCCGGCACGGTGACGGACAAGATGGCGCCGGCGGTGAAGCGGCTGTACGAGCAGATGCCCGAGCCCAAGTACGTCATCTCCTTCGGCGCCTGCTCGAACTGCGGCGGACCCTACTGGGACTCGTACTCGGTGACGAAGGGCGTCGACCAGATCATCCCCGTCGACGTGTACGTGCCGGGCTGCCCGCCGCGTCCGGAGGCGCTGCTCCAGGGAATCCTGAAGCTCCAGGAGAAGATCGCGCGGGAGTCCCTGGCGGCGCGGTACTCGGGTCCGTCGGTGGGCCAGCTGACGAGCGATCTGGTGACGCCGCCGAAGCCGGGCGGTGATGACAAGTGAAGGTGAACGCGTACGACTCCCTCCCGGAGGCCGTGACCGAGGTCTTCGGCCAGGAGGCGACGGCGGAGCGGGCGTACGAGCTGCTGACGGTGGACGTTCCCGTCGGCTCGTGGATCGCGGCGCTCGAGATCGCGCGGGACAAGCTGGGCTGCACGTACTTCGACTGGCTGAGCGCGGTCGACGAGCCGGGCGTGGGCTTCCGGGTCTGCGCGCACGTGGTGGCGCTGGAGGGCGGCGCGGTACGCCGCCTGCTGGTCCGCACGACGGTCCCGCACGCGTCTCCCGTGCTTGCTTCCGCGATCGACATCTACGCGGGCGCGGCGTGGCACGAACGCGAGACGCACGAGATGTTCGGCGTCGAGTTCACGGGCCACCCGAACCTCGTCCCGCTGCTCCTCCCCGAGAACTTCGAGGGCCACCCGCTGCGGAAGGACTTCGTGCTGGCGGCGCGGGTCGCGAAGGCGTGGCCGGGGGCGAAGGAACCGGGCGAGTCCGAGCACGGCGGCCCGAAGCGCCGCCAGATGCTCCCCCCGGGCGTCCCGGACCCCAACGACTGGGGCCCCATGAAGGGCCAACTCCCCCCTGCCCCGGCCCGCGCGGCCCGCGCGGCAGCGGGCGACCGCCCGGCGCGCCGCACCCGCACGGCAACGGACGGCTCGGCAACCCAGCTGCCGGAAACCGCCACCCCGCCCGCCGACCCCGGCACGTCCGAAACCCCCGCCCGCCCGCCGCGCCGCAGCCGCACCGCGGCGGACGGCTCGGCAAGCCAGGCGGCCGAACCGGGCCCCGAACCCGTCACGCCGAGCGAGCCCGCGCCGGGCCGCCCGCCGCGCCGCAGTCGCACCGTGGCAGACGGCTCGGCGAGCCAGGCCCCGGAGGCGCCTGCCGCAGGAGCAGAGCCCGGCACGGCCGCGCCTGCCGCCGGTCCGCGGCGGAGTCGCTCCGCGAGCGCGGGTTCGGCGAGCCAGCGCGAGGAGGGCGCGCCCTCCGAGGCCGAGACCCCGGCCCAGCCGCCGCCCCGCACCCGGAGCTCGGACGCCCCGTGGCACCACGCCCGCCCGGCGTTCGAGGACGAGACCACGCCGCCCTCAACGACGCCGGAGGCCAAGCCGACGCCGGAGGTCGAGCCGACGTCGGAGGTCGAGCCGACGTCGGAGGTCGAGCCGGCGTCAGAGGTCGAGCCGGCGTCAGAGGCCAAGCCAGCCCCGGAGGTCGAGCCAGCCCCGGAGGCCAAGCCGGCCTCCGAGCCGACACCGGCTCCGGAGGCGAAGCCCGCGCCCGAGGCGGGACCTGCTCCCGAAGCGGAGCCGGCCGCACAGGCGGAGCCGGTCCGCGAGGGCGAGTCCGCCCCGGAGGAATCGGGCCCCGAGGGCGAGTCCGCTCCGGCGGAGTCGGGCCCCGAGACCGCGCCCGCCCACCGCGCGGAACCAGCGTCCGACGGTGACGGCGAGCGTGCCGATCACGACCACCACCCCAACCCCACCGACCCCGCCGGAGGCGAACCCGCGTGAACGACGCACTCGACGTCGCCTTCCGGCTGCTCGTCGTCTTCGCCGTGTTCCTCGTGCTGCCCCTCGTCATCGGGCAGACCGAGCACAAAGTCATGGCCCACATGCAGGGCCGCCTCGGGCCCATGTACGCCGGTGGATTCCACGGGTGGGCACAGCTCGTCGCCGACGGGGTCAAGTTCGCGCAGAAGGAGGACGTCGTCCCGGCCAACGCCGACCGCCGGATCTTCCAGCTCGCGCCCGCCGTCGCCCTCCTCCCGTACCTCCTCGTCCTCGTCGCCATCCCCATCGGCCCCAGCGAAGGCGCCGTCGGCCAGCTCGTCGACGCCGGCATCTTCTTCGTGCTCGCCGTCATGGGCGTCGGCGTCCTCGGCAGCCTCATGGCCGGCTGGGCGTCCGCCAACAAGTTCTCCCTGCTCGGCGGCCTCCGCACCGCCGCCCAGCTGCTCGCCTACGAGCTCCCGATGCTGCTCACCGCCGCCTCCGTCGCGATGGCCGCCGGCACCGTCTCCCTCCCCGGCATCCTCAACGCCTTCGAGTGGTGGTGGCTGCCCTGGCAGATCGTCGGCGCGATCGTCTTCTTCGTCGCCGGCCTCGCCGAGCTCCAGCGCCCGCCGTTCGACATGCCCGTCGCCGACTCCGAGATCATCTTCGGCGCGTACACCGAGTACACCGGCCTCCGCTTCGCGCTCTTCCTGCTCGCCGAGTACGCCGGCATCGTCGTCCTCTGCGGGCTCACCACCGTCCTCTTCCTCGGAGGCTGGCACGGCCCCTTCGGCGCCGACGGCCTCGGCTGGGTCTGGACCCTCCTCAAGACCGCGATCCTCGCCTTCGTCGTCATCTGGCTCCGCGTGAGCTACCCCCGCCTCCGCGAGGACCAGCTCCAGAAGCTCGCCTGGACGACCCTCGTCCCGCTCGCCCTCGCGCAGATCGCGCTCACCGGCATCGTGAAGGTGGCGATCCAGTAATGCCCATCCCCGGTTCCGGCCTGGCCAAGGGCCTCGCCGTCACGCTCCGCACGATGACGAAGAAGACCGTCACCGCGCAGTACCCCGACAAGCAGCCCGAACTCCCGCCCCGCACCCGCGGCGTCATCGGGCTCTTCGAGGAGAACTGCACCGTCTGCATGCTCTGCGCCCGCGAGTGCCCCGACTGGTGCATCTACATCGACTCCCACAAGGAGACGGTGCCCGCCGCCGCCCCCGGCGGCCGCGAGCGCAGCCGCAACGTCCTCGACCGCTTCGCCATCGACTTCGCCCTCTGCATGTACTGCGGTATCTGCATCGAGGTCTGCCCCTTCGACGCGCTGTTCTGGTCGCCCGAGTTCGAGTACGCGGAGACCGACATCCACGAACTCACCCACGAGCGCGACAAGCTCCGCGAGTGGATGTGGACGGTCCCGGAACCGCCCGCGCTCGACCCGCGTGCCGAGGAGCCCAAGGAGATCGCCGCGGCACGCAAGGCCGTGGAGAAGGCCGCCGCCGCAGCAGCGGCCGCCCGGGCCGAGGGGGACCAGCAGTGACCCTCGCCGCCACCACGCTCGCCGCCACCACCCCCGGCTTCCTCTCGCCCTCCGGCGTCGAGATCGCCTTCCTCCTCGTCGGCCTCGCCACCCTCGGCGCGGCCGTCGTCACCGTCACCACCCGTCAGCTCGTGCACGCCGCGCTCTGGCTGGTCGTGACGCTCGGCGGCCTCGCCGTGGAGTACCTCCTCCTCACCGCCGAGTTCATCGCCTGGGTCCAGGTGCTGATCTACGTCGGCTCCGTCGTCGTCCTCCTTCTCTTCGGCCTCATGCTCACCAAGGCCCCCATCGGCCGCTCCCCGGACGCCGACTCGGGCAACCGCCCCGTCGCCCTCGCGGTCGCGCTCGCCGCGGCCGCGACGCTCGTCTGGGTGGTCGTCGACGCGTTCCGTACGACCTGGATCGACCTGGACGGACCGGCCCAGGGCTCCACCAAGGTGTCCGGCGAGATGCTCTTCCGGCACTGGGTGCTGCCCTTCGAGGCGCTCTCCGTCCTCCTCCTCGCCGCGCTGGTCGGCGCGATCGTCCTGTCCCGCAAGAACGCCAAGGAGGCCCGGGACTGATGCATCTCGCCTACCCCGCCGTCCTCGCCGCCCTGCTCTTCTGCGTCGGCCTCTACGGCGTCCTCGCACGCCGCAACGCGATCCTGGTCCTGATGTCCGTCGAGCTGATGCTCAACGCCGTCAACCTCAACCTGGTCGCGTTCGACGTCTGGCTCCGCGACGCCCTCCACGCCGGCCAGGCGCTCACCCTCTTCACCATCGCCATCGCCGCCGCCGAGATCGGCATCGGTCTCGCGATCGTCCTGATGGTCTACCGCAACCGCGGCAGCTCGGACGTCGACCGCCTCCGCGACACCCGGGAGACTCCCACCGACGCCGACGAGAAGGCCGAGGCCACCGCGTGACCACCACGACCCTCGCCGTCCTCGTCCCCCTCCTTCCCTTCCTCGGCTCCGTCGCCGGCCTGCTCCTCGGCCGCACCGCGCCCGGCTTCGTCCGCCCCCTCGCCGTCCTGCCGACGCTGGCCGCCGCCGCCCTGGCCGTCGTCGTCGCTGTACGGCAGGGCGGGGGGAAGACGATCGAGGCCGCCACCCAGCTCACCCCCACGGGCTCGGTCCCCATCGACCTCTCCCTGTACATCGACGGCTTCGCCGCCCTCGTCGCCGTGGTCGTCGGGGTCGTCGCCACCTGCGTGCAGATCTACTCGACCGGCTATCTGCGCGACGACCCGCGCTACCCCTCGTACGCCGCGCTCGTCTCCCTCTTCACCTCTGCGATGCTGCTCGTCGTCTACTCGGGCGACCTGATGGTGCTCCTGGTCGGCTGGGAGATCATGGGCATCTGCTCGTACTTCCTCGTCGGCCACTACTGGGAGACCCCCGAGGCCCGGGCCGCCTCCCTCAAGGCCTTCCTGGTCACCAAGCTCGGCGACGTGCCCTTCCTGATCGGCCTCTTCGCGCTCGCCACGGACGCGGGCACCTTCCAGATCCGGGGGATTCTCGGCACCGTCGCCGCCGGCGGGCTCGACCACCCCACGCTCGTCGCGCTGCTGCTGCTCGCCGGCGTGGCGGGCAAGTCCGCGCAGTTCCCGCTGCACACCTGGCTCCCCGACGCCATGGCCGGCCCCACTCCCGTCTCCGCGCTCATCCACGCGGCGACCATGGTCGCCGCCGGCATCTACTTCGTGGCCCGCCTGCTGCCCGTCTTCGCCTCGTCCGCGGCCGCGCTGACCGTGCTCGCCGTCATGGCCGCCGTCACGATGGTCGGCTCGGGGCTCGCCGCGCTCGCCCAGGACGACATCAAGCGCGTCCTCGCCTACTCGACGATCGGTCAGCTCGGCTACATGGCCGGCGCCCTGGCCGTCGGCGACCGCGGGGCCGCCGTCTTCCACCTCATGTCCCACGGCGCCTTCAAGGCCCTCCTCTTCCTCGCCGCCGGCGCGATCATCCACGCCGCCGGTACGAACTCGCTCTCGGCCATGTCCCGGATGAGCGGCCTGACCAAGCGGGTCCCCGACGCGTACTGGACGATGACCGTCGCCCTCCTCGCGCTCGCCGCCCTGCCGCCGTTCGCCGGCTTCTTCTCCAAGGAAGCCGTCCTCGTGGCCGCCGAGCACACCGCCCTCGGGGACCGCACCGTCGCCCCCGCGGGGGCCGGCTGGACCGTCCTCGTCGCGGGCCTGCTCACCGCCCTCCTCACCGCCGCGTACGCCGCCCGCCTGTGGCTCCTCGCCTTCCGCGGCCGGGGCGCCGAGGTCCCCGACCACGGCCGCCAGCCGCTCGCCATGACCACCGTCCTGTGGGTACTGGCGATCCCCTCCCTCGGCTTCGGTCTGAGCGTCACGTACCTCGACGACTGGTTCGACGGCCACGCCCTCACCCCGACCGTCACCACCGCGGTCCTCGGCACAGGCATCGCCCTCGTCGGCGCCGTCGTCACCTACGCGGTCTGGCGCACCCTCGCCACCAAGGCGCTCGCCACGAAGGGCCCCGCCCGCGAGCCGGTCGCCGCGCACGTCGCCCACCCCGACGCCGAGGCGGGCAAGGTCGAGGCCGAGGCCCTGCACCTGCCGCACCCCGCCGAGGACCCGACCGACCCCGGCCGTGCCCTCCTCGGCCCGCTGCACCGCCACGCGGCCACCGGCTTCCACCTGGACGCCCTCTACACCGCCGCGTTCGTCCGCCCCGTCCTGGCCGCGGCCTCCCTGGTCCGCTTCCTGGACCGCGAGGTCGTCGACACCTACGTGAGCGGCGCGGGCACCGGCACCAAGTGGCTCGGATGGCTCGTCCGCCGCGCCCAGACCGGCAACGTGCAGACCTATCTGAGCGCCCTGCTCGCCGGCTCCGTCGTCCTGGCGATCGCCGCCGTACTCGTCGCCGCCGGAGCGTGAGACGTGATCGATATCAGCGAATCCGTGATGCAGTTCCTTCTTGCGTTGATCGTCGCCGGCCCGCTCATCGGCGCCGCCGCCGCTCTTCTCCCCGCCCCGCCCGGGCTGAAGGGGAAGTCGCCCGACCAGGCCGTGCTCCGCCACGGCGTGGTCGTCACCGGCGTGATCCTCCTCGCCGCGATCGTCCTCACGCTCGGCTTCGACCACGACCAGCCGTCGAGGATCCAGGCGAGCACGGACGTCAAGTGGATCCCCGCACTCGACGTGCGCCTCCACCTCGGTGTCGACGGCATTTCCCTCCCCCTCCTGGTCATGACCGCGCTGCTGACCTTCCTCTGCGCGCTCTACAGCTACTTCAAGATGCCGAGTGGTCCCTCCCCCAAGGGATTCGTCGCCCTGCTCCTCGTCCTCGAGTCCGGCACCCTCGCCACCTTCGCCGTCCTCGACCTGATCCTGTTCTTCCTGGCCTTCGAGATGGTCCTCATCCCGATGTACTTCCTCATCGCCCGCTGGGGCGGCGAGGGCAGGCAGGCGGCCGCCTGGAAGTTCATCCTCTTCACGCTGCTCGGTTCGGTCGTCATGCTGCTCGGCCTGCTCCTCATCGGCGTGAAGGCGGGCACGTTCGACATGGTGGCACTGGCCGCTGACAACGGCCGAGGACTGACCACATCCGTGCAGGTCATCGCCGTTCTCGCAATCGGGATCGGGCTCGCGGTGAAGACCCCGATGTGGCCGCTGCACAGCTGGCTCCCGGACGCCCACACGGCCGCCCCGACCGTCGGCTCGGTCCTCCTCGCCGGTGTCCTGCTCAAGATGGGTACGTACGGGTTCGTCCGGATCCTCCTCCCCGTCGCCCCGGACGGCATGAGGGTCTTCGCCCCCTACCTCGCCGCCTTCGCCGTCGCCGGCATCATCTACGGATCGCTCGCCTGCCTCGCCCTCGCGAAGCCCGGCAACAAGGGCGACCTCAAGCGCCTCATCGCGTACTCGTCCGTCGGCCACATGGGCTTCGTGCTCCTCGGCATCGCGACCATGACCCCCACCGGAGTCAACGGCGCGCTCTTCGCCAACATCGCCCACGGTCTCATCACCGGCCTGCTCTTCTTCCTGGTCGGCGCGTTGAAGGACCGGTACGGCACCGCCGACCTCGACACCCTCGCGGGCGCCACCGGCGCCGCGCTCTACGGCCGCGCCCCCCGCATGGGCGGACTGCTCGCCTTCGCCGCCGTCGCCTCCCTCGGACTGCCCGGCCTCGCCGGCTTCTGGGGCGAGATGCTCGCCCTGTTCGGCGCCTTCGAACCGGCCGCGGGCCTCAGCCGCCCCGCCTTCCTCACCTTCATGGCGATCGGCGCCTTCGGCACCCTGCTCACCGCCGCGTACCTGCTCGTCGTCGTCCGCCGGGTCTGCATGGGCGGCCCCCGCCCCAGCGGGGAGACGGTGATCGCCGACGTCCAGGGGTACGAGTTCGCCGCCTGGACCCCGCTCGTCGCCCTCACCGTCCTCGCCGGCCTGTGGCCCGCGGTCCTCCTCGGCCTCACCGATCCGGCCGTCCAGAAGCTCCTCGCGGGAGGGAACTCGTGACGACCACGAACCTCGTCCAGTCCGTCGACTGGCTCGCGATCGCGCCACCCACCCTCACGGCCGTGGTCGCCCTGATCGTGCTCGTCGCCGACCTCTTCGTCCCCGCGCGGCACAAGCAGCTCCTCGGCTGGACCGCGATCGCCGGGCTCGTCGCCTCGATCGCCCTGCTGATCCCGCTGCGGGCCGGCGACCGCTCGACGTTCTGCCTCACCACGGATCCGGCCGCGACCGCCGCGTGCAGCTACACCGCCGACCGCTTCACCCTCGTCATCCAGTTCCTGGTGCTCGGCGGAGCCCTGCTCACCGCCCTGCTGTCGCTCTCCGACACCCGCGACAGGCTTCCCGCCGGTGAGTACTGGTTCCTGCTGCTCTCCTCGGCCGCCGGCGCGGCGCTGCTCCCCGCCTCCCGCGACCTCGCGACCCTCGTCGTCGCCCTCGAAGTGGCCTCGCTGCCCGCCTTCGCCCTCGTAGGCCTGCGCCGGGGCGACCGGCAGTCCAGCGAGGCCGCGCTGAAGTTCTTCCTCTCCTCCGTCACCGCGACCGCCGTGACCCTGCTCGGCGTCAGCTTCGTGTACGGCGCGACCGGCACCCTCCACCTCACCGAGCTCGCCCAGCGCCTCGACGACGTCCCCGGTCAGCTGGAGACCCTCGCCCAGGCGGGCGTCGCGCTCACCCTGGTCGGCTTCGCCTTCAAGACGGCCGCCGTCCCCTTCCACTTCTGGGTCCCCGACACCTACGTCGGCGCCCCGCTGCCCGTCGCCGGCTACCTCTCCGTGGTCGGCAAGGCCGTCGGCTTCACCGGCCTCATCCTCGTCACGGTCGTCGCGTTCCCCTCGTACGCCGACGTCTGGGGCCCGGCGCTCGCGGTCCTCGCCGCGCTCACCATGACCATCGGCAACGTGGCCGCGCTGCGGCAGGTCTCCACGCGCGCGTGGAGCGCGGTCCGGCTGCTCGCCTGGTCCTCCGTCGCCCAGGCCGGCTACCTCCTGGTGCCGATCGCCGCCGCCGCGTACTCCAGCGACGACCAGATCGGCGCCACCGTCGCGTACGCCCTGATGTACGCCGTCGTGAACCTCGGCGCCTTCGCGGTGGTCGTCCTGGTCTCCCGTACGCACCCCGAGAACCGGATCTCCGACTACCGCGGCCTCTACGCCGACCGTCCTGTGATCGCCCTCACCCTGGGCTTCTTCCTGCTCAACCTGGCCGGTCTGCCGCCCGGTATCATCGGTCTCTTCGCCAAGGTCACCGTCTTCTCGGCTGCGGTCGACGCGGGCCTCGGCTGGCTGGCCGTGATCATGGGCGTCAACGTCGTGATCGGCCTCTACTACTACCTGCGGTGGACGGCGCTGCTGTTCCGCACGCCGGAGACCGCGCCGACGGTGGAGAAGGCCCACGCGCGTGTGCCCGCCCCGATCACCCTGGCGATCGCGGTCGCCGCCGTCGTGGGCGTCGTGCTGTCGGGCTACCCGCAGTTCGCGCTGCGCTTCGCGGCCACCACGCTCTTCTGAGCCGCCGGCCCCACGCCCCCCACAGAGAATCGCAACAAGGAGCTTCACCCGTGCTGAACGGTTTCAAGGACTTCATCCTCCGCGGCAACGTCATCTCGCTGGCCATCGGTCTTGCCGTCGGATCGGCGTTCACGGCGGTCGTGACCGGCTTCAGCAAGGCCTTCATCACTCCGCTCATCGGTCTCGCCACCGGCTCGGTCGGCGACTTCAGCGAGGCCAGCTTCCAGGTCCGCGGCACCGTCTTCCCCTACGGCCTGCTCATCGCCGCCACCATCGCCTTCGTGATCACCGCCGCGGTGCTCTACTTCTGCATCGTCGTCCCCCTGGCGAAGATCCAGGAGAAGTTCGCCAGGGAAGAGTTGGACGTCAAGTCCGAGAAGCGCGACTGCCCCCGCTGCTTCACCGAGATCCCGGCCATCGCCACCCGCTGCGCGCACTGCACCAGCGAGGTCGAGCCCGTCGCCACCGCACTGGAGAAGGCGGGCGTCCCGGCCCCGCGCTGATCACCCGTACAGCCCACAGAGCCCCCGGTGGGGGCAGGGGAACCCGCGCATCCCGCCTGGCGTTGACCAGTACGGGAGGGTCCACTGGACATGGGGTCCACCCGGACGAAGTCTGGGGGAGGACCACCACACAGCAAAGGGTTCCCCTGCCGCACCACTTGGAGGGCGTACCGTGCACCGCCGGCACAACGGGCTGAGGACCGCCGTACTCCTCGGAGGGCTCTCGGCCCTCATCATCCTCATCGGCAGCTTCTTCGGGCGTACAGGGCTGATCGTCGCGCTCGTCGTGGCGCTCGGCACCAACGCGTACGCCTACTGGAACAGCGACAAGCTGGCCCTGCGCGCCATGCGAGCCCGGCCGGTGAGCGAGTTCGAGGCACCCGGGCTCTACCGGATGGTGCGCGAGCTCTCCACCCAGGCCCGCCAGCCGATGCCCCGGCTCTACATCTCGCCGACCCAGGCACCGAACGCCTTCGCCACCGGCCGTAACCCCCGCAACGCAGCCGTGTGCTGCACCGAGGGCATCCTGCAGATCCTCGACGAGCGAGAGCTGCGCGGCGTGATCGGCCACGAGCTGAGCCACGTCTACAACCGGGACATCCTGATCTCCTCCGTCGCCGGAGCGCTCGCGTCCGTGATCCTGTTCCTGGTCAACTTCGCCTGGCTGATCCCGATCGGCCGCTCCAGCGACGACGACGGCCCCGGGCTGCTCGGCATGTTGCTGATCATGATCCTCGGCCCGGTCGCCGCCTCGGTCATCCAGCTCGCCATCAGCCGCTCTCGGGAGTACGACGCGGACGCCTCAGGCGCCCAGCTCACCGGCGATCCGCTGGCCCTCGCGAGCGCCCTGCGCAAGCTCGAAGCAGGGACGAAGCAGCTGCCGCTGCCGCCCGAGCCCAGGATCGAGACCGCGAGCCACATGATGATTGCCAACCCGTTCGGAGCGGGCAGGGGTCTATCGAAAATGTTCTCGACGCACCCGCCGATGGCGGAGCGCATCGCCCGACTCGAGCAGATGGCAGGTCGTCGCCCGTGAAGACAATCCTCAACATCATTTGGCTGATCCTGTGCGGCTTCTGGATGTTCCTCGGCTACATGCTGGCGGGCGTCCTGCTGTGCATCACGATCATCGGCATCCCCTTCGGACTCGCCGCCTTCCGCATCGGCATCTACGCCCTCTGGCCCTTCGGCTACACGGTCGTGGACCGGCGGGACGCGGGCGCGCCGTCCTGCGTCGGCAACGTGCTGTGGCTGATCCTCGCGGGCTGGTGGCTCGCGCTCGGACACATCACCACCGGCATCGTCCTGTGCATCACGATCATCGGCATCCCGCTCGGCATCGCGAACTTCAAGCTGATCCCGGTGTCGCTGCTGCCGCTGGGCAAGGAGATCGTCCGCACGGACCAGCCGTACCCGTACACGTACACGACCCACTAGGGGTGCTCGCGTCGCCCCCGACTGACCGCGTACGCGACGGTGCCCACCGCGAGGACCCCGAGCCCGGCAAGCACGGAGGCCGGCGGCAGCGCGAACGCGAGCGCCCCGCACCCCACCAGGCCCAGCGCGGCGAGCGGACGGTGCGAGCGGCCCAGTGTCCACGCGGAGGCGTTGGCGATCCCGTAGTAGACGAGCACGCCGAAGGACGAGAAGCCGATCGCGCCCCGTACGTCCGCCGTGGCCGCCACCACGGCGACCACCGCGCCCACCGCGAGCTCCGCCCGGTGCGGCACCTGGAAGCGGGGGTGCACGGCGGCGAGCCCGGCCAGCAGATGACCGTCCCGGGCCATCGCCAGAGTCGTACGGGACACCCCGAGGATCAGCGAGAGCAGTGAGCCCAGCGCGGCGACCGCAGCGCCGACCATGACGACGGGAACCAGCCATCGGGCGTCGGCCGCCCGGGCCGCGTCCACGAGCGGGGCGGGGGAAGCCGCCAGCGCCTGCGGCCCGAGGACGGTCAGGACGCACACCGCCACCGCCGAGTAGACGGCAAGCGTGATTCCGAGCGCCAGGGGGACCGCCCGGGGGATCGTCCGGGCCGGATCGCGCACCTCCTCGCCGAGCGTGGCGATCCGCGCGTACCCCGCGAACGCGAAGAACAGCAGCCCCGCCGCCTGGAGCACCCCACCGGCCGTCACGTCCGCGCCCAGGGCGAGCCGCCCGAAGTCCCCGGAGCCGGAGGCGAAGCACGCCACCACCACCGCCGCCAGGACGGCCAGGACCAGCGCCACGATCACCCGCGTCAGCAGGGCCGACTTCCGCACACCGCCGTAGTTCACGGCCGTCAGCGCCACCACCGCCGCGACCGCCACCGCATGGGCCTGCTCCGGCCAGACGTACGCCCCGACCGTCAGCGCCATCGCCGCGCACGAGGCCGTCTTGCCGACGACGAACGCCCAGCCGGCCAGGTACCCGAAGAACGACCCGAGACGTTCGCGACCGTACACATAGGTGCCGCCCGAGGTCGGATACAGGGCGGCCAGCCGGGCCGAGGACATCGCGTTGCAGTACGCGACGAGCGCGGCGAGCCCGAGCGCCGGCAGCAGCCCCGAACCGGCCGCCTCGGCCGCCGGGCCGAGCGCCACGAAGATCCCGGCGCCCACCATCGAGCCCAGTCCGATCACGACGGCGTCGAGGACACCGAGCGAGCGGCGCAGTTCCTGTGTCATGCACGGCACACTACGGCCCGCCGCAACCGCGCCCGCGGCCCCCGCGTCTTCCTCACCATGAACGTCATCAGCTGGATCGTCCTGGGCCTGCTCGCGGGCGTCGTCGCCAAGATCCTGCTCCCGGGCCGCGACCCGGGCGGACTCATCGGCACGACCCTCATCGGCATAGCCGGCGCCTTCATCGGCGGCTGGATCTCGTCCACGTTCCTGGACCGCCCGATCGCCACCGGCTTCTACGACACGGCCACCTGGCTCTCGGCCGTCGGCGGCTCGCTGGTGCTGCTGATCGGGTACCGGATCCTCTTCGGCCACTCCCGCTCACGCTGAAGCCTCGTCGCGCTCAGAGCCCGGTCTCGCGGAGGGTGATGTTCAGTCGCCCCGTCAGCCCAAGGGCCGGATCGGCCGTGCCGGGAAGGACCTTGGGCACCCCGTGGTACGCGAAGCGCGACGGCCCGCCGAAGACGAAGAGATCCCCGGACGCCAACTCCACGTCGGTGTACGGCTTCCCCCGGTTCTCGGTGTTCCCGAACCGGAACACGCAACGGTCACCGAGGCTCAGCGACACCACCGGCGCACCGGACCGCTCCTCCTTGTCCTGGTGCAGCCCCATCTTGGCGTCGGCGCCGGCGTCGTAGAAGTTCACGAGGGCGGTGTCAGCGCTGAAGTCCTGGCCGCCTCCGTACGCCTCCGTCACCGCCTCACGCCCCAACCGGCCCAACCATCCGGGCAGTTCGACGTCGACGGTGTCGAGATACCGGTACGGCACCCAGCGCCGCCCCAGGCAGAGCGACCGCACGGACATCACCCCGCCGCCCGGCAGCACGGTGTGCCGGTACGGCACCGGCCCGCGCCCCCACTCCCGGCAGGCCGCCACCAACTCCCGCTGCCGGTCGACGGAAAGCCATCCGGGAACGTGCACCGCACCCGGGGCCACGACGGCCCGCTCCCGGGCGAACAGCCCGTCCATCACGCCAACAGCCCGTCCATCACGCCACCAGGGCGCCTTCGAGCCCGAGCAGCCGCTCCTTGCGCTCCAGACCGGCCGCGTACCCGCGCAGACTCCCGTCCGCGCCGATCACCCGGTGGCAGGGCCGGACCACCAGGAGCGGGTTGCGCCCGATCGCGGTGCCGACGGCCCGCACCCCGGCCCCCGAGGAACCCACCTGCCGGGCGATGTCCCCGTACGAGACGGTGGAGCCGTAGGGGATCTCCCCCAGGGCGTGCCAGACACGCCGCTGGAAGTCCGTCCCGCTGTCCGCGAACGGGATGTCGAAGCGGTCGCGGCGGCCGGCGAAGTACTCACCGAGCTGCGCGGCGATCTCCTCGAACGCCTCGGGCGCGTGCCGCCAGCCGTCCTCGACGGCGGCGGCACCCTTCTGCCCGGGCAGCGACAGCGAGACCAGCGCGGTCCGACCGCCCTCGTCGGCGCCCCGCCCGACGAGCAGCATCTCGCCCAGCGGCCCCTCGACGTACGCGTACACCGTCATGGCAGTTCCTCTCCTCGCATTCACTCCGCGTCCAGTGTGCGAGGTCCGCCACCCGGGAGGCTGGCGGCTTTCGGACACGCAGTTCGTGACTAGCGGTAGTTCACGAACTGGACCGCGAAGTCGAAGTCCTTGCCCTTGAGCAGCGCCTGCACGGCCTGCAGGTCGTCGCGGCTCTTCGAGCTGACCCGCAGCTCGTCACCCTGGACCTGCGCCTTGACGCCCTTGGGGCCCTCGTCGCGGATGGCCTTCGCGACCTTCTTGGCGTTCTCCTGGGAGATGCCCTCGACGACCGACGCGAAGAGCTTGTACTCCTTGCCGGACAGCTGCGGCTCACCCTCGACGTCCAGCGACTTCAGCGAGATCCCGCGCTTGATCAGCTTGGACTGGAAGATGTCGAGGATCGCCATGACGCGCTCCTCGCCGTTGGCCTGCATCAGGATCTTCTCGCCCGACCAGGAGATCGAGGCGTTGGTTCCCTTGAAGTCGTAGCGCTGGGAGATCTCCTTCACGGCCTGGTTGAGGGCGTTGTCGACCTCCTGCCGCTCGACCTTGGAGACGATGTCGAAACTGGAGTCGGCCATGACGTGTGGCTCCTTGCGTCGAATGCGTTGCGGTTGCGTTGGCGTACAAGGCAAGCCTAGTCACCCGATCATGCCCGAACCGCTGATCAATCCGGTGGCGAAGCACCCCTGAGGATCAGGTATCGTTTACGTCGTTGCCACGGAGCACCGCCGAAAAGCGGCTCCGAGCAGCGACATCCCATGGCGGTGTGCCCGAGTGGCCAATGGGAGCGGACTGTAAATCCGTCGGCTTAGCCTACCCAGGTTCGAATCCTGGCGCCGCCACGCGATAGAGAAGGTCCCCGGTGTTCGCACCGGGGACCTTCTTCTTTGTTCTGGGGGTCAGTTGCCCGCCATGTCCTTCACCGCCACCGCGACCGGGATCGAGCCGCTGATCAGTTCCAGGGTCAGGCCCGCCGTCGCCGGGGTGTCCAGGAGTTCGGCCAGGACCGCGGCCACGTCGTCGCGGGAGATCGGGCCGCGGCCCGTCGCGGCGCCCAGGCGGACCAGCCCCGTGCCCGCGTCGTTCGTCAGCGAGCCGGGGCGCAGGATCGTCCAGTCCAGGCCCTCGCGGGCGCGCACGGAGTCGTCCGCCGCGCCCTTGGCGCGCAGGTAGATGTCGAAGACCTCGTCACCCGGATGGGCGGAGTCGGCGCCCATGGACGAGACGACGATGTACCGGCGTACGCCCGCCCGTTCCGCCGCGTCGGCGAACAGGACCGCCGCCGCGCGGTCCACCGTGTCCTTGCGGGCGGTGCCGCTGCCCGGGCCCGCGCCCGCCGCGAAGACCGCCGCGTCGGCGCCCTGAAGGACCGCCGCGACCATCTCCACCGTGGCCGACTCCAGGTCCAGCACGACCGGTTCCGCACCGGCCGCGCGCAGGTCGTCGGCCTGCTCCGGATTGCGGATGAGCCCCGCCGGCTCATGCCCCGCCGCCGAGAGCAGGCGCTCCAGGCGCAGGGCGATCTGACCGTGTCCTCCAGCGATGACAATGCGCATACTCACGACCGTACGACGGGACCGGCCGGAGGGCTTCCCGGCTCGGGACGTTCCGGGCGGACCTGGCGTGGCAGGTCGAGCGCCGCCGCCGAGTCGCAGTACTCCCGTACGGCGCTGGTCCGCGCCACCACCCGGCCCCGGTGGACCACGATCCGGCTGTACGCCAGGGACAGCACGCCCGAGAGGCGCTCACCGCGCACCGCGAGCAGCTCGGCGGGGAACCCGGCCTCCACCCGTACCTCCGGGAGCCCCATCGCCGTACGTGCCGCCGTGCTCACCGCCCCGTAGGCGTCCTCGGCCGGCAGTCCGCCCAGCGAGGCCAGCAGATACGCGGCCTCCAGCGGATCCCCGCGCCCCACCGGGTTGGAGACGTCCCGCAGCGCCCCGCCGCCCGCCGCGAGCCGTACGCCCGCCGCCCGCAGCTGCCGGACCGGCGCCGCGCCGCGCAGCTCGGTCGCGCCGCAGCCGCCCTGCGGGAGGCAGACCACCGTCACCCCGGCCGCCGCCAGTTGGTCGGCGGCCCGTCGCGCCACCTCCGAGGGCAGCCGGGACAGGCCCGCGCACGGGCCGATCGTCACCCCCGGCCGCAGTCCGCCCGCCATGGCCGCCAGCCGGGCGAGCCGCGCCGGATCGTCACCGTCGGTGTGCAGGTCGACCGGGCAGCCGTGCTCCGCCGCCACCTCCAGGACCGCCTCCACGTACCCGGCCGGGTCGGGGTCGAGGTCCGGGCAGCCGCCCACCACGCTCGCGCCCATCTTCACTGCGTCCCGCAGCATCGCGAGCCCGTCCGCGCCCGCCGCTCCTGTGAGCAGCCGGGGCACCGCGACCGTCGTGAGGTCCGTCAGGCCGCGCAGCGACCGCCGGGCCTGGAGGACCGCTTCGAGGGGCCCGAGGCCCTGTACGTCGCCGATCCGGACGTGCGCGCGCAGCGCGGTGGCGCCGTGGCCGAGTTGCAGCAGCGCGGCCTCGGTGGCCCGCCGCTGCACCTCCTCGGGGGCGTACGAGACGGGGCCGGGGGAGTCGGCGCTGAGCGCGGTGTCGGAGTGGGCGTGCGGCTCCGCGGAGGCGGGGAGCAGGAGATAGCCGGAGAGGTCCACGCGGGCGCCGAGGGCGGTGAGGCTGCCGGCGGTGCCGACGGCCTCGATCCGGCCCCCGCCCATCCGGACGTCGACCGTCCGTCCGTCGGTGAGGCGGGCGTTGGAGAGCAGGAGCGAGGTGGAGTCGGCGGTGGCGGCGGCCCAGTCGTCGGGCGGCTGGGGCTGCTTGCTGTCGGCTGACATCGGGCTCCTCAGGGCTCCTCAAGTTCCAGCTCAAGAACAAGATCACGCAGCGTGGGGCCGAGCCTAGGGGCGCTCCGGCCGCCCTTCGAGGAGGAGCGCAATAGTCGTACTGATGAGGCCACGTGTGGCCTACGGGACGGGGGAGGACACCGCGCGCGTGGGCGCGTGGAGGGAGGGCACGAAACGGATTTGGGCGATCGGCGGAGGACCGTGTAATGTCTTCATCGCTCGCCCCAATAGCTCAGTCGGTAGAGCGTCTCCATGGTAAGGAGAAGGTCTACGGTTCGATTCCGTATTGGGGCTCTGGTGAGAGGGAACCCGTCTTCGGGCGGGATCCGGATCATCAAAGCGGTGTAGCTCAGTCGGTAGAGCAAGCGGCTCATAATCGCTGTGTCACCGGTTCAAGTCCGGTCACCGCTACACACGGTAGCCGATTGTGGGGTCGGTCCTTCGATCGGCTACTCTTTTATGCGTTCATCCGTCCATCCGTCCGTCCAAGGAGCACTCACGTGGCTGCCACCGACGTCCGCCCGAAGATCACGCTGGCCTGCGTGGAGTGCAAGGAGCGGAACTACATCACCAAGAAGAACCGGCGTAACAACCCGGACCGTCTTGAGATGAAGAAGCACTGCCCTCGCTGCAACTCGCACACGGCGCACCGCGAGACGCGCTAATCAGGCTCGTACACGAGGCCGTCCCCACCAGGGGGCGGCCTCGTGTCGTTTGTCGGCAACAAATCCAGGAGGTATCGAGTCCATGGCGCTCGACCAGTCCTTCGTGGGCCGGACCTATCCGCCCACCGCGGCTTACGAGGTCGGCCGCGAAAAGATCCGCGAGTTCGCCGAGGCGATCGGCGACGCGAATCCGGCCTACGTCGACCAGGAAGCTGCGAAGGCGCTCGGTCACCCCGATGTGATCGCCCCGCCGACGTTTGTGTTCGCGATCACTTTCAAGGCCGCGGGGCAGGTCGTCGAGGATCCGCAGCTGGGCCTGGACTACAGCCGTGTCGTGCACGGGGACCAGAAATTCGCGTACACGCGGCCGGTACGGGCGGGCGACCGGCTGTCGGTCACCTCGACCATCGAGGCGATCAAGTCGATGGCCGGCAACGACATCCTGGACATCCGCGGTGAGGTCCACGACGAGACCGGCGAGCACGTCGTGACCGCGTGGACCAAGCTCGTGTCGCGCGCCCCCGAGGAGGCCTGAGGATGACCGTGAAGATCGCTTACGACGAGGTCGAGGTCGGCACGGAGCTGCCGGCGCAGTCCTTCCCGGTGACGCGCGCCACGCTGGTGCGGTACGCCGGTGCCTCCGGTGACTTCAACCCGATCCACTGGAACGAGAAGTTCGCGGTCGGCGTCGGCCTGCCGGACGTCATCGCGCACGGCATGTTCACCATGGCCGAGGCGATCCGCGTCGTGACCGACTGGGCCGGCGACCCGGCGGCCGTCGTCGAGTACGGCGTGCGCTTCACCAAGCCGGTGGTCGTGCCCAACGACGACGACGGCGCCCTGATCGAGGTCAGCGCCAAGGTGGCGGCGAAGCTGGACGACAACCAGGTCCGGGTGGACCTGACCGCGATGTCGGCGGGCCAGAAGGTCCTGGGCATGTCCCGGGCCGTGGTCAGGCTGGCGTAGCGGTACCGATCACCAGGAGGGGGGTGGCCGCGGAAAGCGGTCGCCCCGATCCCTCTTGACCAAGTTAGTGATTGAGTACTAATTTGGTCGCATGGTCAGGATGAGTGCGGAGGAGCGGCGCGAGAGCGTCATCCGTGCGGCGATGAGGGAGTTCGCCCGCGGTGGCTACTACGGCACCTCCACGGAGGCGATCGCCAAGCGCGTCGGCGTCTCGCAGCCGTACCTCTTCCGGCTCTTCCCCGGCAAGAAGGCGATCTTCCTGGCGGCGTCCGAGCGCTGCCTGGCGGACACCCGGCGGGTCTTCCAGGAGGCCGCCGAGGGGCTGACTGGGGAGGAGGCCCTGCATGCCATGGCCAACGCCTACACCCGGCTCATCGCCGAGCAGCCGGACCGGCTCCTGATGCAGATGCAGGTGTACGTCGCGGTGGCCGCGGCGGAGGAGGCCGGTGACCACGAGTTCGGCGAGGCTGTCCGGGCCGGCTGGATGGAGCTCTGGGAGACCGTCCACCTTCCGCTCGGCGCGGACGTCAACGAGACCACGACCTTCCTGGCGTACGGCATGCTCATCAACACCCTCGTCGCCATGGGCTTTCCGCCCGAGCACCGGGTCTGGGAGGGGTTCTATCCCTCCGCCCGTCGCCTCGGCCGTCTGGAGAAGTAGCGCCTGCCGACGTGATGCGTACCGGATTTTCATGATCGCGAAAGTTAGTCATCAATAACTAACCTGAGACCTGAGAGGCACGCAATGAACCAGCCAGCAGCCCGCCGCGGTTCCGCCGCCTGGGCCCTCGTCATCACCAGCGTCGCCGGCTTCATGGCGGCCCTCGACAACCTCGTCGTCACCACCGCCCTGCCCTCGATCCGCGAGGACCTCGGGGGAGCGCTGCACGACCTCGAATGGACGGTGAGCGCGTACACCCTCACCTTCGCCGTCCTGCTGATGTTCGGCGCGGCCCTCGGAGACCGCTTCGGCCGCCGCCGGCTCTTCGTCGTCGGACTCGCCGTCTTCACCGGAGCCTCCGCCGCGGCCGCGCTCGCCCCCGGCATCGACGCGCTGATCGCCGCGCGCGCCGTCCAGGGCGTCGGCGCCGCGATCATGATGCCGCTCACCCTCACCCTGCTCACCGCGGCAGTCCCGGCCGCCAAGCGCGGGATGGCGTTCGGCATCTGGGGCGCCGTCAACGGTCTCGCCGTCGCCTCCGGCCCGCTCATCGGCGGCACCCTCACCGAGCACATCTCCTGGCAGTGGATCTTCTGGTTGAACGTTCCGCTCGGCATCGCGCTGCTGCCGCTCGCCCGGCTGCGCCTTGCCGAGTCGCACGGCGCCGGAGCCCGCCTCGACCTCACCGGCACGCTCCTCGCCAGCGGCGGCCTGTTCGGCATCGTGTACGGGCTGATCCGCGGCCCGATCGACGGCTGGACCTCCATGACCGTCCTCACCGGACTGATCGCCGGCGCCGCGCTCATCGGCGGATTCATCCACCACGGCATCCGCGCCAAGGCGCCGATGCTGCCCATGCGGCTCTTCCGCAACCGCGCCTTCTCCGGGATCAACGCGGCCAGCCTGCTGATGTTCCTCGGTATGTTCGGCTCGATCTTCCTGCTCAGCCAGTACATGCAGGGCGTTCTCGGCTACTCGCCGACCGAGGCGGGACTGCGGATGCTGCCCTGGACCGGTATGCCGATGATCGTCGCGCCGCTCGCGGGCGCCCTCTCCGACCGGATCGGCGGCCGCCCGGTCGTCGCCGCGGGCCTCGCCCTCCAGGCGCTCGGCCTCGCCTGGTTCGCGCTGGTCCTGACCCCCGACGCCTCGTACGCCGTCCAGCTCCCCGCACTGGTCGTGAGCGGCATCGGCATGGCGCTGTACTTCGCTCCGGCGGCCAACCTGGTCATGTCCAGCGTCCGCCCGTCCGAGCAGGGCATCGCGTCCGGCGCCAACAACGCACTGCGCGAGGTCGGCGGCGCGCTCGGCGTCGCGGTGATGGCCTCGATCTTCGCCGCGCAGGGCGGATACGAGTCCGGCCAGAGCTTCGTCGACGGCCTGGTACCCGCGCTGTGGGTCGGCGCGGGGATGGTGGCCCTGGGGGCACTGGCCTCCCTCTTCATCCCGAGGCACCGGGCGGTGTCGGCGACCCCGGCGAAGGACCCCGAGGAGCGCCCCCTCGCCGCGGTGTGACCGAAGCGGCGGCGCGCCCCCGAGGGCGGCGCGCCGCCCGCCGGGCCATGGCAGGAGGGCGCGCCGCCCGGCGGACGCCCGGCCACGCGAGAGGGCGCGGGGCAGGGCGGCGCCGTGAAGCCCGACGCCGCCGGGGAGACCCGGCGGCGTCGGGCCTTTCCGTGGGTCGGCGTCCGGTCTTTCGCAGGTCTGCGTCGGGCCCTCGGCGGGTCTGCGTTGGGCCTTCGGCGGGTCTGCGTCCCGTCTTCCGCGGGTCTGCGTCGGGCCTTCGGCGGGTCTGCGTCCCGTCTTCCGCGGGTCTGCGTCGGGCCTTCGGCGGGTCTGCGTCCGGGGCTTCCGCGGGTCTTCGTCCGGCCTCCCGCCACGCGTGCTTCGGCCTCCCGGGGATCGGTGTCCGGCCTCCCTGGCGCAAGGGTTGCGGCCTCGCCCGGCAGGGCCGGGGCGGGCGAAGCATGTCCGGCCCCGGCGGGCCCGGGGCGGCGGCCCATCCCCCATTGCGCGCGGAACGAGCCCGTACTCTTGAGCGCGTGCAGGAACTCCACGACGCCCCCCTCGCCCCCCTGACCACCTTCCGGCTCGGCGGTCCCGCGGCCCGGCTCGTCACGGCCACGACCGACGACGAGGTGATCGCCGCCGTCCGCGAGGCGGACGGCACCGGTACCCCGCTGCTGGTCATCGGCGGAGGATCCAACCTGGTCATCGGCGACAAGGGCTTCGACGGCACCGCCCTGCGCATCGCGACCAAGGGGTTCTCCCTCGACGGGACGAAGCTGGAGCTGGCCGCCGGCGAGGTCTGGACGGACGCCGTGGCGCGCACCGTCGAGGCCGGGCTCGCCGGGATCGAGTGCCTGGCAGGCATCCCCGGCTCGGCCGGCGCGACCCCGATCCAGAACGTCGGCGCGTACGGCCAGGAGGTCTCCGCCTCCATCACCGAGGTCGTTGCCTACGACCGCCGGGCCGACGAGACGGTCACCCTCACCAACGCCGAGTGCGCCTTCTCCTATCGCCACAGCCGCTTCAAGGGCGATCCGGACCGGTACGTCGTGCTGCGCGTCCGCTTCGTGCTGGAGGACGCGGCGGGGCTCTCCGCGCCGATCAAGTACGCCGAGACCGCCCGCGCCCTCGGCGTCGAGGCCGGTGACCGCGTCCCGCTCGCGCAGGCCCGGGAGACCGTCCTGAAGCTGCGGGCCGGGAAGGGCATGGTCCTGGACGCCGACGACCACGACACCTGGTCGGCCGGCTCCTTCTTCACCAACCCGATCCTGACCGCGGGGGAGTACGAGACCTTCCTCGCCCTGGTGACCGTGCGGCTCGGCGCGGACGTGACCCCACCGGCCTTCCCCGCCGGGGACGACGGCACGGTCAAGACCTCGGCCGCCTGGCTGATCGACAAGGCCGGCTTCACCAAGGGATACGGCTCCGGCCCCGCCCGTATCTCCACCAAGCACACCCTCGCCCTCACCAACCGCGGCGAGGCCACCACCGAGGACCTCCTCGCGCTCGCCCGCGAGGTCGTCGCCGGCGTCCGGGACGCCTTCGGGATCACGCTCGTCAACGAGCCGGTGACGGTCGGCGTCAGCATCTGAGCATTCCGTGGAACCCTCCGGGTTCCCCAGGTTGTCGAGTGGGTGACAGGCTCCCGGGAAGCGGCGGCCGCACGCTCGTCGAGGGGGAACGGTGGAGGGGACGGGCCCACCGGAATTCGCCGCATTCGTGGAGTCGGCGTACGCGTCGCTGCTGCGCACCGCCCGGCTGCTGACCGGTGATCCGCACGCGGCCGAGGACCTCGTCCAGGCCGCGCTGGTCAGGGTCTATCTGCGGTGGGGCGGCTCGGCCCGCTGGGACTCGCCCCAGGCGTACGCCCGCAAGGTCGTCGTCAATCTCTACGCGACCTGGCGCCGCCGCCGCTGGCACACCGAGGTCGTACGCCCCGGGAGCGACAGCGCGCCGGACACCCACGACATGGCCGACGGCGCCGACGCGCGCCTCGAACTGGCCCGTGCGCTCGCCGCACTGCCCCGCGCGCAGCGCGCGGTGGTGGTGCTCCGCTTCTACGAGGATCTGTCCGTGGAACAGACGGCCGAGCTGCTCGGCTGCTCGCCCGGGACGGTCAAGAGCCGGACCAACAGGGCCTTGGAACGGCTGCGCGCCGGGGGCGCTCTCGCCGGATACGCGGGAAGGGGCGCGTGATGGACGACGCCGAGAACTCCGTCTCCGAGAACTCCGTATCCGAGGGTTCGCTCTCCCCGGACCTCCTCTCCCAGGACTTCCTCTCCCCGGACCTCCTCTCCGAGGACTCCCTGAGGAGCGGGCTGCGCGATCTGGCCGCCGACGGGGACGTGGGGCCGGCGCCCGTCGCCGCGGTCGTGGGGCGCGGGCGGCGGATCCGGCACGTGCGGCGCTCGCTCGCTGCGGGCGCTGCGACGCTCGTGGTGGCCGGCGGCTCGGTCCTGGGCGTCCGCTGGGCTGAGCCGTCGCCGCCGGTGCTGCCCTCGGGCCCGACCGCCGGGCCGGCCACGCCCGCGTATCCGTACGAGGGGAAGTACCGGCCCCAGCCGCCCTCCGGACCCGACGACCCGCTGGACACCGGCCCACGCGTGCCGGTGGAGGACGTCCGCTACCGCTACGACCTGTCCGCCGTCTGCGACCTGCGGTACGCCGTCTTCGGCGGGCGGGTCTGGGAGCGTGCCGACGGCGGATCCTCGGTGACGGTGAGGTGGGCGGCGGACCGTATGCGGGGCTATATGAGCTGGACGGACGGCTACCACTCCCGCTCCGATCCGGACACGGCCGTTTTCGAGACGGACACGCCCACCGCCGTGCCCTCGCTCCGCTTCCGCCCGCTGGCCGGACCGACGCCGGAGTGTCTCGGGCAGGAGCCGGAGCGGCGGTACGGGGACGCTCCCGCCGCCACGCTCGGCCCGGACCGGCCGGTCCGCGGCGTCCGCTACCCGTACGACATGACCAAGGAGTGCGGGATGCGCTACGCGGTCTTCGGGGGGCGGCTGTGGCGGGCCGAGAGCGAGGGACGGACGCAGACGATCATCGACTGGGTGAACGACCTTCCGCTGGCGGCCTTCATGACCCTGACCTCGGAGCGGACCGCGGTCCTGGAGCGGCGAGGCGCGCCCGGCGAGACCCCGCGGACGACCACGTACCGGCCGGTGGAGGCCCGGGGCGACGACTGCCCGGGCGCCGGTCAGTAGGCGACCCCCACGCCCTGCTTCACCGTCGCCGGGTCGTCGATCATCGCCAGCATGGCGTGGGCGACGTCGGCGCGGGCGAGGGAGCGGCCGCGGGGCGGGTTGCCCCCGACGACCGAGCGGTAGCGGCCGGTGAGCTGCTTGTTCGTCAGCTTGGGTGGGCGTACGGACGTCCAGTCCGTGGCGCTCGCCGCCAGGTCGCGCTCCATCACGCGCAGGTCGTCGTAGATGTCCTTCAGGACGGAGTTGACGATCGCGAGCACCGTCTTGTCGAGGACGGTCTGTCCGTCCGGGGTGGGGCCGAGCGGGGCGGCGCTGACCACCAGCAGGCGCCGGACGCCTTCCGCGTCCATGGCGGCGAGGACCGAGCGGGTCAGCTTCGCGGCGACGCCGGCGTCCGCGCGGCTGCGCGCGCCGAGCCCGGACAGCACGGCGTCCTTGCCCGCGACGGCTCCGCGCAGGGAGTCGGGGTCCGTGAGGTCGGCCCGGTGGACCTCCAGCCGCTCGCCGGTGACCGTGAACCGTGCCGGGTCCCGTACCACCGCCGTGACCTCGTGGCCCGAGGCCAGTCCCTGGCGGACGATCTCCTGGCCGATGCCACCGGTCGCACCGAAGACTGTGAGCTTCATGGCGCACCCTCCTTGGGGTGGGTAAGTGTTCACTCACCCCTAGAGTGAGTGTGTACTCACCCTTGCGTCAAGCCAGTTGGAGCAGCCATGGAGAAGAAGCCCACGCGGGAACGGATCCTCGACGCGGCGCACGAGCTGTGGACCACCGTGGGCCTCGCCCGTACGACCACCAAGGAGATCGCGCGGGGCGCCGGCTGCTCGGAGGCGGCGCTCTACAAGTACTTCGCGGGCAAGGAGGAACTCTTCGTCGCCGTCCTGACCGAACGTCTCCCCAAGCTGGCACCGCTGCTCGAATCGCTGGCCGCCGAACCGGGCGGGCGCACGGTGGAGGAGAACCTCACCGAGATCGCCCGCCAGGCTGCCCTCTTCTACGCCGAGAGCTTCCCGATCGCCGCCTCCCTCTACGCCGAGACCCGGCTCAAGGCCCGCCACGACGCGTCGATGCGGCGGCTCGACGCCGGGCCGCACCGCCCCTTGGAGAGCCTCGACGCCTATCTGCGCGCCGAACAGGCGGCGGGCCGCGTCGACGCCGGCGCCGACACCTTCGCGGCGGCGTCCTTGTTGCTCGGCGCGTGCTCCCAGCGGGCCTTCGCCTACGACGCGAAGGTCGGCAAGGAGCCGCCGCAGGACCTCGACACGTTCGCCACGTCCATCGCCCGCACGCTGGTGTCGGGAATCGCGGCCGCCGACACGGGGACGTGACGCGGCCTTCCAGGGGGCGCCGCCCTGCGGAACGCCTGCCCGCAACCCCGGGCGGGCGCTCACACGTGGGTCAGGTCGCCGGGGTGGTCAGCCAGTCGTCGATGCCGGCCAGCAGCTTCCGGCTGACGTCGTCCGGGGCCGCCGAGCCGCGGATCGACTGGCGGGCCAGTTCGGCCAGTTCCGCGTCCGTGAAGGCGTGGTGGCGGCGGGCGATCTCGTACTGGGCGGCGAGACGCGACCCGAAGAGCAGCGGGTCGTCCGCGCCCAGCGCCATCGGGACCCCCGCCTCGAAGAGCGTGCGCAGCGGCACGTCCTCGTGCTTCTCGTAGACCCCCAGGGCCACATTGGACGCCGGGCAGACCTCGCAGGTCACCCCCTTCTCGGCGAGCTTGCGCAGCACCCGCGGGTCCTCCGCCGCCCGCACGCCGTGGCCCACCCGGGCCGCCCGGAGATCGTCCAGACAGTCCCGTACGGACGACGGACCCGTCAGCTCCCCGCCGTGCGGGGCAGCCAGCAGACCGCCCTCACGGGCGATCGCGAAGGCGCGGTCGAAGTCGCGGGCCATGCCCCGGCGCTCGTCGTTGGAGAGCCCGAACCCGACCACGCCCCGGTCCGCGTACCGCACCGCGAGCCGCGCCAGGGTGCGGGCCTCCAGAGGGTGCTTCATCCGGTTCGCGGCCACCAGGACCCGCATCCCGAGCCCGGTCTCGCGCGCGGCCGCGTCCACCGCGTCCAGGATGACCTCCATGGCCGGGATCAGACCGCCGAGCAGGGGAGCGTACGAGGTCGGGTCGACCTGGATCTCCAGCCACCCCGAGCCGTCCCGCACGTCCTCCTGGGCCGCCTCGCGGACCAGGCGCTGGATGTCCTCGGGCTCGCGCAGGCAGGACCGGGCGATGTCGTACAGGCGCTGGAACCGGAACCAGCCGCGCTCGTCGGTCGCCCGCAGCTTGGGCGGTGTGCCGCTGCTCAGCGCCTCCGGGAGGTGGACGCCGTACTTGTCCGCCAGCTCGATGAGCGTCGTGGGCCGCATCGACCCCGTGAAGTGCAGATGCAGATGCGCCTTGGGCAGCAGGCTGATGTCGCGGAAGGGGTGCTCGGAAACGTGCTCCATTGAAGGATCTTGCCGCACCCGAATGGACGAATACAGCCCCTTTCCCCGATCGGGACCTTGCTAGAACGTAAAAACGGGCCCCTGGTTCCGAGAACCAGGGGCCCGCCTACTTCCGCAGTAGGTGCTCAGTCGCGCGCTTCCGCCAGCAGCTTCTGGATCCGGGACACACCCTCCACCAGGTCCTCGTCACCCAGCGCGTACGAGAGCCGCAGGTAGCCCGGCGTACCGAAGGCCTCGCCGGGAACGACCGCGACCTCGGCCTCGTCCAGGATCAGCGCGGCAAGCTCGACCGAGTTCTGCGGGCGCTTGCCGCGGATCTCCTTGCCGAGCAGCGCCTTCACCGACGGGTACACGTAGAACGCGCCCTCGGGGGTCGGGCAGAGGACGCCCTCGATCTCGTTGAGCATCCGCACGATCGTCTGCCGGCGGCGGTCGAAGGCCCGACCCATCTCCGCGACGGCGTCCAGGTTGCCCGAGACGGCGGCGAGCGCGGCCACCTGCGCCACGTTGCTCACGTTGGACGTGGCGTGCGACTGCAGGTTCGTCGCGGCCTTCACCACGTCCTTCGGGCCGATGATCCAGCCCACGCGCCAGCCGGTCATCGCGTACGTCTTCGCGACACCGTTGACGACGATGCACTTGTCGCGCAGCTCCGGCATGACCGACGGCAGCGAGACCGCGGAGGCGCTGCCGTAGACCAGGTGCTCGTAGATCTCGTCCGTGAGGACCCACAGACCGTGCTCGACGGCCCAGCGGCCGATCGCCTCGGTCTCGGCCTCGCTGTAGACGGCGCCGGTCGGGTTCGACGGGGAGACGAAGAGGACGACCTTGGTCTTCTCCGTGCGCGCGGCCTCAAGCTGCTCCACCGAGACGCGGTAGCCGGTGGTCTCGTCGGCGACGACGTCGACCGGGACACCGCCCGCGAGCCGGATCGACTCGGGGTACGTCGTCCAGTACGGGGCCGGGACGATGACCTCGTCGCCCGGGTCGAGGATCGCGGCGAAGGCCTCGTAGATCGCCTGCTTGCCGCCGTTGGTCACCAGGACCTGGGAGGCGTCGACCTCGTAGCCGGAGTCGCGCAGCGTCTTGGCGGCGATCGCGGCCTTCAGCTCGGGCAGACCGCCGGCCGGCGTGTAGCGGTGGTACTTCGGGTTCTTGCACGCCTCGACGGCGGCGTCGACGATGTAGTCCGGGGTCGGGAAGTCGGGCTCACCCGCGCCGAAACCGATCACCGGGCGCCCGGCGGCCTTGAGGGCCTTGGCCTTGGCGTCGACGGCGAGGGTCGCGGACTCGGAGATCGCACCGATGCGGGCGGAGACCCGGCGCTCGGTCGGAGGGGTAGCAGCGCTCATGCGGCCCATGCTCCCAGACCGCCTTCCCGCCCGGCACACAGGTTTCAGGGAGCGGACAGGAACGGTCAATCCTGGTCGTACGAGGGTCCGCGAGGGCTCCCACGTGCTTTCTGTTCGACGCGGCGCTCATGAACACGTACACTCACTGCTCGTTGGCCCTCACCGACCACATCTCACGATGCGGTAGGTTGGGGAAGCCACAAAGGGTCGTAGCTCAATTGGTAGAGCACCGGTCTCCAAAACCGGCGGTTGGGGGTTCAAGTCCCTCCGGCCCTGCTACACACACCGCCAGGATGTGTGCGCATGTACGTACTTCAATGCACCGCCGTGCGGATCCACCCGGCACGGCACTGCCATGACCCGGGATCAGGTGAGAAGCGTGACGGACGCCGTGGGCTCCATCGACATGCCTGATGCCGAGGACGAGGCTCCGGACTCGAAGAAGAAGGCCCGCAAGGGCGGCAAGCGCGGAAAGAAGGGCCCTCTGGGCCGTCTCGCGCTCTTCTACCGCCAAATCGTCGCGGAACTTCGCAAGGTCGTCTGGCCCACTCGCAGCCAGCTGACGACGTACACCACGGTAGTGATTGTCTTCGTTGTCATCATGATCGGCCTTGTGACCGTGATTGACTATGGCTTCCAGGAAGCAGTCAAGTACGTCTTCGGCTGACTTCTTGTTCCACCCCATCTGTATCCAGGAAGAAGCAGCCACCGTGTCTGACCCGAACCTGAACGAGTCCGTTTCCGAGGACGAGCTCGACATCCTCGAGGCGGCCGACGAGGACCAGGCTGAGGCTGCTGACGCCGCTGCGGGCGAGGCTGCCGAAGAGGCCGCCCTGACCATCGAGGACGCCTCCGAGGAGTCCGACGAGGACGTCGAGGACGACACCGACGTCGAGGCCGACGAGGACGAGTCCGGCGAGGACACCGACGTCGAGGCCGAGCTCGAAGAGGCCGAGGAGGCCGACGAGGAGCCCGCCGCTCCGGTCGACCCGATCCAGGCCCTTCGTGACGAACTCCGCGGCCTGCCCGGCGAGTGGTACGTGATCCACACCTACGCGGGCTACGAGAAGCGCGTGAAGGCCAACCTCGAGCAGCGTGCCGTCTCGCTGAACGTCGAGGAGTTCATCTACCAGGCCGAGGTCCCCGAGGAAGAGATCGTCCAGATCAAGAACGGCGAGCGCAAGAACGTCCGGCAGAACAAGCTGCCCGGTTACGTTCTCGTCCGCATGGATCTGACGAACGAGTCCTGGGGCGTCGTCCGTAACACCCCCGGCGTCACCGGCTTCGTGGGCAACGCCTACGACCCGTACCCGCTGACCCTGGACGAGATCGTCAAGATGCTCGCCCCGGAGGCCGAGGAGAAGGCCGCCCGCGAGGCCGCCGAGGCCGAGGGCAAGCCGGCTCCGGCCCGCAAGGTCGAGGTCCAGGTCCTGGACTTCGAGGTCGGCGACTCGGTCACCGTCACCGACGGCCCCTTCGCCACCCTCCAGGCCACGATCAACGAGATCAACGCCGACTCGAAGAAGGTCAAGGGTCTCGTCGAGATCTTCGGTCGCGAGACCCCGGTCGAGCTCAGCTTCGACCAGATCCAGAAGAACTGACCCTCACAGGTTTCCGACCAGGTCAGAGTGGCTCTCGTAGCCGCTCTGACCTGCTCGGTTTTTAGCCGCACGTCTATACCCGTTATCGTGGTGCGGTATGCCTCCATCCGGATGACCGGATGGCGGGCTGAACACTCTCACTAGGACCCGGAGAGAGCAATGCCTCCCAAGAAGAAGAAGGTCACGGGGCTTATCAAGCTCCAGATCAACGCTGGTGCGGCCAACCCGGCCCCGCCGGTCGGTCCCGCGCTGGGCCAGCACGGCGTCAACATCATGGAGTTCTGCAAGGCCTACAACGCCGCGACCGAGTCGCAGCGTGGCATGGTCGTGCCGGTGGAGATCACGGTCTACGACGACCGTTCCTTCACCTTCATCACCAAGACTCCGCCGGCCGCCAAGCTGATCCTCAAGGCCGCGGGTGTGGACAAGGGCTCCGGCGAGCCGCACAAGACCAAGGTTGCCAAGCTCACGGCCGCCCAGGTCCGCGAGATCGCCACGGTCAAGCTCCCCGACCTGAACGCCAACGACCTTGACGCCGCGTCGAAGATCATCGCCGGCACCGCCCGTTCCATGGGCATCACGGTCGAGGGCTGATCAGCCCCCTTGTGACCTCAGTGGTAGGGCCAGCGCCGGCCCGCACCACGACTCCACACACCTGAACCAACAGGAGAAGCAGTGAAGCGCAGCAAGGCACTCCGCGCCGCGGACGCCAAGATCGACCGGGAGCGGAACTACGCCCCCCTCGAGGCCGTCCGTATCGCCAAGGACACCGCCGCCACCAAGTTCGACGGCACCGTCGAGGTCGCCTTCCGCCTGGGCGTCGACCCGCGCAAGGCCGACCAGATGGTCCGTGGCACCGTGAACCTCCCGCACGGCACCGGTAAGACCGCCCGGGTCCTGGTCTTCGCGACCGGTGACCGTGCCGAGGCCGCGATCGCCGCGGGCGCCGACATCGTCGGCTCCGACGAGCTCATCGACGAGATCTCCAAGGGCCAGCGCCTGAACGAGTTCGACGCCGTTGTGGCCACCCCGGACCTCATGGGCAAGGTCGGCCGCCTCGGCCGCGTCCTCGGCCCGCGTGGTCTCATGCCGAACCCGAAGACCGGCACCGTGACCCCCGATGTCGCGAAGGCCGTCAACGAGATCAAGGGCGGCAAGATCGAGTTCCGCGTCGACAAGCACTCGAACCTGCACTTCATCATCGGCAAGGTCTCCTTCGACGAGACGAAGCTGGTCGAGAACTACGCCGCGGCTCTGGAGGAGATCCTCCGTCTGAAGCCGTCCGCCGCCAAGGGCCGCTACATCAAGAAGGCGACCCTGACGACGACGATGGGCCCCGGCATCCCGCTGGACTCCAACCGCACCCGCAACCTCCTCGTCGAGGAGGACCCGGCCGCGGTCTGAGCCCATCAGGCTCGCTGAAGTGGTCAACCGGCCCCCTGCCCCTCCTCGGAGGGGCAGGGGGCCGGTTTTTTTCGTGCGATGCAGTCAGAGCCCTGGGTTACCGTTCAGTCGTACGACGACCAGAAGATCAAGGGGTGGGGACTCATGGGCATGACCGCATGGAAGCGCGCGGGCGTCTCGCTGACGGCGGTGGCCGTCATCGCCGGTGTGGCGGGCTGTCAGGACGGCGACGGGGGCAAGAAGGCCGCGCCCGCCCCGGCGAAGGCGACGGCCGAGCCGCAGCTCCAGAGCCACGAGGCCGTCACGAAGGTCATCCAGGCCGCCTACAAGAAGACCTCGGCCGCCAAGTCCGCGAAGATCCGGATGACCATCACGATGCCGGCGGCCATGGACGGCGGCGGCACCATGGAGATGACCGGCGTCCAGGGCTGGGACCCCGCGGCCATGGACATCACCATGAAGGGCTCGCTGATGACGGTCGGCGACCCGGACGCCCCCGAGCAGATGCGCATGATCATGCTCGGCGACGCCATGTACATGGACGTGGGTGCCGAGCGGGCCGCCGAGCTGGACGGCAAGCGCTGGATGAAGGTGGGCCTCAAGGGCCAGAAGGGCCAGGAGGACCTGACCGGCGGCCTGCAGAGCAGCATGAACCAGGACCCGGCCCAGCAGCTCGCCCTGCTGCTCGAGTCCCCGAACCTCAAGCACATCGGCGCCGAGAAGATCAACGGTGTCCAGGCCCAGCACTACAAGGGCACGCTCAGCTTCGAGCAGATGCTGGACGCCAACAAGGCGAAGTCCGCGACGCTCTCCAAGGAGGAGCGCGAGAAGCTCATCGCCAACGTCGGGAAGATCGGCCTGAAGGGCTACGACACCGACGTCTGGGTCGACGCGGCCGGCTACCCGGTCCGCATGGTCGTCGGCATGACCACGGCTGTGGGGACGGTGCACATGAAGGGCGACTACACCGACTACGGTCCGAAGGCCACCGTCGAGGCCCCGCCTGCCAAGGACACGTACGACCTCTCGGAGATGCTGAAGGGGCTCGATCAGAGCTGAGCCGTACGGGCGGATTTGCTCCCCGCCACCGACGTCGCGTACTCTTTCACAGAAGCCAAAGACCGCTGGTCGTTGCCGTGCTCTCGTAAGAGGGTGCGGCGGCCGAAGGATTCGCTGAGATGCGAACGACCCGCGCAGGTGATCGTGGATGAGTTCCCGGATCTTTCGATTCGGTCGAGCTGAGCCCCGTGCGCCTGCGCCGGGGCGTTTCTCTTTGTTCAGCCCCTTCTGAGCGGTCCTCATCACCCGGAAGGAGGCCGACGCTCTATGGCAAGGCCCGACAAGGCTGCCGCGGTAGCCGAGCTGGAGGACAAGTTCCGCAGCTCGAACGCCGTCGTGCTGACCTCGTACACGGGGCTCACCGTGGCGCAGCTCAAGACGCTGCGTCGTTCGCTCGGTGAGAACGCCCAGTACGCCGTGGTGAAGAACACGCTGACCAAGATTGCGGCCAACCAGGCCGGGATCGCCGCGCTGGACGACCAGCTTGCTGGTTCGACCGCGGCCGCCTTCGTCACCGGTGACCCGGTGGAGTCGGCGAAGGCTCTGCGTGACTTCGCCAAGGAGAACCCGAACCTCGTCATCAAGGGCGGTGTCCTTGATGGCAAGGCGCTGACCGCCGACGAGTTCAAGAAGCTTGCGGACCTCGAGTCCCGCGAGGTTCTGCTCAGCAAGCTGGCCGGCGCGTTCAAGGGCAAGCAGTCCCAGACTGCCTCGCTCCTCCAGGCGCTGCCGTCGAAGTTCGTCCGCACCGCGGAGGCGCTTCGCGTCAAGCTCGCCGAGCAGGGCGGTGCCGAGTAATTCGGCTCGCGCAATGATCGCCGCCCGCTAGGGCGACGGTCGCAGCGGGCCGAACGTACGCCCGCCTACATGTACATCCGGCACCTGCCGAATTAGTGGAAGGACGCCATCATGGCGAAGCTGTCCCAGGACGACCTGCTCGCGCAGTTCGAGGAGATGACCCTCATCGAGCTCTCCGAGTTCGTGAAGGCCTTCGAGGAGAAGTTCGACGTCACCGCCGCCGCGGCCGTCGCCGTCGCCGGCCCCGCCGCTGCGGGCGCCCCGGCCGAGGCCGAGGCCGAGCAGGACGAGTTCGACGTCATCCTCGAGGGTGCGGGCGAGAAGAAGATCCAGGTCATCAAGGTCGTGCGTGAGCTCACCTCCCTGGGCCTGAAGGAGGCCAAGGACCTCGTCGACGGCACCCCGAAGCCGGTCCTCGAGAAGGTCGCCAAGGAGGCCGCGGAGAAGGCTGCCGAGTCCCTCAAGGCTGCCGGCGCCTCCGTCACGGTCAAGTAAGACCCTGCGAGTCTCCTGACTCGCTCAGGCGCCTCTCAGGCGCCTTCGAAGGGCGATCACCCATCCGGGTGGTCGCCCTTCGGCGTACCCGGGAAGGGCGTGGCGAGGGTCGTGCGAGCCCTGGGGAGCGGAGTATGGTGATCTTCGCCGTGCGCCCCCGCTGACCGGGGGGCCTTGACGAACCGCACGCAGCGCGCAATTCTCAGGACGCGTCGTCACAACGATCCGTATCCGAGGCATGGATCGACGGCGGAACGGGCAGTATCGAGGTGCGCCACACGGCGCGAGGTACCGCGGAGTTGAGAAAAACGAGGGTCGCGAAAAACTCGCCCTGGACATCAGTGGGCCAAGTGGCTACACTGACCCTTTGCGCTGCCTGTTAGCTGCCCCCTGCCCGTCACCTGGGGCATACCCTCGCACAGCATTGTCGGCAGACCTGACCTGACCTGGACCTTTGGCCACATCAGGAATCGTCTGTCCCTATGCGTCGCTGGGGACCGGTACGCGCGTAGTGAGTCCGAGCCCTCGGAAGGACCCCCTCTTGGCCGCCTCGCGCAACGCCTCGACCAATACGAACAACGGCGCCAGCACCGCCCCGCTGCGCATCTCCTTTGCAAAGATCAAGGAGCCCCTCGAGGTTCCGAACCTCCTCGCGCTGCAGACCGAGAGCTTTGACTGGCTGCTCGGCAATGCCGCCTGGAAGGCTCGCGTCGAGGCAGCTCTCGAGTCGGGTCAGGACGTCCCCAGGAAGTCGGGTCTGGAGGAGATCTTCGAGGAGATCTCCCCGATCGAGGACTTCTCCGGGTCGATGTCGCTGACCTTCCGCGACCACCGCTTCGAGCCCCCGAAGAACTCGATCGACGAGTGCAAGGACCGTGACTTCACGTACGGCGCCCCGCTCTTCGTCACCGCCGAGTTCACCAACAACGAGACCGGCGAGATCAAGTCCCAGACGGTCTTCATGGGCGACTTCCCGCTCATGACGAACAAGGGCACCTTCGTCATCAACGGCACCGAGCGTGTCGTGGTCTCGCAGCTCGTCCGTTCGCCGGGCGTCTACTTCGACTCCTCGATCGACAAGACGTCCGACAAGGACATCTTCTCGGCCAAGATCATCCCGTCCCGGGGTGCCTGGCTGGAGATGGAGATCGACAAGCGCGACATGGTCGGTGTCCGCATCGACCGCAAGCGCAAGCAGTCCGTCACCGTCCTCCTGAAGGCGCTCGGCTGGACCACCGAGCAGATCCTGCAGGAGTTCGGCGAGTACGAGTCCATGCGCGCCACCCTGGAGAAGGACCACACCCAGGGCCAGGACGACGCGCTGCTCGACATCTACCGCAAGCTGCGTCCGGGCGAGCCGCCGACCCGTGAGGCCGCTCAGACGCTGCTCGAGAACCTCTACTTCAACCCGAAGCGCTACGACCTCGCGAAGGTCGGCCGCTACAAGGTGAACAAGAAGCTCGGCGCGGATGAGCCGCTGGACGCCGGTGTCCTGACCACCGACGACATCATCGCCACGATCAAGTACCTCGTGAAGCTTCACGCGGGCGAGACCGAGACGATCGGCGAGTCGGGCCGGGACATCGTCGTCGAGACCGACGACATCGACCACTTCGGCAACCGTCGTCTGCGTAACGTCGGCGAGCTCATCCAGAACCAGGTCCGTACGGGTCTGGCTCGTATGGAGCGCGTCGTGCGTGAGCGCATGACCACCCAGGACGTCGAGGCGATCACGCCGCAGACCCTGATCAACATCCGGCCGGTCGTCGCCTCCATCAAGGAGTTCTTCGGCACCAGCCAGCTGTCGCAGTTCATGGACCAGAACAACCCGCTGTCGGGTCTGACGCACAAGCGTCGTCTCTCGGCTCTGGGTCCCGGTGGTCTGTCCCGTGAGCGGGCCGGCTTCGAGGTCCGAGACGTGCACCCGTCCCACTACGGACGTATGTGCCCGATCGAGACCCCCGAAGGCCCGAACATCGGTCTGATCGGTTCGCTCGCCTCGTACGGCCGCGTCAACGCGTTCGGCTTCATCGAGACGCCGTACCGCAAGGTCGTCGACGGCCAGGTCACCGACGAGGTCGACTACATCACGGCCGACGAAGAGGACCGCTACGTCATCGCCCAGGCGAACGCGACCCTGAACGACGAGCTCCGCTTCACCGAGCCGCGCGTTCTGGTCCGCCGCCGTGGTGGCGAGGTCGACTACGTCCCGCCGACCGAGGTCGACTACATGGACGTCTCGCCGCGCCAGATGGTGTCGGTCGCGACGGCCATGATCCCCTTCCTCGAGCACGACGACGCCAACCGTGCCCTCATGGGCGCGAACATGATGCGTCAGGCGGTGCCGCTGATTAAGTCCGAGGCCCCGCTCGTCGGTACCGGCATGGAGTACCGCTGTGCCACCGACGCCGGTGACGTGCCGAAGGCCGACAAGGACGGTGTCGTCCAGGAGGTCTCGGCCGACTACATCACCGTCGCCAACGACGACGGCACGTACACCACGTACCGGATGGCCAAGTTCTCCCGCTCGAACCAGGGCACCTCGGTCAACCAGAAGGTCGTCGTCTCCGAGGGCGACCGGGTCATCGAGGGCCAGGTCCTCGCCGACGGCCCGGCCACCGAGAACGGTGAGATGGCGCTCGGCAAGAACCTGCTCGTGGCGTTCATGCCGTGGGAGGGTCACAACTACGAGGACGCGATCATCCTGTCGCAGCGCCTCGTGCAGGACGACGTCCTCTCCTCGATCCACATCGAGGAGCACGAGGTCGACGCCCGTGACACCAAGCTCGGCCCGGAGGAGATCACCCGGGACATCCCGAACGTCTCCGAGGAGGTCCTCGCCGACCTCGACGAGCGCGGCATCATCCGTATCGGTGCCGAGGTCGTCGCCGGCGACATCCTCGTCGGCAAGGTCACGCCCAAGGGTGAGACCGAGCTGACCCCGGAGGAGCGTCTGCTCCGCGCGATCTTCGGTGAGAAGGCGCGTGAGGTCCGTGACACCTCGCTGAAGGTGCCGCACGGCGAGACCGGCAAGGTCATCGGCGTCCGCGTCTTCGACCGCGAGGAGGGCGACGAGCTTCCCCCGGGCGTGAACCAGCTGGTCCGCGTCTACGTCGCCCAGAAGCGCAAGATCACCGATGGTGACAAGCTCGCCGGCCGTCACGGCAACAAGGGTGTCATCTCGAAGATCCTTCCGATCGAGGACATGCCGTTCCTCGAGGACGGAACTCCGGTCGACATCATCCTCAACCCGCTGGGTGTCCCGTCCCGAATGAACCCGGGACAGGTCCTGGAGATCCACCTCGGCTGGCTCGCCAGCCGCGGCTGGGACGTCTCCGGCCTCGCGGACGACTGGGCGCAGCGCCTGCAGGCCATCGGCGCCGACGTGGTCGCCCCGGGCACCAACGTCGCCACCCCCGTCTTCGACGGTGCGCGTGAGGACGAGCTCGCGGGTCTGCTTCAGCACACCATCCCGAACCGCGACGGCGAGCGCATGGTGCAGCCGACCGGTAAGGCGCGTCTGTTCGACGGCCGCTCCGGCGAGCCGTTCCCGGACCCGATCTCCATCGGGTACATGTACATCCTCAAGCTCCACCACCTGGTCGACGACAAGCTGCACGCCCGGTCGACCGGTCCCTACTCGATGATCACCCAGCAGCCGCTGGGTGGTAAGGCCCAGTTCGGTGGCCAGCGCTTCGGTGAGATGGAGGTGTGGGCGCTGGAGGCATACGGCGCCGCGTACGCCCTCCAGGAGCTGCTGACGATCAAGTCCGACGACGTGACCGGCCGCGTGAAGGTCTACGAGGCCATCGTCAAGGGCGAGAACATCCCTGAGCCCGGCATCCCCGAGTCCTTCAAGGTGCTCATCAAGGAGATGCAGTCCCTGTGCCTCAACGTGGAGGTGCTGTCCTCGGACGGCATGTCCATCGAGATGCGCGACACCGACGAGGACGTCTTCCGCGCAGCGGAGGAGCTCGGTATCGACCTGTCCCGGCGCGAGCCGAGCAGCGTCGAAGAGGTCTGACGGGAGTCCGGTACGGGGGCTCAGCAATGAGCCCCCGGCCGGCCCCAGGACCCCCGTTTCAGACCCCAAGACTTACAACCCTGAGAGGGATTGACGCATAGTGCTCGACGTCAACTTCTTCGATGAGCTCCGGATCGGTCTGGCCACCGCTGACGACATCCGTCAGTGGAGCCACGGCGAGGTCAAGAAGCCTGAGACCATCAACTACCGCACGCTCAAGCCTGAGAAGGACGGACTCTTCTGCGAGAAGATCTTCGGTCCGACCCGGGACTGGGAGTGCTACTGCGGCAAGTACAAGCGTGTCCGTTTCAAGGGCATCATCTGTGAGCGGTGTGGCGTAGAGGTCACCCGCGCCAAGGTGCGCCGTGAGCGGATGGGCCACATCGAGCTCGCCGCCCCGGTCACCCACATCTGGTACTTCAAGGGCGTCCCGTCGCGCCTCGGATACCTGCTGGACCTCGCGCCGAAGGACCTCGAGAAGGTCATCTACTTCGCCGCGTACATGATCACGTTCGTGGACGACGAGCGTCGTACGCGTGACCTGCCCTCGCTGGAGGCGCACGTCTCCGTCGAGCGTCAGCAGATCGAGAACCGTCGCGACTCCGACCTGGAGGCCCGCGCCAAGAAGCTCGAGACCGACCTGGCCGAGCTCGAGGCCGAGGGTGCCAAGGCCGACGTGCGCCGCAAGGTGCGCGAGGGCGCCGAGCGTGAGATGAAGCAGCTGCGCGACCGTGCGCAGCGCGAGATCGACCGTCTGGACGAGGTCTGGTCGCGCTTCAAGAACCTCAAGGTCCAGGACCTGGAGGGCGACGAGCTCCTCTACCGCGAGCTGCGTGACCGTTTCGGCACGTACTTCGACGGTTCGATGGGTGCCGCGGCGCTGCAGAAGCGCCTGGAGTCCTTCGACCTCGAGGAGGAGGCCGAGCGCCTCCGCGAGATCATCCGTACCGGCAAGGGCCAGAAGAAGACCCGTGCGCTCAAGCGCCTCAAGGTCGTCTCCGCGTTCCTGCAGACCGCGAACAGCCCCAAGGGCATGGTTCTCGACTGCGTGCCGGTGATCCCGCCGGACCTGCGTCCGATGGTGCAGCTGGACGGTGGCCGCTTCGCGACCTCCGACCTGAACGACCTGTACCGCCGTGTGATCAACCGCAACAACCGTCTGAAGCGTCTGCTCGACCTCGGTGCCCCCGAGATCATCGTGAACAACGAGAAGCGGATGCTCCAGGAGGCGGTCGACGCCCTCTTCGACAACGGCCGTCGTGGTCGCCCGGTCACGGGCCCCGGCAACCGTCCGCTGAAGTCCCTCAGCGACATGCTGAAGGGTAAGCAGGGTCGATTCCGTCAGAACCTGCTCGGTAAGCGTGTGGACTACTCCGCGCGTTCCGTCATCGTCGTCGGTCCGCAGCTGAAGCTGCACCAGTGTGGTCTGCCCAAGGCCATGGCGCTGGAGCTCTTCAAGCCGTTCGTGATGAAGCGCCTGGTCGACCTGAACCACGCGCAGAACATCAAGAGCGCCAAGCGGATGGTCGAGCGCGGCCGCACGGTCGTGTACGACGTCCTCGAAGAGGTCATCGCCGAGCACCCGGTTCTGCTGAACCGTGCGCCCACGCTGCACCGCCTCGGCATCCAGGCCTTCGAGCCCCAGCTGGTCGAGGGCAAGGCCATCCAGATCCACCCGCTCGTCTGCACCGCGTTCAACGCGGACTTCGACGGTGACCAGATGGCCGTCCACCTGCCGCTCTCCGCGGAGGCGCAGGCCGAGGCCCGCATCCTGATGCTGTCCTCGAACAACATCCTCAAGCCGGCCGACGGCCGTCCGGTCACGATGCCGACCCAGGACATGGTCCTCGGTCTGTTCTTCCTGACCACCGACGGTGAGCTCCGTGACACCAAGGGCGAGGGCCGCGCGTTCGGCTCCACGGCCGAGGCGATCATGGCGTTCGACGCCGGCGAGCTCGCGCTGCAGTCGCAGATCGACATCCGCTTCCCGATCGGCACCGTTCCGCCGCGCGGCTGGGTTCCCCCGGTCGCCGAGGAGGGCGAGCCGGAGTGGCAGCAGGGTGACTCGTTCCGCCTGCGTACGTCGCTGGGCCGCGCGCTCTTCAACGAGCTGCTGCCCGAGGACTACCCGTTCGTCGACTACTCGGTCGGCAAGAAGCAGCTCTCCGAGATCGTCAACGACCTCGCCGAGCGCTACCCCAAGGTCATCGTGGCGGCGACGCTCGACAACCTGAAGGCGGCGGGCTTCTACTGGGCGACCCGTTCCGGCGTCACCGTGGCCATCTCGGACGTTGTCGTCCCGGAGGCCAAGAAGGCGATCGTCAAGGGCTGGGAAGAGCAGGACGAGAAGGTCCAGAAGCAGTACGAGCGCGGTCTCATCACCAAGGAAGAGCGCACTCAGGAGCTCATCAACATCTGGACCAAGGCGACCAACGAGGTTGCCGAGGCGATGAACGCGAACTTCCCCAAGACGAACCCCATCTTCATGATGGTTGACTCGGGTGCCCGAGGAAACATGATGCAGATGCGTCAGATCGCCGGTATGCGTGGTCTGGTGTCGAACGCCAAGAACGAGACGATTCCCCGTCCCATCAAGGCGTCCTTCCGTGAGGGTCTCTCCGTCCTCGAGTACTTCATCTCGACGCACGGTGCCCGTAAGGGTCTGGCCGACACCGCCCTGCGTACCGCCGACTCGGGTTACCTGACCCGTCGTCTGGTGGACGTCTCGCAGGACGTGATCATCCGCGAGGAGGACTGTGGCACCGAGCGCGGTCTGAAGCTGCGGATCGCCGAGAAGGGTGCCGACGGCATCCTGCGGAAGACGGACGACGTCGAGACCTCCGTGTACGCGCGGATGCTCGCCGAGGACGTCGTCGTGGACGGCAAGGTCATCGCGCCGGCCAACGTCGACCTGGGTGACGTGCTCATCGACGCCCTCGTGGGCGCCGGCGTGGAGGAGGTCAAGACCCGCTCGGTCCTGACCTGTGAGTCCGCCGTCGGTACCTGTGCCTTCTGCTACGGCCGTTCGCTGGCCACCGGCAAGCTGGTCGACATCGGTGAGGCGGTCGGCATCATCGCCGCCCAGTCCATCGGTGAGCCCGGTACCCAGCTGACGATGCGTACCTTCCACACCGGTGGTGTGGCCGGTGACGACATCACCCAGGGTCTGCCCCGTGTTGTCGAGCTCTTCGAGGCCCGTCAGCCCAAGGGTGTCGCCCCGATCTCGGAGGCGGCCGGCCGCGTCCGTATCGAGGAGACCGAGAAGACCAAGAAGATCGTCGTCACCCCGGACGACGGCAGCGACGAGACGGCGTTCCCGATCTCGAAGCGTGCCCGTCTGCTGGTGGGCGAGGGCGACCACGTCGAGGTGGGCCAGAAGCTCACCGTGGGTGCCACCAACCCGCACGACGTGCTGCGGATCCTCGGTCAGCGCGCGGTCCAGGTCCACCTGGTCGGCGAGGTCCAGAAGGTCTACAACTCGCAGGGTGTGTCGATCCACGACAAGCACATCGAGATCATCATCCGGCAGATGCTGCGCCGTGTGACGATCATCGAGTCCGGCGACGCGGAGCTGCTGCCGGGCGAGCTCGTCGAGCGCTCGAAGTTCGAGACCGAGAACCGTCGTGTGGTCACCGAGGGCGGTCACCCCGCCTCCGGCCGTCCGCAGCTGATGGGTATCACCAAGGCCTCGCTGGCGACGGAGTCCTGGCTGTCGGCCGCCTCCTTCCAGGAGACGACCCGAGTCCTGACGGATGCGGCGATCAACGCCAAGTCCGACAGCCTCATCGGCCTCAAGGAGAACGTCATCATCGGTAAGCTCATCCCGGCCGGTACGGGTCTGTCCCGCTACCGCAACATCCGGGTGGAGCCGACCGAGGAGGCCAAGGCCGCGATGTACTCGGCCGTCGGCTACGACGACATCGACTACTCGCCGTTCGGCACCGGCTCCGGCCAGGCCGTTCCGCTGGAGGACTACGACTACGGTCCGTACAACCAGTAAGTAGTGCGAACCGAAGGGCGGCACCCCGACACCGGGGTGCCGCCCTTCGGCATGTTCGAACAGGAGGGGCTAGCGGCCGGCCAGCTCCCAGACCGCGAGCATCAGGCCGGCGCTCGCCGTCAGCGCGGCGATGCTGGTGAGCGGCCAGCGGGAGCGCTCCAGGGCGTCCAGCCGGGACTCCATGTCGGCGAGCTGCTTGTCGGTCTGGTCACTGCGTTGCACGAGCAGCGCCAGCGAGCCGTCGACCCGGGCGAACCCGGCCTCCAGCGTGCCGCGGAGCCGCTCCAGCTCGACGGCGACGGTGACCGGGTCGTGCTGTTCAGGCTCGGTCATCGGCCGCTCCCGGGGTGGTGCGCAGCCAGGCGGGGAGCAGGTTCTGGACGGCCGGGACCGCCATCACCCGGGTGAGGGCGCCGGCGGCGGCGAGCGCTCCGGCGACCCAGGGGAGGGTGGCCGGGAGGCCGGAGGCGTCGACGACCGCGGGGAGGACGACGGCGAGGGCGACCGCGGACTGCAGGACGGTACGGGCCGTGCGCTTGGCGGTTTCGGACATGGGGGTGCTCCTTACTTGGTGTACGGGACCTTGAGCGCGTTCCAGGACGTGGCGCCCGGCCAGCCGTCGGCGTCGGAGCCGCTGAAGCCGAGCTTGCGCTGCCACTTCGCGTAGCTGCGCCGGTCGGCCTCGCTCCAGCGGGGCGACGGGCCCGTGGCGTACGCGGAGCAGCCCTCGGAGACGAGGCGGCGGCCCATCGCGGTGACGATCGGGGAGCTGGGGTTCGTCTTGAAGAACGAGGTGCCGGGGAACGGCTGGTAGCGCGGGGCAGCCGGCTTCTGCGCGGCCGGCTGCTGCTTGGCGGGGGAGGAGGCGAGCCGCTGCTGGACCCGGTCCCGCATACCCGGCATGGCGAAGCCGCGCGGATCGCTCTTCCAGTCGGACCATTCGAGGTGGCCGATGACGGACTTGGCGCCCCAGCCGTGGGCGCGGCAGATCGCGGCGGACGCCCGCTCGATGGCGTCGAGCTGGGCGGCCGGCCAGGGGTCGGTGCCGTTGCCGAGGTTGATGCACTCGAAGCCGTAGAAGCGGGTGTTGCCGTCGACGGCGCCGGCGCTGCCCTGGTGCTCGTGCGGGGCCGGCGGGCGGTCCCCGTAGGTCTCGGTGATCACGGCCTGGAGGACGGAGGGGTCGCCGCCGCCCGCGTGGTTGGCGCGGCCGTTGCCGACGAGATGGACCGTGCCGTCCTTGGCGATCACGCCGTGGCACAGCGGGCCGGGCAGGCCGTCGTAGCCGTTGTAGCAGAGCTCGACGGACGAGGCGGTGCCGCTGGAGACGGTGTGGTGGATCATCACGCCGTTCACCGGGCCCCAGGGGCCGGCCTGGTTGCGGTTGTGGGTGCGCCAGCCGTCGTGCTCGACGACGGTGACGCCCTCGGCGCGCAGGGCGGCGAGGAGTTGATCGGCGGTGAGGGGGGTGGCCATGGTGTCCTCCAGGTGTGCGGGGGAATGAAAAACGCCCGCGCGGGGGCGGGCGTACGGGGTGGGGCGCGGTGCTTACGGCGCCGGCGCCGGCGCGGGGCTGGGCTCCGGCTCGGGCTCCGGCTCCGGCTCGGGTTCCGGTGCGGGGGCAGGGGCGGGCGCCGGGGCAGGCGCCCAGGTCGCGCAGAGGGCGGCGTAGGCGGCGCGGCGGGTCTCGAAGTCGACGAGCGCCGCCGCGACGGCCTGCTGGACGGCGGTCGGGTCGGGGACGACCGGGGCGCCGTCCGGCGGGTTGACGACGATCAGGCCGTAGCCGCGCAGGGCGGCGCCGGTCTCACCGTGCGCGTCGACCTGGGCGGTGACGTAGACCGCGGGGTAGGCGCCGGTCAGCTGGTCGGGTTCCAGCGGGCCGCCGAGGGTGTTGTCGTAGACGCGTACGTCGACGTCGTGGCCGCCGTCGGTGACGGTGGCTCGCCCGGCGTAGTCGATGGAGACGCCCCAGGGCTGGGTGGGGTCGATGGGCATGGTGGGCTCCTCGGGGTTCGGCTCGGTCGGCTCGGTTCGGGTCAGCTCTGGGTGCCGTACATCAGAGCGGGCTGGGCGTAGACGGTGCCACCACTGGTGACCATGGCCTGGACCTCCACCCTCACGAGCGAGCCGAAGCGGGCGGTCATGTCGGTGGTGACGAACCCGCTGTGGTCGAAGGCGTTGGGTGCGGTCACGGTGGGCCCCCAGACGGCGCCGTCGACGAGCACCCGTACCGAGCCGGTCGCACCGCTGCTCACCTTGGTGTCCAGGATCAGCCGCAGCCTCGGCTGCCAGAGCGGGTTGTAGGACCGCGCGATCGTGGTCCATCCGGTGGCGGTCGTGGACAGCCAGCGCGCGGAATTGAGGTCCTGGGGCGTCAGCATCGCCAGCCAGGGCCTGGCGATACCGCCGGTGACCACGTCGTCCGAGAAGATCTCGTGGTTGTACGCGTCGTTGATCCGCACCACGGGGCGGGTGGTCGTCGGCGTGCTGCTGCCGATCTGGAGGAGGGTGCTGACGGTGCCGTCGGGGTTGGTCCGCTTCACGGTGAGCGCGCCGTCGGCGATGTCGTTGAGGGCGGGGCGCGTGTTCACGGCGGTGGACAGGGCCTGGATACGGCGCTCCATCTGGGTGAGCCGGTCGATGATGTCCTCGGGCAGCTGGGGCATCAGGCCTCCTCAAGGTAGAGATCCGCGGTGTCGGGGCGGCCGCGCTCCGGCGGACTGACCTTGACGCCGATGATCCGGTAGCGGGCGTCGAGGCCCTGGGGGTGCCACTCGTCGGTGATCCGGATCCGGGCGGAGCGGCCGAGGAGCGCCGGTGGGACGACCCCGCCGAGGCGGATGCTGATCTCGGGGATCAGCACGGCGCCGCGGGCCTGCGCGAGGGTCGCGGTGGCCAGTGAGTCCAGCGTCGTCTGGCTGGTGATCTCGTTGTGGTCCGAGGAGAGGTCGATCCGCGGCCAGCCGCCGTCGAGCAGGTCCTGGGCGACGGCCGGGGGCTTGGAGTACAGCGGCCGGGACTCGGCGGCGGCGTTGTTGTTGACGGACGCGCCGCGGGCCACGGCGGTGGTGCCGCCTCGCGTCGCGTCGCGCGGGAAGGAGTACGAAAGGATCGTGCCGGGCCGGTCGAAGACGAGGTCGGTGGCGCCGGTACGGATCTTGGGGGAGCCGAGCCGCAGCTGTCGGACGCGCTCGCCGGTGACCGGGTCGCGGAAGACCATGATCTGGTGCTCGAAGCCGTTCTCCAGGGCGGCGAGTTGTTCGAGCGCCTCCGAGTAGAGGGTCTCGTCGCCGTCCCGCCAGGCGGCGGTCCGCTTGACCTCGACCTGGGAGGTGTCGTTCCCGGGCCGGACCCGGATGTTGCCGTCGTCCGTCTTCTGAAGGTCCTCCCAGAGCTTCCGGGCGATCACGAGTTGGTCGGTCGGCGTGGTGAAGTTGATCTCGTTGCGGATGCGGCGGCGGGCCGCGTACGAGTCGAAGGTGGCGGCCTGGATGCCCAGGGTCAGCACCCCGCGCGTGCTGCTCTGCAGGGTGCTCGTCCAGATGACACCTCCCCACCACAGGTCCCCGCCGCGCTCCAGGTAGATCGCGGTGCGGCCCTCCTCGACCTGGCGGACGCGCTCGGCGATGGCCTTGTCGGGGATGGGAATGGTGCCGGACAGCGAGCCGGCCTTGCCGATGTAGTCGTCGAACTGGACGTCCCGCAGCGGCAGGATGTCGATGGTCTGGTCGGAGAGCAGATCGCAGAAGATCGCCCGGTAGGGCGTGTTGAGTGTCATCGGGCCCTCACTGGACGAAGGTGGCGGTGGCACGCAGGTTCCGGCCGGCGGTCAGGACGCCGCTGCTGCCGGACCAGGTACGCAGATGGACCTGGCCGCCGGTGGAGAAGGTGACGGCGCCGGAGCCGTAGAAGTCGGTGCCCATGGCCTCGTAGTCGAACGAGGGGCGCCAGCCGGCCGGCAGGGTGCACAGCAGCTCGTCGGGGCTGAGGTTGCCGGCGGTGGTGGCGGTCAGGTCGGCCCCGCTGCGGGTCACCGTCATCGACACGGTGCACACGCCGCGGGTCTTGCGCCCCGCGAAGCCGACCAGGGTCCAGCCGGTGGCAGCGGTGGCCCCGGTGTTGGTCGTCTCCACCTCGACCGGCGGCTGGTAGTTCACCCAGGCGGTGCCGTTCCAGCGCTGGAGCGTGCCGCCGGCGTAGTCCCGGTACTGGCCGTTGTAACTGCCAGTGGTGACCGTGCCGCTGGGCGCGATGCCGCCGATCTCCTTCGGGTACGCGACCCAGGCGGTGCCGTCCCAGCGCTGGAGGAAGTGGGAGTTGTCGTTGTCCTGGTACTGGCCCGGGTAGGAGCCGGGCACCGCCGCGTTGTTGTAGACGGGCAGGATGCCGCCGACGCCGACGAGCGTGACCCGCAGGTCGGTGAGGGTCCCGGCGGTGGACCAGGGGATGCCGCCCGTACCGGCCGAGGTCCCGGCGGGAACCTTGACGTGGAACAGGGGGAGCGAGAGGGCGGGTGCGGCAGGAGCCACCGGGGTGGCGGCAGGGGCGCCCTTGATGATCTCCAGGGCCGCTTCGCTCTTCGTGGAGCCGTCGAACTGGTCGTCGTACACGCGCAGGACCACGAGGTCGATACGCGGGTTGAGCGGGTCGCCGTCGGCGAAGGTGATGACGGTGTCCGAGGCGAGGGCGACGGGGTACGCGCCTTGGGAGGCCGGGCCCTGGATGACCGCACGACCGTAGAAGACGGTGGCGGTCATGGGGCCGCTGGAGCTCATCGACAGGCCGCCGACGCGGTACTTGCCGTCGCTGCCGGGCAGGATGCCGGAGCGGGACTGGAAAGCGCCCGTCGGGGTGGTCGCGCCGAGGGCGGTGTGGCGGGTGTCGAGGCGGGTCTGCCCGGTGGGGGCGAGCCAGCCGCTGCGAAGAACCATGGGAAGTCTCCTGAGGTCGCTGGTTACGCCTGCGGGTCGACGCGGATGAAGCAGTTGTCGAACCAGGCCTTCACGTTGGTGTTGGACGACCGGTAGTGCGCGGTGAGGGTGTAGGTCGCGCCTGCAGTGAGGCCGGAGAGGCGCTGGGTGGTCGCGACGGAGTAGCCGTCCGTGGGGTCCGCGGACTTGGAGCCCTTCACGGCCAGCTCGTCCTCCACCTCCCGGACGAGCGTGGCGCCCTGGGTGACGCGTATGCACATGTACCCCGTGCTGGCGATGCCCGTCGTGCCGGTCGCCAGGCTCAGCTCCACCCGTGAACCGAAGGTCAGCAGGACGGCCTTGGACGGCGGCGCCGTGAAGGTGAGCGTCAGCGGGTTGGTCGCCCGCTCGACCAGCGTCGTCACGTACGTCGTCGATGTGGTGTATCCCGCGTCCAGAGAGTCGTTGAAGTACGGCCCCGGGACCGCCGGCGCCCACGCGCTGCCGGTCCACCGCTGGAGCTGGCCGCCTGCGGAGTCCCGGTACTGGCCCGTGTAGCTGGCCGTGAGCGTGCCCGCGCTGTTCGGGATGATCCCGCCGAGCGCCGACGGGTACGGCACCCAGGCGCCGCCGTCCCAGCGCTGGAGGGCGCCGCCGGAGTCCTGGAACTGGCCCGGATAGGCGCCCGGGAGGACCGGGCCCTCGACCGGGAGGATGCCGCCGAGGGCGACGACCGGGGTGCGTAGGTCCTTCAGGGAGGTGTTCCAGTTGATGCCGCCGTTGCCCGCGCTGGCTCCGGCGACGACCGTCACCTCGTACAGCGCCAGGCTCCGCGGCGGGACGGCCGGGGCCTTCGGGGTCGGGCCGGGGACGCCCTGGACGATCTCGATCTTCGCCTCGTTGCGGCCCGAGGAGTCGTACAGGTTGTCGTAGACCTTGGCGACGACCAGGTCGACCCGGCCGTACTGGGCGTCGCCCGCGGCGAACGTGATCGTCTCGGCGGCGGGCAGCGCCACCGGGTACACGCCCTGGGATATCTCGCCCTGGACGAGCGCCCGGCCCTCGGAGACGGTCGCCGACATGGCGGCGGAGCCGAACATCCAGAAGCCGGACAGCCGGTACTGGCCGTCGTAGGAGCCCGGCAGGATGCCGGAGCGGACCTGGACGGGGTTGAGCGGGGTGGTCGCGCCGATCTGGTTGAGGCGGGTGTCCTCACGGGTCTGGCCGGTCTCGGCGACCCAGCTGCTGCGCAGGTTCACGGGGTTTCTCCGATCGAAGTTGGGGGTGAGGGCGGACGGAGGGTCAGGACTTGATCCACTCGAGGGAGAGGTTCCCGGCGTAGCCGGAGCCGCCGAGGGTCTTCACCGCCACGTCGTGGGTCTGGTAGGCCGCGACGTTGACGGTGTTACCGGCGGTGAGCTTGATCAGGCCCTGGCCGCCGACCACCACGGCGCCGTTGGCGGCCGGGGTCAGCCAGGTGCAGCGCGGTACGCCGACGCTGTTGACCAGGATCCGGGCGCCACGCATACCGGCCGCGGAGTCGCCGGACCAGACGACATGAGCGGAGACCCGGTACCAGCCGGACCGTTGCACGACGTAGGTGGAGAGGCCGCTCCAGCCCGCCGCGTCGTCGACGTCGACGGACTGGAAGGCGAGCGTGTACCACGTGTTGGGAGGGACGGTCGCTTGCGCTGTCTGCGAGACGGAGAAAAGGATCTTCGTCCTGCCTTCGGCGTACTGCCAGGCGGTGCCGTCCCAGCGCTGCAGCACTCCGGTGTTGTCCCGGTACTGGCCGGTGTAACTCCCGGTCGCCAGCGCCCCGTTGGGGGCGATGCCGCCGATCGCCTTGGGGTACGAGATCCAGGTCGTGCCGTCCCAGCGCTGGAGCAGGCCGGCGGCGTCGCGGTACTGGCCGACGTACGCGCCCTTGAATCCGCTCGTGGGCATGATGCCGCCGAGGGCCACGGCGGGCCAGTGCAGGGGCGTGACCGCGGAGGTGGTCCAGAGGATGCCTCCGGTGCCGGCCGACGTGCCGGCCGGCACCGAGACCGTGTACAGCGGGATCGTGCTGCCCGGACCGCTCGCCGGGCTGGCCGGGGTGGCCGAGGGGGTGCCCTTGACCAGGCGTACGACGGCCTCGGTGACGCCGGTGTTGTCGTAGTCGTTGTCGACGACGGCCAGTTCGATCAGGTCGATCCGGCCGTGCTGCGGGTCGCCGTCGGCGATGGTGAGCGTCTCCGGTGTCGTGACGGCGACCAGATACGCGCCTTGGTCGGTGTCCTTGCCCTGCACGATCGCGCGGCCGGTGCCGATCGAGCACTGCATGGGCGAGGTCCCGGTCAGGACGAAGCCGCCGGGCACGATGCCCGGCCGCGAGCGCAGCGGGGTCTCCTCGGGGGACTGGCCACTGGGGGTGAGCAGGGCGGCGAGGGTGAGGCGGGTGTCCTCGCGGGTCTGGCCGGTGGGCTGCAGCCATGCGGCACGTACGGTCATGGGTCACCTCTTCGGAAGGGGTTCGTGGGCATCGTTCGGGCCGGTGCGGTGCGGGTCAGGTGGTGCGGATCACCGAGGGGTCACCATTCGGCGCTGCGCCAGCGCACCGTCATCAGTGCGTCCGCGCTCGCCTCGTCCGGCCGGAAGGACAGCTCGGTGCGGCCCGGCTCCAGGAGGAAGAGCTCCTCGGGGCTGGAGTCCGCCATCGCCGTGTGCCGGCGGGAGGCGGTGTTGTTGAGCGTGACCGTGCCTGCGGCCGTGTCGACGGTGAGCTCGTCGCCGGCCGCCAGGTCGATCGCGTACCGCAGCCGGCGCCGGCTGACCCGCTCCGTGACGGTCGGCATGGAGCACGGGCCGCGGAAGACGATCACCGGATGGGTCGCCGCGGAGCCGGTGTTCTCGGCGACGGCATCGCCGGTGCTCGTCGCCTGGCCCCAGCTGAGCGGCCAGGTCAGCGGCCAGGTCAGCCCGGACTCGGGCTGCGGGGCCGTGGTGGTGGTGAGCTGCTCGTTGACGACGTAGCGGCGCGGATCGGCCGCGAGCCACTGGATGGACATCTTGGAGCTGCCCTGGGTGGCGAAGCCCTGGTCGGCGGGGACCACGCGCTGGGCGATCCGCGCGCGGACGGCGAGCAGCTCCCCGTGGAGCTGCACGGTCAGCCAGCGCTCCTCGTCGAGCAGGGCGAGCGCCTGTCGCAGCGCGCGGATGGCGTCGGGCGCCTGGTTCCACTCCGGCATCAGCACGATCGTGCCGCCGACCTTGCGCGGCTTGGCGTACCGGGAACCGGGCCAGGCGCCGTGCGAAGTGGGGCGTTCGGCGTCGGAGGAGTCGTACTCGGGCAGGTCCTCCCAGCCGGTGAGACCGGAGCGGTCGACGGCGAACGGGGTGCCGGGGCCGATGAGAAGCCCGGCCCACTGGATCTGCCCGTCCTGGGTGATCAGTGAGCCGGGCGCGACGTCGGCGGTGTAGGTGTTTCCGGCGTATGCGGTTGTGGTCTCGGCCATGGGGCCGTCACCTCACTTCGGATGGGTGTCTGGAGTGGGCGGTCGCGAGGAAGAGCAGGTCCTCGGCTGTCGACCGGGGTCCGGCGCCGGGCTGCTCGTGGAACTCCCGTACGCGGTGCGGCGGTCGGGGGGCCTCGGTGATGGCGGGGACGCGACGGTTCTCCAGCTGGGAGAGCGAGTCGATGCGGTGGTCGTCCGCCGTTCCGGGGAGGACGATGCCGCCCTCGGCGAGCATCGGGATCTTGTCGAGTTCGACGCCGAACTTCTTGCCGGTGAGGGGGATCTCGAAGCTGAGCTTGTTCAGACCGTCGATGATCCAGTTGGCGAAGGCGATGAGGCCGTTGATCGGCCCCTTGACGACGCCGACGACGGTGCTCAGGGCGCCCTTGATGAGGTCGCCGATGCCGCGCAGGGCCTTGCTGACCGCGTCCTTGGCGGTGCGGAAGAAGCCGGGGATCTTGTCCGTGACGAAGGACAGGATCGGCTTCACGGCGCCCTTGATGCCGCCCATCGTGCGGGAGGCGATTCCCCGTAGTGCGTGGGAGGCGGAGGAGACGGAGGAGCTGACTTTGGAGATGCCGCTGATGCCGGAGCCGATGGCCTTGAGGGCCGTGGTGAACAGGGTCAGATAGGCCTTGAAGTAGGTTCCGACGGCCTCGCCGAGCACCTTCATGATCGGCTGCAGGAACTTCCAGACCGACTGGAAGCCCTTGAGGGCCTGCTGGAAGACCTGCCGGATGATCTTCTGGCCGGTCCGGGAGTTCACCGCGAGCTCGATGAGGTACGCGGCGATGGGCACGATGATGCCGACGAGGAAGCCGATCGGGTTGGCCCGCATGGCGACGTTGATGGCGATCATGGCGACCGAGGCGACGGTCATGACCGTTCCGTAGGTCTCCATCAGCTTGCTGATCACATCGGTGACGGGCAGCAGCGGGCCGATGATCGCGAGCAGCGCGCCCACCCCGGTGCCGAGTTTCCCGGCTGCCGTCCTCGCCTTGCCGGCGGCGGTGCCGAAGCGCCGCACGCCGGTGGCCGAGTTGGCCTGCCGCATCCGTCGCAGCGACGTCGACGCACCGGAGGCGTTGGTGCCGAGGGTCCGTACGGTGGTCCCGGCGGTACGGACGGAGCCGGCGAACCTGTCCATGCCGCCGGCCGCCCGCTTGGCCTCCTGGGTGATCCGCTTCAGGGCGTTGCCCGCCTGGCCTGCGCTCTGCCGCAGGGAGGCCACCATTGGAGTGACGCTGCCGAACCGCGGCATGGCGAGTACGGCGGCACTCATCCGCGCGCCTTCGCCAGGTACATCAGCGCATCCGCCGTCGACTGCGGGTCACTGCCCCGGGATGCGTGGTAGTGCTCGATGTGCAGCCCGGCGCCGACGCCGCCGCCCGCCTGGGTCTGCGCCGACGTACGGGCCCGCCGTGCGGTGAGGGCGAGCAGCCGGTCCAGCTTGGACAGCGGGAGGACGGCCTCGGCCTCGCCGGCCTCGGCGAGGATCGCCGGGACACCGCCGGAGCGGGGCATGACGACACCACCGGTGGCGAGCATGGGGATGGTCGGGATGTTGACGCCGAAGGTCTTGCCGCCGACGACCGGCACCCAGCCGGGGACGCTGACCTTGACCCGGTTCAGGCTGCCGATCATCCGGTTGATCAGGCCGATGACGGCGTTGATCGGGCCGGACACCCCGCTCTTGATGCCGTTGAACGCGCGGGACGCGATGTCCTTGAGGCCGTTCCAGATGGACGACATCTTGTCCTTCACGGCCTTGAAGGCGTTCGGGATCGTCGTCTTGATCCAGTTGACCACCGGGGTGATCACGGCCTTGATGCCGTTCCAGACGGTCCGGATGACCGTCTTGATCGCGTTCATGACCGTGGTGATGACCGTCTTCCAGATCTTCACGTAGGTCTTGATGACGGTCGCGACGGCCTTGACGACGGTGGAGATGGCCTTCTTGATGCCGTTCCAGACCGTCTTGATCAGATCGCCGGCCTTCTTCATGATCGGGCCGATGGCCTTCATGACCGAGCTGATCACGGTCTTGATGGCGCCGAAGGCCTTCTTCATGATCGCCTGCATGGTCTTCGAGCGCATCGCCATCTCGACGATCTTCTCGATGAGCGGCATGAACAGCTCGATCAGCCGGGCCAGGAAGTTGCCCTTCATGGACTTGTTGAGCTTGTCCTGGCCCTTGGCGGCCTTGTTGGCGCCGGACTCGAACTTTCCGAGCTTCGTGCCGGCGGACTGACCGGTCTGACCGGCCTTCTTCATGGCGCGCTCGGCCTGGTCCGAGGCGGTCTTGAGGTTCTTCAGCTGGGTGCCGGCGCCCTGGGCACCGGTCTTGAGGTTCTTGAGCTGCCCGTTCGCCGAGTTGCCGGCGTCACCGACCTTCTTGACCGAGGTCGCGGCGCCGGATGCCTGCGTCTTGAGGGCGCTCAGGGACGTGGACGCGTTCTTCAGGGATCTGACGAGAGACATGGGTTACCTCCTTTCGTGGTGGGGTGGGGGTCAGGAGAGCCCTGTGTTGAGCTGGCCGACCGTCGTCCGGAGGCCGGCCAGCGCGCGGTCCAGGGGGCCGATCTGCCGAGCCAAGTTCCCTGCCGCAGTGGCCGCGTCCTGCAGCGGACCCGCCTTGGGGATCCTGTCCGGGTTGAAGCCGGTCGTGGCGAGCTTGAGCTTCGCGGTGGCCTTGGCGACCTTTTCGATCTTCTTGGGGTCCGCGTTCCGCATGGCGTTGTTGATCTTGTTGACGCCCGTGGCGACCGGCTGCATCTGCCCGTGGTCGACGTCCCTGATGGCGTCGGCGATCTTCTTGACGCCCGCCGCGGCCTTGGTGGCCGCGTTCTCCTTCGGCAGCTTGCGGAACTCCCTGATGAACGAGGGAGCCCGGTTGTTGAACTTCAGCAGCTCCGGATTCAGCGCCTCGAGCTGCCGCCGCAGGGGCTCGAAGTCGGCGTTCCGCGGGATGGCGGCCATACCGCCGCCGGCGGCCTCCTCGCGCTGTCGCACGACGTCGCGGTCCTGGAGGCGGGGGAGGATGCCTCCTGGCCCCCCGGCGATGACCTGGTTCCGGAGCGTCGGGAACCGGCCGGCGAGACGGTCGAAGAGCCGGGTCTGGAGGCCCCGTTGGAGGTTCTTGAAGTTCAACGCCAGGGCGATGAGGAACGCGGGGACGGCGAGGCTCATGAAGCCCGAGAAGAGGTAGACGGGCCACCACGCGTTGTTCTCGTGCCACTTCTCGACGGCGGCGGCGAAGCTGCCGAGCCCCATCGCCTCCATCCACTCCGTCTTCTTCGCCTTGGTGAGCTCCTGGTGCATCTCGTCGATCTTCTTGAAGTACGGGGCGAACGTCGTCTTGACCCAGTCCTCCGTGACGATCTTCGGAGAGGTCTGGACGAGGTACTCCTTGAGCTCGGAGAGCTGGGTCTTGCCGGTCTTCTCGTCCACCCTGTTCTCGAGAAGCGCGCTTCTGAGGTCGGAGATCTGTTTGGAGATCTCCGCGTTCGATGGTTCTCCCATGGTTGCTCCGCTTCCGGCCGGTGACGGCCATGCCGAAAAGCCCCTGCCGGCAAGGAACTTCGGCAGGGGCTCGTGCGTGGAGGGCGGTCGGGCGGCTAGGCGTCGTCGTCCCGGCGGGAGTCGCGCCGCGTCGTCGCGAGGGCATCGTTCCAGCCCGCCGTGTACGCGAGGGTCTCGCGGCGGGTGACCTCGGCGTACAGCGTGCCGAGCAACGCTCTCTTGTCGAGGGCGACGGGTCCGTCGAGGAGCTGGCGGAGGCGGTCCTGAAGAGGGGTGTGCGGTCGCGATGCCTCGGCCTGCTGGGTCATGGACGCCTGCCTTCCCGTTACGTGCCCTTGCGTGTGTGGCGGCGCCGCGGAGTGAGGAGCGGGGGCACCACGTGTTCATGTTCGAACTGCTGTGCGAATAGCAGTGTGGAACATCTGTTCGGGGTTTGTCGAGCCGGAAACACCTGACGGCGTGTCTCCTGGCGTATTCCCGGGAGAGGTTGGCTCCGGAACAGAGCTTGTGTTCGACCGGGTAACCTGGAGGACGCGTTCCCTGGACCCGACTGCTCCGGGGGGCGAGGGGCGCGCGGGGGTGCGCGGGGGGACCCCTGGGGGTTGGAAGGCAGTGCTGACGCATGGACACGGAGCCGGGCACCGACCGGCGGGAGCGAGTCGTCGACTGGTTTGCTTCCCAGCCCGATCTGCCCCATCTTTTCGCACGCCTCTCGGAGCTCGTCCACGTCCACGGGTACGCCCCGGAGGAGCTCGTCGTGATCCCCAGGGTCGAGGTCGACCGCCGGGAGACGACCGCCTTCACCGCCGGCTGGGCCGAGGCCGTGGCCGACGAACTCCCGCGTATTCGCCGGGAGTACGAGAAGCGCGTCGCCGACGCCTACGCGCAGGGACAGGGTGACGCGCGTGGAATCCGCCGCCCCCAGCGGCGTACGGACGTCGGCCCGGAGGGCGCCCGGGTCATCGCACTGCCCTTCGCCCGGCTCCTCGAACCGCCCGCGGCCGTCGTCGAGGCCGAGGAACGGGTCCGCAGGGAGCGCGAACTGTTCGAACAACGTCCCGAACGTCCCGAACCCGAACCCGAGCACCAGACGGGACCCGAACCGGAGTCGGAGCTGGACGTCCTCGTGACCGCCCAGGAGAGCCGCACCCGCAGGAACGCCCAGCCGGTACGGAAGGTCGTCCGGGGCAAGGGCGGGCGCCCGATCGTGCCGCCGCTCGCCGGGGCGCTCGTGCAGTCGGGCTCCGGCGGCGACCGCCGCGAACCCGAGCACGCCGGACTCGAGCCCGTCGAAGCCGAGACGCGTCCGGGCAAGCGGCGTCGACTGTCCGAACGGGCCAGGGCCCTGGAGCAGGAGCTGACGGCCGAGCGAGCACAGGAAGCGCCCCCGGAGCCCGCTCCCTGAAGGGAACGGTCTCCGGGGGCCGCGGGGTGTGGCATCAGCCGAAGAACCGGGCGAGCGCTCCGGGGGACACCGCCTCGGCGGCGCCCTCCTCCGTGGACCCCTCGCCCCGCTCCTCCCCGTCCTCGTCGGCGTCACCCGGACGTGGAACGGGCTTCGGGGGATCGGGCTGGTCGTCCTCCTCGCCGGTGTTGACACACATGAACATCCAGTTGGCGACGGCCAGATGGTCCACCGCCGCCGCGAGGAGATGGTCGGAGACCGACCACTCCGCGGCCTCCCCGTGGAGCTCGCGCTGAACGGCGCCGTCCGCGGGCAGATGCTTGATCAGTGTGAAGAGGCGACGGCTGGAGAGCCCGCCGCGGTACCAGTCGAGGAGATCGGTGCCGTAGTAGCGGAGCAGGTCCGCCTCAAGGGCCTCGGCGTGTTCGTCGACGAACTCGACGAGGCTCAGTCTTCCCCCAGGCCGAGCCCGGTCTCCTTGCCGTAGGCCTCCAGGATGGCCGCGATGTCCTGCATCGTGATGTCGTGCTGCTCGAACCGAGCGAACTGCTTCTCACCCATCAGGAGCGCGAGCAGGCCGTCCACGTCGTTGTCGTCGAGCTTGCGCAGCGCCTTGGCGGTCGCGCGGCCGAGTTCGGTGGGAAGGGTGTAGCTCTCGCCGTCCAGCTCGAAGGACCAGCTGCTGCCGGTGGCCTCCAGGCGCTGGGCGCGGGCGGCGTTGACGTCGAAACGGGCCATGGTGATGCGTACTCCTTGTTCGAGTGAGTGAAGAGGAGAGGGGGCGGGGCGGGACGGCGGTCCGCCGTCCCGCCCCGGAGTGGAGCAGGGATCAGACGGTGGTGCTGTACTGGCTGTCCTTCATGAGGAAGGAGGCCAGCGGCTTGCCGTTGCCGTTCGACATGGCCGTGAAGGTGATGCCCAGCTGCGACGCCGCCTTGCGGGCCAGCTTGATGTCGTCGGAGGCGGTGACCTGGCCGCGGGGGATGATGAAGCGGTACGTGACCGCGGTCGTGCCACCGGCCTTGACGTCGGTGAACTCCAGGCCGAGGGCGCGCACGTCCGCGAACGGACGCTCGGCGATCTCGTACTTGTAGGTGTCGGTCGCCGGCGCGGCCGCCGCCTCGACCTTGCCGCCGCCCATGAAGAACGGCAGCGTGTCCTCGTTGAACTGGAGCATGGAGAACTTCAGCGAGAGGTCACGGGCCGAGTAGATGTAGTGCACCGGGGAGACCGACTGCCACGAGTCGATGGCCTCCAGCTTGTCCTTCTTCGAGAACGTGACGCCGTCACCGGTGGTGAAGCCGAGGTCCGTCCAGGACGCCCAGTCGGTGGCGGAGTCGGCACCGAAGGCCGGGATGTCGGTGCCGGCGTTGGCCACGTAGAGCTTGCCGATACCTGCGACGCGGATCTCGGCGGAGTTGTTTCCTGCCATGGTGGGGTTTCTCCTTGGGTGAGAGGGTGACCGCCCCGGGTGTCGGGCCCGGGTACGGCAAAGGCCCCGCCGGGGTGGCAGGGCCTGGTCTGTGGGGTGGGCGTCCGTAAGGAGCGCGAGGGCTCAGAAGACGCTCAGGGAGAGGCGGATGACGCACAGGTAGCGATTGGCGCCCCGGTAGAGGTAGTCGGGCAGCCAGCGCGGCCCGTCCTGCTCCTCGACGTCGTGGACGACGTTGTTGGCGCCGATCTGCTTGCCGATGGTGGCGAGCAGCGCGCGCCGGGCGCCGTTGGCGAGGACATGGGCCGCGTTCTTGCTCGGCCCGTACACCTCGAACTCGATCAGCGGCATGTCGACGTGCAGGTCACCGATCCAGGCGCCGCCGCGGCGGTTCACAAGTACGGTGCTCTGCGTGCCGTCGAAGCCGGCCGGCGCCTGGACCGCGATGGTGGCGCCCGCCAGGGCGGGGTCGGCCTTGAGGACGTCGACGACCAGCTTCTCGACGTCCGGGAAAGCACTCGGGGGAGTGGTCATGACGGTTCTCCTCGAAGAGGGGTCCGGGACGGGTGCCGCCCGGGGCGCTCCGGCGGGAGGGGGCGGGGCGCGGTGGCGCACCCGGACGGCGAACGGCGAAGCCCGCGCCCGTCGTTCGGGCACAGCTCCGCCGCTGCACCAACTGTGACAGAGAGCGTGCGCGCACGCAACTAATTCGGGACCGGGCTGGGAAACGGACTCCAGGGCCCGCGGTCCCGCGCGCCGGGAAACGGGGAGCGCCCCCTGTCCTGGTGGACAGGGGGCGCTCTTCGGGGGCGGGGCGTCGCTACGTCGCGGGGCGGGGCTTGCGGCGGGTCGCGCGTTCCGCGGCGAAGACGTCCTCCAGGCGGAACAGTTGAGCCCGGCCCGCCTTGCCGGCCGCCCGGAGATGGCCCAGCTGGACCCACTTGCGGATCGTCGCCGGGGCGACCCCCGCCTCCTCGGCCGCCAGCGGCCCGGGGATCAGGGTGGCCGGAGTCAGGGACATCAGCACGGGTTCTCCTCCATCGCGGCTTCGAGTTCCTCGGTACGGCAGCCCGCCGCGTCCGCCAGTTCGCCCCACTCCGCCTCGGGCCACACGTGGCGGTACGCCGGGTCGTCCTGGCAGCCGCACTCCTCGTCGGCGCATGTGCAGGCCGGGTTCACACAGAGCACGGTGCGTCGGTCGGGGAACGCCCGCAGCGAGACCGAGTCGCACCAGGGGCAGCGCCCCGAGACCCGTACGACCTGCTCCGTGTCGCCCAGCGTGCGCGCGCAGCGGCGGGCCATCCGCCGCAGCTCGTCCCGTACGTGCCGGGCCAGGTCGGGGTGGGCCGCGATGTCGTCGAGCAGCGCGATCGTGCGCCGGAGCCGTTCGACGACCGGGGCGCGGCCGGGGCGGGGGAGCCCGAGCCGGGCGCGTACCGCCTCTTCCAGCTCCACGACACCATCGGTGATGTCGCGGATCGCGTCGGACACATGCAGCCGGATGGGCGCCGAGCCGTGCCCGGGGACCACGAGACCGTGCCGCTGCTCCAGGAGCAGCGCCTCGCGCCGCTCCTCGCGGATCAGCTCGTCGCGGCCGGGGTGCGGGGCGGCGGGCGCGGTCCCGGCGGGGGAACGGCGCCCGGGCGCGAGCTCCTCGGCGAGCTCGGGGAACTGGTGGGCGAGCGCGGCCGTCCACAGGGGGATGTCGGTGAGGATCCGGTCGATGGCACTGCGGTCGCTCAACGGACGCTCCCGGTTCCGGATGCCGGCGTGCGGGCCGCGTCGGCTCCTGCCGTACGAGTCCGTGGGGCCGGTCCCGTACGGAGCCGCGCCGCCGGGACCGCGCGGCCGTTGCGCCACAGGCGCCCCGCGCAGACGCCGTCGAAGTAGCTCTCCGCCGGAGCGACCGTCCGCTCGCACTCGCGGCGCACGGGGCAGACCTCGCACGCGCGCAGCGCCGGGGCCGCCTGCTGGGCGCGGCGGGCGAAGACGACGGCCGGGGAGAGGCCGGCGCACGCGGCGGCGGCCTGCCAGGAGGGGGAGTCGGGCAAGGGCAAGGTGTTCTCCAGTCTCCGGGGCCACTGGGCGTCCCGCGGGGCCGGTGAGGCCCCTGGGGCTCAGGAGGCCGATGCGGTCGGCGGCGAGTCAGCGTTGCATGTTGCGTGCGAGCGCGCAACAAAGATGTGGAGATGCCTTTACCGTTTCAACACGGTTGCGCGCTCGAAAGCACGTAATTCCGTGCGCGCAAGCACGCTAGAGTGTGGCGCCTGGAGGAGTGAGGAGCGGTACATGACCACTCGTGGGCTGGACGAATTCGCAGGCTGGGTCGAAAGCCTGATGAGAGAGCGCGGCTACGACATCGACAGCCCGCGCGGCGGCGGGAAGTCCCGGATCGCGGACGAGGCGGGAGTCCATCGCGCCGCCGTGACCCGGCTGCTGCAGCGGCAGAGCATGCCCGACCTGGAGACCATGCGCAGGATCGCCCCGCTGCTCGGGGTGTCCGTCCGCGACATGCTGATCCGGTCCGGCCGGGTGACGCCGGAGGAGCTGCCGCTCGCGGCGGATCTGCTTCCGCCGAACGACTGGCAGCCGACCATGGAGGACTTCGCGCGCTGGCTCGGCGTCCCCGACGAGCGGCTCGGCGTCTTCATCAAGGTGGTGAACCAGTTCCTGGAGCCCGACGAGGAGGGCACGCAGGGCGGCACCGAGGGCGGTGACGCGCCGGATGCGCGGCGCGCCGCGCGGGACTGAGCGGGGATCCGTCGAACGGATCTCCGCCGGGGGCGTGCACAGGAGCCGGGGTGACGCCGGCCCCGGCTCTTCGGTCGAACGCCCGCGGTCGCCGACCGGCGCTGCCCGTGGCGAGGCCCGGCTCCCCTGCGGGCGCCCGGCTCCTGCGGCTCCTGCCCCTGAGGGGGGCCGCCGCCCGCGGGGAGGTCGCCGACCCCTTCGGACCTCGCCCCTGAGCGGAGGCCTCGACGCAGCCGCGAGCGGATGCCGCCGGTTTCCCGGGCGCCCGGCCCTCTTCCGTGTGGCCCCCGGGCGGAGCCCCGGCGCCGCCCCTGCATGAGCCCCGGCGCTCCCGGACCCCGCCCCTGAGGGGGCTCGACGCCGCCCCGGCAGCGGTCGCCGACTCTCGGACCCCGCCCCCGGCGGAGGCCCCAAGTGCCCCCGGCCGGAGGCCCCTCCGCCCCCGCATCCCCCCGTCCGCGTTCTCCCACGTCGGCCGGGTGCCCGAGCGCGTGGGCATTTGTTTTGACCGGAGTCCATGCGGTAGGTACGCTCAGACCTTGTGCCTGGGGTGTGCCTGGGCTCGTGTGCGTGTCATCAGCCGCACGGCGAGTTCGTCAACGGCCACCGCAATCTGCGCCTTTTCCGCCCTCGGCGGAGGTCCGCAGTATTCGACACACCCGACCGCGTGGGTCGGTGCTGTGTTCCAGGTTAGTTTTACGACGGCACACAGAAACCGGAGAAGTAGTGCCTACGATCCAGCAGCTGGTCCGGAAGGGCCGGCAGGACAAGGTCGAGAAGAACAAGACGCCCGCACTCGAGGGTTCCCCTCAGCGTCGCGGCGTCTGCACGCGTGTGTTCACGACCACCCCGAAGAAGCCGAACTCGGCCCTCCGTAAGGTCGCGCGTGTGCGTCTGACCTCGGGCATCGAGGTCACGGCCTACATCCCGGGTGAGGGTCACAACCTGCAGGAGCACTCCATCGTGCTCGTGCGTGGTGGCCGTGTGAAGGACCTGCCGGGTGTTCGTTACAAGATCATCCGCGGTTCCCTCGACACGCAGGGCGTCAAGAACCGTAAGCAGGCTCGCAGCCGCTACGGCGCCAAGAAGGAGAAGTAAGAATGCCTCGTAAGGGCCCCGCCCCGAAGCGCCCGGTCATCATCGACCCGGTCTACAGCTCTCCTCTTGTCACCTCGCTGATCAACAAGATCCTGCTGGACGGCAAGCGCTCCACCGCCGAGCGCATCGTCTACGGCGCCATGGAAGGCCTCCGCGAGAAGACCGGCAACGACCCGGTCATCACGCTGAAGCGCGCGCTCGAGAACGTGAAGCCGTCCCTCGAGGTCAAGTCCCGCCGTGTCGGTGGCGCCACCTACCAGGTGCCGATCGAGGTCAAGCCCGGTCGTGCCTCCACCCTCGCGCTCCGCTGGCTCGTGGGTTACTCCCGCGCCCGTCGCGAGAAGACCATGACCGAGCGCCTCATGAACGAGCTCCTCGACGCCTCCAACGGCCTCGGTGCTTCGGTCAAGAAGCGTGAGGACACGCACAAGATGGCCGAGTCCAACAAGGCCTTCGCGCACTACCGCTGGTAGTCGCAACCCACATCGAGACCGAGAGAAGACTGAGCCGATATGGCTACCACTTCGCTTGACCTTGCCAAGGTGCGCAACATCGGCATCATGGCTCACATCGACGCGGGCAAGACGACCACCACCGAGCGGATCCTGTTCTACACCGGCGTTTCGTACAAGATCGGTGAAGTCCACGACGGCGCTGCCACGATGGACTGGATGGAGCAGGAGCAGGAGCGCGGCATCACCATCACGTCCGCCGCGACGACCTGCCACTGGCCGCTCGAGGACGTCGATCACACCATCAACATCATCGACACCCCGGGCCACGTCGACTTCACCGTCGAGGTGGAGCGTTCGCTCCGCGTGCTCGACGGTGCTGTGACGGTGTTCGACGGCGTCGCCGGTGTCGAGCCCCAGTCCGAGACTGTCTGGCGTCAGGCGGACCGCTACGGCGTTCCGCGTATCTGCTTCGTCAACAAGCTCGACCGTACGGGCGCCGAGTTCCACCGCTGCGTCGACATGATCGTGGACCGCCTCGGCGCCGTCCCGATCGTCATGCAGCTGCCCATCGGTGCCGAGATGGACTTCCAGGGTGTTGTGGACCTCGTCCGCATGAAGGCCCTGGTCTGGTCCGCGGAAGCGACCAAGGGCGAGATGTACGACGTCGTCGACATCCCGGCCACGCACGTCGAGGCCGCTGAAGAGTGGCGCGGCAAGCTGGTCGAGACCGTCGCCGAGAACGACGAAGAGATCATGGAGCTCTTCCTCGAGGGCGTCGAGCCCACCGAGGAGCAGCTCTACGCCGCCGTCCGTCGTATCACCATTGCCTCCGGCAAGGGTGGCGGCGAGAAGACGATCACCCCCGTCTTCTGTGGCACCGCGTTCAAGAACAAGGGCGTCCAGCCCCTGCTCGACGCGGTCGTGCGCTACCTCCCCTCCCCCCTGGACGTCGAGGCCATCGAGGGCCACGACGTGAAGGACGCGGAGCTGGTCGTCAAGCGCAAGCCGTCCGACGAGGAGCCGCTGTCGGCCCTGGCGTTCAAGATCGCGAGCGACCCGCACCTCGGCAAGCTCACCTTCGTCCGGATCTACTCCGGTCGCCTGGAGGCCGGCACCGCGGTGCTGAACTCCGTCAAGGGCAAGCGTGAGCGCATCGGCAAGATCTACCGCATGCACGCGAACAAGCGTGAGGAGATCGACTCGGTGGGCGCCGGCGACATCGTCGCCGTCATGGGCCTCAAGCAGACCACCACCGGTGAGACGCTGTGCGACGAGAAGAACCCGGTCATCCTGGAGTCCATGGACTTCCCGGCGCCGGTCATTCAGGTCGCCATCGAGCCCAAGTCCAAGGGTGACCAGGAGAAGCTGGGTGTCGCCATCCAGCGTCTCGCGGAGGAGGACCCCTCCTTCCAGGTGCACTCGGACGAGGAGACCGGCCAGACCATCATCGGTGGTATGGGCGAGCTTCACCTCGACATCCTCGTCGACCGTATGCGTCGCGAGTTCAAGGTCGAGGCGAACGTCGGCAAGCCGCAGGTCGCGTACCGCGAGACGATCCGCAAGGCCGTCGAGCGACTGGACTACACCCACAAGAAGCAGACCGGTGGTACCGGTCAGTTCGCCAAGGTGCAGATCGCGATCGAGCCCATCGAGGGTGGCGACTCGTCGTACGAGTTCGTGAACAAGGTCACCGGTGGCCGCATCCCGAAGGAGTACATCCCTTCGGTCGACGCCGGTGCGCAGGAGGCCATGCAGTTCGGCATCCTGGCCGGCTACGAGATGACGGGCGTCCGCGTCATTCTTCTCGACGGTGGCTACCACGAGGTCGACTCCTCCGAGCTCGCGTTCAAGATCGCCGGCTCGCAGGCCTTCAAGGAGGCCGCGCGCAAGGCTTCGCCGGTCATCCTCGAGCCGATGATGTCCGTCGAGGTCACCACGCCCGAGGACTACATGGGCGAGGTCATCGGTGACATCAACTCCCGCCGTGGTCAGATTCAGGCCATGGAGGAGCGCAGCGGCGCTCGCGTCGTGAAGGGCCTCGTGCCCCTCTCGGAGATGTTCGGCTACGTCGGAGACCTCCGCAGCAAGACCTCGGGTCGCGCAAGCTACTCGATGCAGTTCGACTCCTACGCCGAGGTTCCGCGGAACGTCGCCGAGGAGATCATCGCGAAGGCCAAGGGCGAGTAACTCACCCGAGTGCACGCTTTAGGCTTGACACCACTCACCGGGGTTCGACCCCCGAAACCCGAGGAATCGGCCCCGGTGCGTGGCATCCCAGCAAAGATCACCTGGCGCCGATGAAGCAAGGCGTACAGAACCACTCCACAGGAGGAACCAGTGGCGAAGGCGAAGTTCGAGCGGACTAAGCCGCACGTCAACATCGGCACCATCGGTCACATCGACCACGGTAAGACGACCCTCACGGCCGCCATTACCAAGGTGCTGCACGACGCGTACCCGGACCTGAACGAGGCCTCGGCCTTCGACCAGATCGACAAGGCTCCTGAGGAGCGCCAGCGCGGTATCACCATCTCCATCGCGCACGTCGAGTACCAGACCGAGTCGCGTCACTACGCCCACGTCGACTGCCCCGGTCACGCGGACTACATCAAGAACATGATCACGGGTGCCGCGCAGATGGACGGCGCCATCCTCGTGGTCGCCGCCACCGACGGCCCGATGCCGCAGACCAAGGAGCACGTGCTCCTGGCCCGCCAGGTCGGCGTTCCGTACATCGTCGTCGCCCTGAACAAGGCCGACATGGTGGACGACGAGGAGATCCTGGAGCTCGTCGAGCTCGAGGTCCGTGAGCTCCTCTCCGAGTACGAGTTCCCGGGCGACGACCTGCCGGTCGTCAAGGTCTCGGCGCTCAAGGCGCTCGAGGGCGACAAGGAGTGGGGCCAGTCGGTCCTGAACCTGATGGCCGCCGTCGACGAGGCGATCCCGCAGCCCGAGCGTGACGTCGACAAGCCGTTCCTGATGCCGATCGAGGACGTCTTCACGATCACCGGTCGTGGCACCGTCGTCACCGGTCGTATCGAGCGTGGTGTCCTCAAGGTCAACGAGACCGTCGACATCGTCGGTATCAAGACCGAGAAGGTCACCACCACGGTCACCGGCATCGAGATGTTCCGCAAGCTGCTCGACGAGGGCCAGGCCGGTGAGAACGTCGGTCTGCTCCTCCGTGGCATCAAGCGCGAGGATGTCGAGCGCGGCCAGGTCATCATCAAGCCGGGTTCGGTCACGCCGCACACCAGCTTCGAGGCCCAGGCCTACATCCTGTCGAAGGACGAGGGTGGCCGTCACACCCCGTTCTTCAACAACTACCGCCCGCAGTTCTACTTCCGTACCACGGACGTGACCGGCGTCGTGACCCTCCCCGAGGGCACCGAGATGGTCATGCCGGGCGACAACACCGCCATGACCGTCGAGCTGATCCAGCCCGTCGCCATGGAGGAGGGCCTGAAGTTCGCCATCCGTGAGGGTGGCCGGACCGTGGGCGCCGGCCAGGTCGTCTCGATCAACAAGTAATTGTCGATCGCTTGACCTGTGCCGCTCCTGACGGAGCGTCATAAGAGGGCCCCCGGCCCGCCGTTCGCGGCGGACCGGGGGCCCTCGTCGTTTCCGTTCCGTGCTGCCTACTCCGAGGCGCCGGCCAGGTCGGTCGGGTGCCAGAGCCACGGGTGGGCGTCGGCGCCGAGGCCCACGGCCAGCGGGCCGTCGGGGACGAGCCGCAGCGCCGCCGCCTGGACGGGAGTCGTGCCCTGCGTACGGGTCCAGAGCCGGCCGCCCCGCCGCAGCTGGATCCGGCCGCGCAGGTCCCGGCCGAGCAGCACGGTCCCGCCGCCGTCCGCCGCGGCGACCACCGGGCCGTACCCGTCGAAGGACGCGTTCCCCCGTCCCGACAGCAGCTCCTTCGCCGCCGGCTTGCGGTAGTACACCTCCAGCGCGTCGGTGCCAGGGGCCGGGACGGCCGCGACCGGGTCGCCCGTGCCGGGGAGCGGGGCGGCCGGAGCGCCGTCGATCCAGTGCCGGACGGACTGCCGGCCGGCGGCCAGGAGATGGACGTGCCCGGCGGTGTCGACCACCGCGTCCAGACCGTCCTGGACCTCGTCCGCGCCGGTCTCCGTGCCGGGCAGGCGCCGCCACGACGACCAGGTCCCGTCGGTGGCCCGTACGCGCGTCGACACACCCTTGTCCGCGTCGCGTACGAAGAGATGGACCCGGCCGTCGGGGGCGGTCACGGCCACCGGCACACCGATCCGGCGTCCCCGGTCGTCGCCCCGCTCCGGATTGCCGAGCCCCCGCCACGCGAGGAACGGGCCGCCGGGGGAGCGCTGCTCCAGCAGGACGACCTCCCGCCTGTTCGCGCCGCCGTGGCCGTCGAACGCGGCGAACCGCACCCCGAAGAGCAGCACCCGGCCGTCGGGGAGTGTGGCCGAGCCCAGCGCGGGCGCGAGCGGCCCGCCGCCGAGGTCCTCCGGCTCGCCCCACAGACCGGACCCCTTCTCCGTCTCCCGCCAGCGGACGGCGCGCAGCCCCAGCACCCCGTAGGCGTCGAGCCGCTCGCCGGGCCGCGCCACGACGGCCGGACCCGCGCCCGGCCAGCGGTGGTGGGTGGCCCGTACCCAGCCCTTCCAGTTGGTCAGGGGACGGTCCCCGCCCACGCCGTAGTCCCCGCAGCCCGACGCATTGCCGCACTGCCAGGACGGATCGCCGCCGTACGGGACGAGATGCGCGGCCTTCTCCTCGAGGACCTGGGACGGGAGGTTCTTGGGCCAGTGACGGTTGTAGTAGCCGCGGAACGCGGTCGCGACGAACGCCGGTATTGCCCCCGGGCCCTTCTGCGCCTCGGCCACCCAGCGGATCAGCGCGGCCCAGGAGAAGCAGGCGACGGCCGTGTGATCGCCGTGGTCGGAGTAGCCGGGCTGCTCGCTGTCGCGCTTGCGGGTCGCCTCGTCGCCGATCTGGATGTCGGGGTCCGGGTCGAGGGTCTGGACGACGGTGGGCCGGTAGCGGTCGAGGAGGCCCACGAGGACGTCGATCAGCTGGTCGTGGTCGTAGGTGTCCGACCGTTCGACGGGGGAGCCGGCGGAGAGATGCGTGCGCAGTTCGAGGGCGCGGTCGTGCCACAGCGCGGGCACGGCCATGTAGCGCCGTGAGGTGTGCATGGGCAGATTGAGGAAGATCAGCTCGACCCGGCGGCCGCCGTGCACGAGCGTGTCGATCTCCGCCCGCCGCCCGCCGCGGAGGGCGGTGACGGCCCGCTGCCAGGGCGTGAACTTGTCGAGCCCCAGGAGCGTCGCGTAGGCCTGGCGCAGACCCTGGTGGCGGGCGGAGGAGTAGGCGGCCTTGTCCGGGGGAGTGTCGGGCATTCCGGCGATGCGATTGCGGCCCGTGTGCTCGCCCGCGGTGACGTAGACGGAGACGAGCGGGACGCCGGCGTCGAGCATCCGCTGGGTGTCCGGATTCATGAAGTACAGGTCGTCGTCCGGGTGTGCGGCGAACTGCATGAGCTGCGCGCGCCGAGTGCTGGCGATCGGCATCCCCGGAGCGGGGTCGGCGGTGGGCCCGGTACGGCGTGGAGCGGGCACGGAGCACCCGGCGAGCGAGCCCGCGACGGTTGCCGTTCCGAGGGCCACGGCGGCCGCGAGAACACCGCGCCGCCGGGGCAGGCCACCCGTAGCGGGCCTGGATATGTCGTCCACTGTTGCTTCCCCCGTGCCGCCTACCGGTCCGTACCGGTCCCTGAACGTCCCCTGAAACGGCGGACGGCCAGGTCGGGGCCGAGATCCGCGCCTAGCTAGACGGCTTGGTGGTACGGAGGGTTGCGCACGAACGCGCATTCGTGAGCCGAACGCCCGGGCCGCCGTATGGCATATGCCAGGGGCTGTGAGACGCTCCGCTGCGCGCAATGCGCGGGGCCGGAGTCTGTCATGGCCCCGATGACTCAGGGGTGGGGCACATGAGCTGGGACAACAATGGGCAGAGCGGCGCGTCGCGCGCCGTCTCCGGGGCTTTCGGGATCGTGGTCGTCGTCGGCCTCGCGGTCCTCGTGGTGCGGCCGGAGCTGATGCCGTGGCGCGAGACCGGGGACACTCAGCCGCTCGCCGCGGAGACGGCGCGGCCGTCCGCCGCGCCGTCCGAGGAGGCGTTCCCGGACCGGCCGACGCTGCGCGAGCCGTTCAAGGGCTCGCCGGCGCTCCGCTGGGCCGACGGGGCCGCGGGGATCGAGCTGCCGCAGGCCAAGGCGGTGGGCTGGATGTCGAAGGACGAGGTCGCCGCCGCGCTCAGAACGACGAAGAGCTTCCTCGTCGCGGCCAACCTCGACCCGGCCGTCATCAAGGGCGGCAAGCCCGCCGCGGCGCTGGCCCTCCTCGACCCGAAGCAGCCCGACGTCCGCTCCGACATGGAGAAGGGCCTGGTCAAGGCCACCGAGCAGAACGACCCCACGCTGCTGTTCAGCCGGTTCAGCCCGAACGAGGCACGTCTCGCGGGCACCGTGGTCAAGACCCGGGGGCGGATGACCGTGGAGGCCAGCAAGGGCCAGAACGCCGACGAAGTGCTCGTCCGCACCGACTACACCTTCGTCTATCCCGTCGTGAAGGTGCGCCCGGGCGCCGACGAGGTGACGCGGACGGTCGTACGCCGCCAGATCACCTTCTCGCTGCCCGACCCGGCCGAGTACGTCGTGACCAAGGGCAAGTTGTCGGTGAACGAGTGGAGTTCGAACGTCGGCAACGACGACTGCGACCGCCCCGTGGACGGCTTCTTCCACCCGATGTTCGACGAGGACCTGATGGCACTGCCCGACGCCGGGGCGACGGGCCCGGTGGTGGATCCGTACGACCGCAGCAAGGGCCTCGACGAGCTGCCGCAGGAGTGCGGGACGAGCTCGCGCACCTGAGCGACCTAGGGGGAGTCCTCCTGCGAGGCCCGGCGCACCTCGCCCGTCCCGAGCGCCACCGTCGCCCGTACCCGCATCGGGCCGTCCTCGCGGCGGGACAGCAGCACCAGTTCGGCCACGCGGGCCGTCATGGAGCCGAGCAGGGCCTCGGAGGTGGTGGCGAGGGTGTGCGGGTCGTGGCTGCGGCCGAGGGAGAGGTGCGGCGTGAAGCCCTTGGCCTGCCCGCCGCACTGGGGGAACCGGAGCTCCAGGGCCTCTCGCAGGCGGGCCCACGGCTGCTCGCCGGCCGCGCAGGGGTCGAGCCAGACCGTGGCGTCCTCGCGGTGACCGAACCAGTGGACGCCCTCCAGCTGGGCCCGGAACGGGTGCGTTCCCCGCGCCGCCGCGGCCACCAGCGGGACGGCCCGCTCGAAGTCGGACTCCGGTACGAAACCGAAGAGGACGTTGACGTGCGGGGGCCAGCGGTGGATCTGGCGGTCGTGCACGCGGCGGATGTGCTGGATCGCGGGCCACAGCCGCCGTGGCGGGATCCAGGCCACCGCCGTCCGGTTCGTGGCGGGCACGGCCAGGACCTCCTCGGGAGGAATCGGCTCGGCCTCCACCGCCACGGTCTCGTCGAGCCGGTCCAGGCCCGTCGCCCGGTCCCAGACCAGCTCGCCGTCGGCCTCGAAGAAGATCACCCGATGCCAGGGGATCTCCCCGCCGGGTACGAAGTCGGGCAGCGGCAGTCGCTGCGGTTCGGCCTCCCGCTCGGCGATGCCCATCACGAAGCGCTCCGGATCGAAGCGGGGATCCCACAGCACCCGGTGGTAGATCTCGTCACTCGTGTGCACACCGGGCGTCTGCCCCGAGCGCGGCGTCTCAGTCGACCGTGCTGGGTGGTGCGACCTCGGTGATCATGTCCGGTAGTGGGGGGAAGCTGTCGTCATCGCGCTGGGTCCTCGTCCGTGCCCTGGGGCCCGAGTCATCAGCTTCATGCTAGGCGGCCTTTTTCTCGTGGGGACGGCAGTCGCGACACCGGCCGGGTTCGGCCGACCTGAAGGCTCGGTCGCAGGTATCGCAGTTCTGGAGGGGGTCGGGGGCGGGTGGCCTCGCGGGGAGGGGCGGCGGAAGCAGGGCCGTGAGGCGGTGGGCGAGGAGACCGGCCGGGTGGACCAGGTTGTCGGGGAGGGCCGCGGCGAGGGTGCGGAGGACGGCGTCGGGATGAGCGCCGCGTTCCAGCCAGGCGGCGACGCCGGGGGCGAGGCGGTGGATGTCGCGTTCGGCGAGGAGAAGCCGGGGCTCGTGGACGCGGAGGCGGGCGAGCAGGTCGGCGGCGGGGCGGTGCGCCTGGGGGAGCGGCTGGGGGAGCGGCGGCGAGGGTGGGGGCTGCGGGGGTGAGGGCTGAGGAGCCGGGGGGTGCGGAGCCGGGGTTACAGGGCGGGGCGCGGGCTTTGCGGGCTGCGGCGGGTCCGGCGGCGGGGCCGGGGCTGGGGTGTCCGGTGGCGGGGCGTCCGGGGGCTCCGGGGGCGGCGGGTCGTCGTCCGGGGGCGGCTCCGGCGTCGTCGGCGCGTGGCCGGGTTCAGCCCCTGGGCGGTTGTACGAGATCGTGCGCGGGGCGAGCCGTCCGTTGGGCAGTCGCTCGTTGAAGCGTTCCAGGTAGCCGTGACGCTCCAGCTCCCGCATGGCGCCCGCGATCCGCAGCTCGCTCTCGGGGAACTTGGCGGCCAGGGCCTTGATGCCGACGGACGCCCCTGCCGGCAGGGACTGGAGGTGGACGGCGAGCCCGATGGCAAGCAGGGAGAGCTTGCGGTGCTGGGCGAGGTGGTTGCCGACGACCGTGTAGCGGGTCGTGTGCCGGACGTTGACGTGAATGAGCCCGGAGGGGCGGCGGGGCGCGCTAGGCTGCTGGGTATCCATCGGGAAGGTGTTGCTTCCTCGTTGGTCAGGCCCTCGATCGGGAGTGCAAGTCCCGGCCGGGGGCCGACGTATGTCTGGGTTGTCGGCGTGAGCATATGCCAGGCAACCAGCCCCAAATCCAGCCCAGTTGGCACAGATCACCCGTGTGAGTGACGGGTGAGCAGCGGGGAGGCTGGAGGGGTTGGGAGGGGTACTTGCCCTGGGTTCTTTAACTCTTTTCCGTCGTGGGTGGTCGCGTCACGGACGCCCGCGTCGTGGGCCGTCGCGACGCGGACGCCCGCGTCGCTGCGCGGTCGGGTCCTGGCCCTGGTGGGCTTCTGGTTTCCGATGCCTTCGGTGTGACCGCTCCTTGCGAGCTTCTGGCTCGGCCGCCCTCGTTCCGAGTGTGGCGACCAGAGTCGGTGCGTCAAGGGCGCTCCTGCGTCGCGTCGCTGCGCGATGGGCTTCGCCCACCCTTGACCCACCGCCTCCGGTCGCCTTTTCACACTCGGAGGGCGGCCGGGGGGCGTGGCCACGCGGGCAGGCGGGGTGTGGTGCTGCTCTGCCTGGCGCCTGCGGCTGTGTGGGTGGGATGGCGCGGCAGTCGAATGGGGCGGTGACGGCACCGGCTCAGCGTGTTGCGGCGGGTGGGTGGCCGGGATTCATGCCCCGCTGGTCACTCCCCGGTGGGTGGAGGGGAATCCCCACCCCGCTCGGGAGGGATGGGCGCCGTCGGCGAGACGGGTTGCGCGTCCGGTCACCGACCGGCATGGCGGGGCACGTCACCCCGCTGGGCGGGTTCGATCACCGCCTGGTGACCGTAACCCGCCCAAAGCCGCACCACGTCACCCTGTTTGCCCGCAATTGCTGTGTTTTGGCGTCGAATCCGGATCGTTTGTCGACGACTTCGGGCCGCCAGTGGTCAATCCCTGAGCCTCGCGGCATGCAGGGCATGGATGACGAGCGCGTATCTCTCCGCGTCCTCCGGCGACCGCCGAGCGTGATGGTGGGCCGTGCTCAAGGCATGCGCCGTCGGCACTGCGCCGCGACCGAGCAGCCAGCGCGCCATCTGCACCTTTCCGCCGGCAACCGCCAGCTCAAGAGCTGTCCTGCCCTTCATCACGGCGTTGATGTCCGCCCCGTGGTCCAGGAACAGAACCACGATCTGCGGGTAGCCCAGGTCTCCGCTGGTCGCTGCCACCACCAGCGGCACCCAGTCCATCTTGCCCTGGGCACACATGGGTGCCCCGGCAGCGAGCAAGGCCCTGACCACGTCAGTGTCAGGGCGCATCGCCGCCTGAAGCAGCGGCGTCAACTCGTCGTACTCACCTGTCCGCTGGCACGGATCCGCCCCCGCGGCAAGGAGCAGCCGGACGGTCTCGGCATGCCCCGCGCTCACCGCAAGATCCAGCGCAGTACGCCGAACACTGTTCGGGGCATCCACCTCGGCTCCCGCACCCAGCAGCCGCGCCACCGCAGCCACATCGCCGTCTTCTGCGGCCCGCGTCAGTTGATTCGGTATGTCCATGCCCACATCATCTGCGGTCGCCCAAGGTTCGCTGACAAACAGCCAAGCTTGGATGGCAGCGGGCAAATGTCGACCATTCGCAGGGAGTTACCGCGAGTGGGGCGGACTTAGTCCGCACGAAGAGGCGGCAGGGCCCCGGAGGCGAGGCGGCAGGTATCCGGTGATGCGGGTGGGGCATGCCCGGACCGGAGAGAGCGGCCTTGCGATGGTCTGCCCCCTACCGGCTACCGGCTACCGGTTGCCGCCGCCGAGCCGGGTGCCCTCGGCCCGCCCCGGCGTACCACCCACCGGAGAGTGACCAGCGGGGCATGAATCCCGGCTACCCACCGGCCGACAACGCTGAGCCCTGCCGGGCCGCCCCATTCAACTGCCGCGCACCACCACCCACGCACCCGCAGGCGCCGATCCCAGCCGAGGGACAAGCTCGCCTGCCCGCGTGGCCACGCCCCCTGGCCGCCCTCCGAGTGTGAAAAGGGCGGGTGGAGGCGGTGGGTCAAGGGTGGAGCGCAGCGGAATCGGCGAAGCCGACGCGACGCAGGAGCGCCCTTGAGGCGCCGGTGGAACCCGCCACACTCGGAGAGAGGGCGGCCGAGCCGGAAGCTCGCGAGGAGGGTTCACGCCGAGGCGGTCGGAAACCCGTCACTGCGCAGGTGTCCGCAGCTCGCGTCACGGTCTGGCGGTGAGCCCGATCTCCGCCCAGACCGTCTTGCGCGGCACGGGGCCGGAGGCGACACCCCACCTGTCCGACAGTGCCTCGACGAGCAGGAGACCGCGCCCCGATTCCGTGTCCGTCGGCCGGCCGAGGGTGGGCCGGAGATCACCGCGTGTGTCCGTGACCTCGATACGGAGGGTGGCGGTCGTGGCGAGGAGGCACAGGAGGAAGTCCCTTCCGGGGACGCGGCCGTGCGTCACGGCGTTCGCCGCCAACTCGGCGACGACGTGGGCGGCGGCCTCAGAGGCGGCCTCCAGCTCCCAGGTGCGCAGCTGCTCCGCGGCCAGGAGGCGGGCGAGGCGGGCCCCCCGAGGCGTAGCGGAGAGCTGGATTCCGAACTGGCGTGCAGTCGCCAGAAGTTGGGCTTGTTCCGGATTCATGTCACTCAGCGTGGCGGGGTGTGCGTACGCTGCCCAGCGAACACGCCCTTACGTACGGTGACTGTCCGGAGACTGTCCGGTCTTGTCCCGGCTGTCCGGTGGACCCCTCCGGGTAAGGGCGGCTGAGGAGGTGGGCGCGCATGGGCGTGGACATGGTGGACGGCGCGGGGACGGACGAGCCGGGCTGGGAGGTCGATCCGGAGGATGAGTCGGGAGCGGCGGTGGTGGCCGCCGTGGGTCGCCAGATCAAGCTGTGGCGGGAGACGAAGGGGCTGCGCGCGGCCGAGTTCGGGGAGCTGGTCGGGTACGGCGAGGACCTGATCCGGAAGGTGGAGCGGGGGGCCCGGATCCCGCGTCCGGAGTTCCTGGACAAGGTGGACGAGGTGCTGGGGGCGGGCGGGATCATCGCGGCGATGAAGAGCGATGTGGCGGAGGTCCGGTACCCGAAGAAGGTGCGGGATCTGAAGAAGCTGGAGGAGCGGGCGGTCGAGTTCGGGCTGTACGAGAGCAACAGCATTCACGGGCTGTTGCAGACGCCGGAGCACGCGCGAGCCCTCTTCGAGGCAGGGCAGCCGGCGTACTCGCAGGACGACATAGAGCGCATGCTCGCCGCGCGCATGGCCCGGCGGTCGGTCTTCGAACGGTCACCCGCACCCGCACTCAGTTTTGTTCTGGAGGAGGCGCCGCTGCGCCGCCCGGTCGGGGGCACAATGGTGTGGAGACAGCAGCTCGAACGTCTGCTGGAGGTGGGGCGGTTGCGCAACGTCTCGCTCCAGGTGATGCCGACGCACAGCGAGGCCCACCCCGGACTGGACGGCAGGATCGAGGTGCTGAAATTCGGGGACGGAACGGCCGTGGGCCGTTCCGACGGCGCCTTCACCGGACGCCCGGTCTCCGACCCGAAACAGCTGCGGATCCTTGAGCTGCGGTATGGCACCATCCGGGCGCAGGCTCTCACTCCAAGGGAGTCACTCGCCTTCATCGAGCAATTGCTGGGAGAAACATGATCCGCAAGCCCGAGCTGGAGTGGTTCAAGAGCACGTACAGCAGCGGCACCGATGGCGAGTCCTGCATCGAGGTCGCCACCACCCCCGGCACCATCCACGTCCGCGACTCAAAGGTCACCGAAGGCCCCCGCCTCAGCTTCGCCCCCGGCGCCTGGGCCGGCTTCGTCTCGTACGCGTCCGAGCGCTGAGCAACCCCGCGACTCGGCGGCCCACCCGTAGCACGGAAAGATCAACAAACTCGGCCTGCCCGAACCTGCCCACCCGCCCCGTGAAACCCTCGGTACCGCAGCATGCGACACAGGGGGGAACATGAGCGACAAGGACCCGTCGGTCTCCGACGAGGATTGGGCCGCGTTCGTCGAGGCGGCGCGGAAGGACGGGGTCGGGTCCGGCGCCGTCCCGGAGCCACGCCGTCGGCGGCTCCGGCGGCGGGAGCGGCCGGAGCGACACGAGCGGCGCGACCGCCACGAGCGGCACGAGCCGGAGGGATGGCGGACGGGGCCCGCCTGGCGGGAGACGAACGGCCGGGGAAAGGCCCGGCGCCAGGTCAAGGGCGTCGTCGGGATCACTCTGGCCGCCGGTCTCCTGCTGTTCGCCCTGCGCCCGGAACTGATCACCGACCGGTTGCCCGAGGGCCTCGGCGGCCCGGGGGACGACACCCCGCTCGCGGCCGAGACGGCACGGCCGACCGAGGCACCGCCCGAGGAGGCCCTCCCGGACCGCCCGACGCTCAAGGAGCCCTTCAAGGGCTCCCCGGCCCTCCGCTGGGCCGATGGGGCCGCCGGGATCGAGCTGCCGCAGGCGAAGGCGGTCGGCGGTCTGTCGAAGGCGCAGGTGGCGCAGGGGCTCGACACGGCCAGGAGGTTCCTGGTCGCCGCGAACCTGGATCCGGCAACGCTGCGCGGGCAGCGGCCGACGGCGGCGATCGAGCTGCTCGAACCCCGGCAGAACGACGTCCGCGGGATCGTCGACCGCGCGCTCGCCCGACCGGACGAGAAGCACAACCCGTTGTGGCTGTTCAGCCGCTTCGACCCGGCAGAGGTGCGGGTCGTCGGCGACGTGGTCAAGACCCGCGGGCGGACGACGTTCGTCGCAGGGGAGCGTCAAGGCGAGGTCCTGATCCACGCGGACTACACCTTCGTCTACCCGCTGGTGAAGACCCGTCCCGGCTTCGACGAGGTGGCGCGGACCGTCGTCCGCCGCCAGATGACCTTCGCCCTGTACGACCCGTCCTCCAGGATCCTGACGACCCCCGGCAAGCTCTACGTCCTCCGCATGGACGAGTTCGCCGGCAACGACGACTGCACGAGGGACGGGACCGGGTTCCTGCATCCCGAGTTCAGCGAGGATCTGGCCGCCAAGCCGCCCCGTACCGGGCCGGAGGTCGACCCGTACGACCGGAGCAAGGATCTGGACCGGACGGAGAAGGACTGCACCGGGGTGGTCACCCGCACCTGAGAGGGTCCGGGACAGGAGCGGAGCCGCCGGGCGGGGTGATCATTCCCGCCCTAGGGTCCGGGTATGAAGCCCAGGGCAGGGGGCGCGCTCACCTCGATCATGATCGTGCTCACGCTGACGACCGGCATGATCGAGGCCGTCAGCTTCCTCGCGCTGGGTCCGGTCTTCACCGCGATGCAGACCGGGAATCTGCTCCTGCTCGCGTTCGCGCTCACGGGTGGCGCCGGGCTGTCGCCGGCCGCTGCGGGAGTCTCCTGTGCCGGCTTCGTGGTCGGCGCGGTGCTCGGTTCACGGCTGGAGTCGAGCGTGGACACCCACGGCCGTCGGTGGTTCGTTCCCGCGCTGCTCGGCGAGGGGGTGTTGCTGGGCCTCGCCGTGCTGGTCGCGTGGCGTACCGGAGTCGACGGGCCGGGCGGACCCGTGACCGGCCGCCACTTCGCCGTGACCGCGCTGGTCGCCGCCGCCATGGGGGTACGCAACATCACGACCCTGCGGGTACGGGTCCCGGACGTGCCCACGACGCTGTCGACCCGTGCCCTGACGGCGTTCCTCGGCGGGCTGCCGCACGTCGCGGACCCCCGCATCGGCTCGGGCGTCCGTCATGAGGGCCGCCGGTTCGCCTCGATCGGGGCGATGTTCGCGGGCGGTGTGCTGGGCGCCTGGCTGCTGCACGAAGGGGTGCGCCCGGCTGCGGTTCTGGGCGTTCCCTGTGCGCTGGTCCTGTTCCTGGGCGTGGCGTCCTGGGTGGTGCCGGAGCGGCGTACGTCCGAGCCGGGATGAAGGCGCGGTCGCGGGCCTCGCAGTTCTGGGGTGGGTCAAAACCTGTGCTGAACGGGCGGCCAAGGTCCGTCCTTCATCGGGCGGAGATCGGCAGTGACCGGAGGAGGATCAGTTCGCGTACGTGTGCGGTGTCCAGCTCGGCCAGGGTTGCCGTGATGCCGTCCAGGAGGACAACCTGGCCGTTGTTGTTGTGGGCGTAGATCAGGTTCCCGGTCGCTTCCTGGCCGCCGACCTCGCGGCGTACCCACACGAGCCCGCGCGTGTCCGGACCCGGACCCTGAAGGGCCCTGATCACGTCGTTCCAGTCGGCCACCGGCACGGGCGTGAAACCCGGGAAGTACCTGCGGTTCAGTCGGTCCCACCAGGCGGGGGCCTCATGGGCCGGGCGCCAGGGCAAAGCGACCGACCGATGTCCGCCGAGCGTGGAGTGCAGCGCGGCCACGCATCCGCGCGCGTTGATACGGCGCGCCTGGTTCCGGACGCGAGCGGCGGTCTCGCGTGCGGGCCCCGGTTCCAGGTCCGCCAGCGGCGCGCTGGAGGCGGGGTGGAACGGGGAGCTGCCGTCCTTGGGTACGACGAGCGAAGCCGCGAGCATCGGCGAACGCGGGTAGCCGGGCTGCGGGAGGGCCTGGCAGGACAGCAGCCAGGCCGTATCCGTCTCGTACATCGGGTGCGGTACGGCGAGCTCGACGAGCCCGCCGTAGATCGCGTCCAGCCAGGCGGTCGCCTGCTGCATCGGGTTCTGTGTCTGCATCGTTGACGTGCGTTCTCAGTCCCAGGCCGTGCCCAGAGCACTGAGGCGGTCGCGGTACTCGATCACCTCGCGCCACTCCGGCGGCCAGAACTTGATGCCGTGCCGCGCTCCGGCGAAGGCGCCTGCCAGGGCCGCGATCGAGTCGGAGTCTCCCGACGAGTGCGCGGCGCGTTGCAGCGCGGGGCGTGCATAGCCGTCGACGACCAGGAAGCAGTACAGGGCGGTCGCGAGCGCTTCCTCGGCGACCCAGCCGGCTCCGACCGCCTCGCTGGGATCCCGGTCCACGTCCGGCTCGCGCAGCGCCTCGGTCACGCGGTCGAGAGCGCGCAGACATTCGTCCCAGCCGAAGGCGATGTACGTTTCGGGGTCCGGCGCGCCTGCCCTCTGGGCGAGGTCGCCCAGCCAGCCGACGTGGTACACCCGCCGCGATTCCTGCGCATAGGCACGCAGCTCGTCGACGAGGCTCGTCAGGGGGCAGGCGTTGGCGAGGAGCCACACGGCGTGGGCCGTCAGGTCGCTCGCCGCGAGCGCCGTCGGGTGTCCGTGGGTCAGGGCTGCTTGCAGCTGCGCGATGCCCGCGCGCTGCTCGGCCGACAGGCCGGGCACGAGGGCTACAGGGGCCACCCGCATGTTCGCGCCGCATCCCTTGGACCGGAGGATGCTCGCGGCCTGCCAGGGGATGTCGCGTTCCAGCGCTGCGCATGCGTCCAGGCACGTCTGACCTGGGGCCCGGTTGTTGTCCGGGTCGTGCAGCCAGGACACGAAGCGTCTCCTCAGAGCCGCTTCCACAGCGGCGGGCGTGAGCGGGGACGCTCCTTCTCGTGCCGCTCCTCGCGCCCCTCGTTCGCCTCGAGTGCCTCGCTCCCCCCGGGTGTCTCCCGTACCTCCCGTGACCTCCGCCAGCGCTTCGCCGACGGCCAGCATCATCTGCGTGTCGTCGGTCACCCGCACGACGCCGCCAGGGGAAAGAGGGAGCTCCATCTTGTGCCACGGACCGAACTTGGCGCCGATCTGCTCCATGTTCAGGAACTCCGTCGGGTAGCCCATGGCATCCCCGAAGGCGAGGCCGAACAGCACTCCGCTCGCCGCGTGCCTTGCGGCTCCCTTCGGGCGCTGCCCGGCACGTGCCCGGAGTACGTCAGGGTTCGGCGCCGCGGCAAGGGAGTCGGGTACGACGCGGCTCGATTCGACGAAGGGCGAGTCGCGGATCATCTCGGCCAACGCCTCGGACGGCGTGAGTCCCCGTGCCTTGCCGTCGTACAGCCGGTCCACCCACACGTCGCCCTCGTTGAACGCTTCGGAGCCGCCGTCCTTGCGGACGATCCAGCCCGCGGCGTCGTCCTCGTCGTTGGCCCACACGTAGCCGATCACCGAGCCCTGGGCGTTGGCCACCGTGACGTACTGCACGGACCCGCTGCTGTCGCGGTTGTACCGCTGCGGCCCGCCCGGCTCGACCAGGAACTGCAGGTCCTCTTCGAAGCGGGGATTGGTCTTCCGTTCGACGAAGCGGGGGTCGCTTTCCCGTTCGGGGTTCATTTGCGCAGTCCTTTTCTAGTTCCCCGGCAGCACTTCGCCGTAGATGTGCAGCTGGCCGTTGGACTCGAAGGCCCGTGTGATGGTGTATTGCGTGCCGCGCCCGAGCAGCAACTCCCGCTCGCCCATTCCGAAATGGCTGACCTTCTCGATCCACATGGCAGGCGTTCCCTCGGGAACTCGAAGATGCATCACCGCATCCATGTCCTTGAACGCGGCCACCGGATTGTTCCCGAGCGAGGTCGACATGTAGCCCTTGTCGGTGAGCGTCTGCCCGATCAGGTCCTTGGGGGCGTCGAAGTCCAGGTGACCGACTCCCGACCCTCGAACCACCATGACGTCCTCCGGCAGACGGCGACCGGCCAGCGCCTTGTCGACCTCTTCGATATTACGAAGGACATCCGGGGTTCCCAATCCCTCATCCCCGCTCCGGAGGTATCCGTTCATCTCCTTGTACGTGGCGTAGTTCGGGCTCGGCCCTCCCCCATGCTCGTCCGAGTAATCAAGGAATGACTGCTTGGCCTCCGGAGGGAGGTTTTCCGCGTACTCGTTCCAGTGATCCCTGCCGTAGGCGATCGCCGCATCGTCGTCCGGGAACCGTACGGCGCCGTCGCTGACCTCGTCGAACGCGACATCGTGCTTCTGTGCGTCGGGGAGACCCCTGAACTCGTCCGCCGAAACGTGCGGCTCGTACGTGAACCCATTGTCGGGATGCCCGCCGGGCCCGTCATTGACCCCGTTGAGCTCCGGATACTGGTCGTCCAGGAAATCCTGAGCCGTCTTGGGATCCACCGAGTCCGCGTGGACGGCACCCTCGTCCACATGGTTCGTGGCCTGGGCCAGATCGTCCCACTTCTGGGCGACCGCCGCGTCGTCGACCAGCCCGGTCGGCGTCGGCCAGGCGGTCGGGGAGTCGATCGTCCAGCCCGGGGGCAGCTGGGAGACCGCGTTGTCGGCCACTCCGGCCGGCGGCGTGTGCGACATGGCGTCGTCGGCCAGCCCCGTCGGCGGCGACGGCGGCGTACCGCCGACGTCGTCCCCGTACTTCAGGCCGTTCCTCGTCACCGGGTTCGTCGCCGCCGCCTCCAGCCCCTCCTTGGCGGCGAACCGAAGGCCGCCGCCGGCGAGGCCCGTGCCCTTCGTACCGAACAGTTCGGGGATGAGACGGCCCAAGAACTCGGACGGGTCCTTCTTGAAGCTCTCGACGGCGGCCGACACCGCGCGCTCGGGGTGGGCGACCGTGGAGACCAGGCCGGAGAGCGTCATCGAGAGGTTCTGCGTGTACGCGGCCGGGTGCGTCAGGTTGTACGGATCGGCCGGGTTGAGGCCCCGGACGAAGTTGACCAGTCCCGCCGTTCCCTTGAGGGCGCCGCCCACCACGTGGGTCAGCTCCATGTTGTAGGCCTGGTAGCCGTCGGCGATGTTGTCGCCCAGACGCTCGAGCGGCGGCGGTTCGGCCGGGGCGTGGGCGAGGGCCTTGTCGACCCTGGCCTGGGCGTCGCGAGCGGCGGCGTTCCGCTGCTCGCGGGCATCGGCGAGGCGGGCCTTGGCCTCCTCGATGAGCGCCTTCGCGGCGTTCTCGGCCTCGGCGGCCGCGGCACCCTTCTCGGTGGCCGCCCCGGACTCCTTCTCTGCGGCGGCGGCCTTGGCGGCCGTCTTGGCCTCCTCCGAGACCTGCTTGCCCTTCCGGTACAGGTCGATGGCCTCGTACGCCTGGCCCTGCGCCCACTTCACGGTGTCCGCGTACGCCTCGAGCGCGGCGGCGGCGTTCTCGCACGCGTCGGCCGCGTGCAGCCATTTGGTGGGGTGGACGCCGAACTTCTCGCGGAAGGAGTCGCCGCCCATGCCCTTCCAGCGCGAGGAGTCGACCTTCCTCATGCCCTGGCCGACCTTCTCGAAAGCGGCCCGGAAGTCCTTCAGGTGCCCCGCGCTCTCGAGGATCTTGGCGGGGTTGCCGTGGACGAGCTCGTTCGCCTCCTCGGTCTGGCCGAGCTGCTTCTCGCCGGGCGTCGCGCCGAGGTCCGACGCGACGCCGTCTCCCCAGTCCGTGACCACGTCGGCGGCCTTGTGCAGGCCGTAGGAGTCGAGGCGCTCGCCGGCCTTGTCGGTCGCCCAGTCGACGGTCTCGCCCAGCGCCTTCTTGCCGGAGTCGATGCCGTCCTCGATGGCGCCGAGGCCTTCGTTGATGCCGTCCTCGATGCCTTTGCCGAGGTCGCTGATGCCGTCGCCGATGTCGCCGAGCAGGCCGCCCATCAGCCCTCACCGCCACGCTGCTGCTGAGGCGGCACGCCCTGTTGTTGTTGCTGTTGCTGTTGCTGCTGCTGCTGCTGCTGCGCGGCGGCGGCCCGTTCCTCCGCCGACGGCCCGAACATGTCGTCGAGCATCTCCTCGTACTGGGCGTCGGAGACGCCGACGGTGGAGTGCATCTGCTGCGGGTTCAGGCCGGGCAGACCGACCGTGTTGGAGGTCATCACATCGCGCCCGGCGTCCTTCCAGCCCTGGGCCGAGTTCTCCCTCGCCTTCTCGAAGGATTCCGCGCTGTAGTCGACTCCGCCGAAGGCCCCGGACGTGGCGATGTCGCCCCAGCCCTGCTTCGTGACCTCGTCCTCGGACGCGTACGGGTTACCGATGGCAGCGTTGGTCACGATCTTGAACGTGCCCTCCAGGTACTGCTCGGTCTCGTGGTACGTACCGGCCGACAGGCCCGTCGCCACGGCAAACGAGTTGCCCTCGTTGACCAGGGCGCGCACGCCCCATTCCCAGCGTTCGCAGAACGACGTGAACGACCCCGTCAGTCCTTCGTGGCCCAGCACCAGACCGCTCAGCGCGATGTCGCCGAAGCCGCGGCCGGCGCCCGCCATGCTGTCCATGCCGAGTTCCTTGAGCTCGTTCAGCGCCAGCGTCAGGCCGTTCGCGATGTCGCCCAGTCCGCTCGTGGCCAGGTCCTTGTTGCCCTCGCCCCCGCTCATCGCGCAGCCCCCCGCTCGGCCTCTCCTGTGACGTTCCTGTCCACCGCCACCGCGTCCGGTACGACCCCGGCCACCGGCGGAAACAGCACCGCGTGCTCCGCGCCGTCCGCCGCGTCCAGGGCCACCCCGCACGGCACCCCCGCGCTCGGCACGGCCACGTCCAGCAGCCGGGCCCCGAGCACCGTCTCGTAGTCCCACTCGACGCCGCCTTCGCCCCGGGCGAGGGCGTACCGGGCCAGCGCCGACTCGTCGGAGAACGCGAGGATCCATCGCACGCCGCCGAAGTCCACGGTCAGCCAGCCCCCGTCCCGGCGCGGCACGAGCACCGCCGTCGTCCGGAAGAGCTCCAGCACCGCTTCGAACTCGCGCCGGGCCTCCGCGCCGGCGTCCTGCGTCGCACCCGGCTCGTCCGGGCGATCCGCACCGGGGAACGAGGGCGACGGGGCGGCGGCGCGCGGGCCGGGCGGAGACGGCTGTGGGGGAGACCACGGTGGCGGAGACGGCTCCGGGGGAGACCACGATGAGGGCGACCACCCCCCGTGCGCCGGGTCCGGTGTGGAGTCGGTCGCCCGTGTCGGTTCGCCCTGAGGCTCGACGGGCATGTCTGCGTAGTCTGCGAGCCGGGACCGCCGCAGCGGCGTGTCCGAGCTCTCCCCGTGATCGATCACCGCGTCACCTTGGCACAGCGGCAGGGGCGGTTCCCAGTCGCGCGGGAGCCAATCCGTACATGCCACGCATGCCGGGCGGGCGTATGCGAAGGCGGTGTGTACGCCGCGTGTACGCCGGTGGAGCGGCCGAGGAGGTCCGCGCCGGCGTCGTCCGGCGGCGGGTGAGGGGCGTGTCGCACCCCGGGTTTGATCTCCGTGACGCCGCGGGTACTCTCTTCGGCCCGATTGGCCACCGCGGCGCCCCGTATGGCAGACTGTCGGGGTTGCTCGGTTGAGTGCCGATGCTGCGCGCCTCCCGTCGGGGGGACCGGAAGCGAGTCCCACAGTACTCGTCGCTCCTTCTCAGGAGCGGACGTACGGGAATCTTCCGGGAAGTGTCAGCGGGGTGCCGGCCAGGCGCTCGGTGGGTGTTCTGCCCCCGGCTCGCGGTTCTGGGACCGCACCCCCTTGGTTGGGAGATCCTTAGGGATTTCTGCGTAGAGGGAGTGCGACACGCCCGACCGCGTGGGTCGGAGACAGAGTCAAGAGAACCCCCGAGTCCAGAGCGTTAACCAAGACAAAGGACTACTGAGTAGCCATGGCGGGACAGAAGATCCGCATCCGGCTCAAGGCCTACGACCACGAGGTCATCGACTCCTCGGCGAAGAAGATCGTCGAGACGGTGACGCGCACTGGTGCGTCGGTCGCAGGCCCGGTGCCGCTGCCCACTGAGAAGAACGTGTACTGCGTCATCAAGTCGCCGCACAAGTACAAGGACTCGCGCGAGCACTTCGAGATGCGCACGCACAAGCGCCTCATCGACATCCTCGACCCCACGCCGAAGACGGTTGACTCGCTCATGCGCCTCGACCTCCCGGCGGGCGTCGACATCGAGATCAAGCTCTGAGGTGACGCGCGAGATGGCTAAGAACATCAAGGGCATCCTGGGCGAGAAGCTCGGCATGACGCAGGTCTGGGACGAGAACAACCGGGTCGTCCCGGTGACCGTCGTCAAGGCCGGCCCCAATGTCGTGACCCAGGTGCGTACGAACGACATCGACGGCTACGAGTCGGTCCAGATCGCCTTCGGCGAGATCGACCCGCGCAAGGTGAACAAGCCCCTCAAGGGTCACTTCGCCAAGGCCGACGTCACCCCGCGCCGTCACCTTGTGGAGCTCCGCACCGCTGACGCCTCCGAGTACACGCTCGGCCAGGAGATCACCGCCGAGCTCTTCGAGGCCGGTGTGAAGGTCGACGTCACCGGTAAGAGCAAGGGCAAGGGCTTCGCCGGTGTCATGAAGCGCCACAACTTCCGTGGTGGCAAGGCCTCCCACGGTGCCCACCGCGTGCACCGTAAGCCCGGTTCGATCGGTGGCTGCGCCACCCCGGGCCGTGTCTTCAAGGGCATGCGCATGGCCGGCCGTATGGGCAACGAGCGCGTGACCACCCAGAACCTGACCGTTCACGCCGTTGACGCGGAGAAGGGCCTGCTCCTGATCAAGGGTGCGGTTCCTGGTCCGAACGGCGGCCTCGTCCTGGTCCGCACCGCGGCCAAGGGGGCCTGAGGATATGAGCACCATTGACATTCTGTCGCCCTCCGGCGACAAGACCGGGACCGTCGAGCTCCCGGCCGAGATCTTCGAGGCCAAGATCAGCATCCCGCTGATCCACCAGGTCGTCGTCGCGCAGCTGGCCGCCGCCCGTCAGGGCACGCACAAGGTCAAGCGTCGTGGCGAGGTCCGCGGTGGTGGCAAGAAGCCGTACCGCCAGAAGGGCACCGGCCGCGCCCGTCAGGGTTCGACCCGCGCCCCGCAGTTCGCCGGTGGTGGCGTCGTGCACGGTCCCGTGCCGCGTGACTACTCGCAGCGCACCCCCAAGAAGATGAAGGTCGCCGCTCTCCGCGGTGCCCTCTCCGACCGGGCGACCCACTCCCGCATCCACGTCGTGTCCGGCGTGGTCGAGGGTGGCATCTCCACCAAGGCCGCCAAGACGCTGTTCGGCAAGATCTCGGAGCGCAAGAACCTGCTCCTGATCGTCGAGCGCGCCGACGAGGCCGCGTGGCTGTCCGCCCGCAACCTGCCCCAGGTGCACATCCTGGAGCCGGGCCAGCTGAACACGTACGACGTGATGCGATCCGACGACGTGGTCTTCACCCAGGCCGCCCTCGAGTCCTTCGTGTCTGGCCCCAAGGCCGCTGACAACGAAGGGAGCGAGGCCTGATGTCCGAGGCCACGATCACCAGCAAGACCTTCACGGACCCGCGTGACATCCTCGTCAAGCCGGTTGTTTCCGAGAAGAGCTACGCGCTGCTCGACGAGAACAAGTACACGTTCATCGTTGCGCCCGGCGCCAACAAGACCCAGATCAAGCAGGCCGTCGAGGCGGTCTTCTCGGTCAAGGTCACCGGGGTCAACACGATCAACCGCCAGGGCAAGCGCAAGCGCACCAAGGCCGGTTTCGGTAAGCGCAAGGACACCAAGCGCGCCATCGTGACCCTTGCCGAGGGCAACCGTATCGACATCTTCGGCGGTCCGACCGCCTAACGGCGGTCTGGATCGTCCGGAATCGGACGAGGACTGAGAAATGGGAATCCGCAAGTACAAGCCGACTACGCCGGGCCGTCGTGGCTCCTCCGTAGCCGACTTCGTCGAGATCACGCGGTCCACGCCGGAGAAGTCGCTGGTTCGCCCGCTGCACAGCAAGGGCGGCCGTAACAACACCGGCCGGATCACCGTTCGCCACCAGGGTGGTGGACACAAGCGCGCCTACCGCGTGATCGACTTCCGTCGTCACGACAAGGACGGCGTGCCGGCCAAGGTCGCTCACATCGAGTACGACCCCAACCGCACCGCGCGCATCGCGCTGCTCCACTACGTGGACGGCGAGAAGCGCTACATCATCGCCCCCAAGGGTCTGACGCAGGGTGACCGCGTCGAGAACGGCCCCGGCGCGGACATCAAGCCCGGCAACAACCTGGCGCTCCGCAACATCCCGGTCGGTACCACGATCCACGCGATCGAGATCCGTCCCGGTGGCGGCGCCAAGTTCGCGCGCTCCGCTGGTGCCTCTGTGCAGCTGCTGGCGAAGGAGGGCACGATGGCCCACCTTCGTATGCCGTCCGGTGAGATCCGTCTCGTCGACGCCCGCTGCCGCGCCACCATCGGCGAGGTCGGCAACGCCGAGCAGTCGAACATCAACTGGGGCAAGGCCGGCCGTAAGCGCTGGCTGGGCGTTCGCCCGACCGTTCGCGGTGTGGCGATGAACCCGGTGGACCACCCGCACGGTGGTGGTGAGGGCAAGACCTCCGGTGGTCGCCACCCGGTCTCCCCGTGGGGTCAGAAGGAGGGTCGTACTCGCTCGCCGAAGAAGGCTTCGAGCAAGTACATCGTCCGCCGCCGCAAGACGAACAAGAAGCGCTAGGAGCGGGTTTAGATGCCGCGCAGTCTCAAGAAGGGACCCTTCGTCGACGGACACCTCGTAAAGAAGGTGGACGTACAGAACGAAGCCGGTACCAAGAACGTCATCAAGACCTGGTCCCGTCGCTCGATGATCATCCCGGCCATGCTCGGCCACACGATCGCGGTGCACAACGGCAAGACCCACATTCCGGTGTTTGTCACCGAGTCGATGGTCGGCCACAAGCTCGGCGAGTTCTCGCCGACGCGCACCTTCCGGGGTCACGTGAAGGACGACCGGAAGTCGAAGCGCCGCTAGTAGCGGGGTGGAATGACCATGACAGACACTGGAAGGACAACCATGGAAGCCAGGGCCCAGGCGCGGTACATCCGCGTCACGCCCATGAAGGCCCGCCGCGTGGTGGACCTTATCCGTGGCATGGATGCCACGGAGGCTCAGGCGGTCCTGCGTTTCGCCCCGCAGGCCGCGAGCGTGCCGGTCGGCAAGGTGCTTGACAGCGCCATTGCCAACGCCGCGCACAACTACGACCACAGTGACGCCTCTTCGCTGTTCATCAGCGAGGCGTTCGTGGATGAGGGCCCGACCCTGAAGCGGTTCCGTCCGCGTGCTCAGGGCCGTGCCTACCGGATCCGTAAGCGGACCAGCCACATCACCGTGGTCGTCAGCAGCAAGGAAGGAACCCGGTAATGGGCCAGAAGGTTAACCCGCATGGGTTCCGGCTCGGCATCACCACGGACTTCAAGTCCCGCTGGTACGCCGACAAGCTGTACAAGGACTACGTCAAGGAAGACGTCGCCATCCGTCGGATGATGACGTCCGGCATGGAGCGCGCCGGCATCTCGAAGGTTGAGATCGAGCGCACCCGTGACCGCGTGCGGGTGGACATCCACACCGCGCGTCCCGGCATCGTCATCGGCCGCCGTGGCGCCGAGGCCGACCGCATCCGCGGCGACCTCGAGAAGCTCACGGGCAAGCAGGTCCAGCTGAACATCCTCGAGGTCAAGAACCCCGAGATGGACGCTCAGCTGGTTGCTCAGGCCGTTGCCGAGCAGCTCTCCTCCCGCGTCTCCTTCCGTCGCGCCATGCGTAAGAGCATGCAGGGCACGATGAAGGCCGGCGCCAAGGGCATCAAGATCCAGTGCGGCGGTCGCCTCGGCGGCGCCGAGATGTCCCGCTCGGAGTTCTACCGCGAGGGCCGTGTGCCCCTGCACACGCTCCGCGCGAACGTCGACTACGGCTTCTTCGAGGCCAAGACGACCTTCGGCCGCATCGGCGTGAAGGTCTGGATCTACAAGGGCGACGTCAAGAACATCGCCGAGGTCCGCGCCGAGAACGCAGCGGCCCGTGCGGGTAACCGCCCGGCCCGTGGCGCCGGTGACCGTCCGGCCGGTGGCCGCGGTGGTCGCGGTGGCGAGCGTGGCGGTCGCGGTCGCAAGCCGCAGCAGGCTCAGGCTGCCGAGGCCCCCAAGGCCGACGCTCCCGCCGCCGCTCCGGCTGCTGAGAGCACCGGAACGGAGGCCTGACCGAAATGCTGATCCCCCGTAGGGTCAAGCACCGCAAGCAGCACCACCCGAAGCGCAGCGGTATGTCCAAGGGTGGTACGCAGGTTGCGTTCGGCGAGTACGGCATTCAGGCCCTCACTCCGGCGTACGTGACCAACCGCCAGATCGAGGCGGCTCGTATCGCGATGACCCGCCACATCAAGCGTGGCGGCAAGGTCTGGATCAACATCTACCCGGACCGCCCGCTGACCAAGAAGCCTGCCGAGACCCGCATGGGTTCCGGTAAGGGTTCGCCGGAGTGGTGGATCGCGAACGTCAAGCCCGGTCGGGTGATGTTCGAGCTGTCCTACCCGAACGAGAAGATCGCGCGCGAGGCCCTGACCCGTGCGGCCCACAAGCTGCCGATGAAGTGCAAGATCGTTAAGCGCGAAGCAGGTGAGCTGTGATGACCGCCGGTACCAAGGCGTCCGAGCTGCGCGAGCTGGGCAACGAGGAGCTTGTCGCCAAGCTCCGCGAGGCCAAGGAAGAGCTGTTCAACCTCCGCTTCCAGGCGGCGACGGGCCAGCTCGAGAACCACGGTCGGCTCAAGTCCGTCCGTAAGGACATCGCCCGGATCTACACCCTGATGCGTGAGCGCGAGCTGGGCATCGAGACGGTGGAGAGCGCCTGATGAGCGAGAGCAATGTGACTGAGAAGACCGCGCGTAACGCCCGCAAGGTCCGTGAGGGCCTGGTCGTCAGCGACAAGATGGACAAGACCGTCGTCGTCGCCGTTGAGGACCGCGTCAAGCACGCGCTGTACGGCAAGGTCATCCGCCGTACGAACAAGCTCAAGGCTCACGACGAGCAGAACGCTGCCGGCGTCGGCGACCGCGTCCTCCTGATGGAGACCCGGAAGCTGTCGTCGACGAAGCACTGGCGCGTCATCGAGATCCTCGAGAAGGCCAAGTAATCACCTGAGGGGTTTCCCTCAGGTCAGTTCCGCCAGGCTCGGTGGGGGACTCGCCCCGTAAGGGGCGGTCCCCCACCGGGAACCGGCAGACAATCAGGAGATAGACGTGATCCAGCAGGAGTCGCGACTGCGTGTCGCCGACAACACTGGTGCCAAGGAGATCCTTTGCATCCGTGTTCTCGGTGGTTCCGGTCGCCGCTACGCGGGCATCGGTGACGTCATCGTCGCCACCGTCAAGGACGCGATCCCCGGTGGCAACGTGAAGAAGGGTGACGTCGTCAAGGCGGTCATCGTTCGCACCGTCAAGGAGCGCCGCCGCCAGGACGGCTCGTACATTCGCTTCGACGAGAACGCCGCTGTCATTCTCAAGAACGACGGCGACCCTCGTGGCACCCGTATCTTCGGCCCGGTGGGCCGTGAGCTGCGCGAGAAGAAGTTCATGAAGATCATCTCGCTCGCGCCGGAGGTGCTGTAAGCATGAAGATCAAGAAGGGCGACCTGGTCCAGGTCATCACCGGTAAGGACAAGGGCAAGCAGGGCAAGGTCATCACGGCCTTCCCCCGTGAGAACCGCGTCCTGGTCGAGGGTGTCAACCGGGTCAAGAAGCACACCAAGGCCGGCCCGTCGCAGGCCGGTGGCATCGTCACGACCGAGGCCCCTGTCCACGTGAGCAACGTTCAGCTCGTCGTGGAGAAGGACGGCAAGAAGGTCGTCACGCGCGTCGGTTACCGCTTCGACGACGAGGGCAACAAGATCCGCGTTGCCAAGCGGACGGGTGAGGACATCTGATGGCTACCACCACCACTCCGCGTCTCAAGACGAAGTACCGCGAGGAGATCGCGGGCAAGCTGCGTGAGGAGTTCTCGTACGAGAACGTCATGCAGATCCCCGGCCTCGTCAAGGTCGTGGTCAACATGGGTGTGGGCGACGCCGCCCGCGACTCCAAGCTGATCGAGGGCGCCATCCGCGACCTCACCACGATCACCGGCCAGAAGCCGGCCGTCACCAAGGCTCGGAAGTCCATCGCGCAGTTCAAGCTGCGTGAGGGTCAGCCGATCGGTGCGCACGTCACCCTCCGTGGCGACCGCATGTGGGAGTTCCTGGACCGCACCCTGTCGCTCGCGCTTCCGCGCATCCGCGACTTCCGTGGTCTGTCCCCCAAGCAGTTCGACGGGCGTGGCAACTACACCTTCGGTCTCACGGAGCAGGTCATGTTCCACGAGATCGACCAGGACAAGATCGACCGTGTCCGGGGTATGGACATCACCGTGGTGACCACGGCGACCAACGACGCTGAGGGCCGTGCCCTTCTCCGTCACCTCGGCTTCCCGTTCAAGGAGGCGTAAGCGAGATGGCGAAGAAGGCTCTCATCGCGAAGGCTGCCCGCAAGCCCAAGTTCGGCGTGCGTGGCTACACGCGCTGCCAGCGTTGTGGTCGTCCCCACTCCGTGTACCGCAAGTTCGGCCTGTGCCGCGTGTGCCTTCGTGAGATGGCTCACCGTGGCGAGCTGCCGGGCGTGACCAAGAGCTCCTGGTAATCCCTTAATTGGGATGACCGGAGTCTCTCGGTAAGCAATGGGTTGGCAGAGGCCCACCCCTCCATGGCTTAGGCTAGGAGGGTTGGGCGTCTGCCGCCCGTACGACTTACTACGCCGTAGGTCCCCGCGCCGCACCCGTCCCGCCCCTGTGTGGGGAGAGGGATGGCGCATACAGGAAACCCCGGCGAGAGAGGCCGAAGGCCAATTCATGACCATGACTGATCCGATCGCGGACATGCTGACTCGTCTGCGTAACGCGAACTCGGCGTACCACGACACCGTGGCGATGCCGCACAGCAAGATCAAGTCTCACATCGCGGAAATCCTCCAGCAGGAGGGCTTCATCACGGGCTGGAAGGTCGAGGACGCCGAGGTCGGCAAGAACCTCGTCCTCGAGCTCAAGTTCGGTCCGAACCGTGAGCGCTCCATCGCGGGCATCAAGCGGATCTCGAAGCCGGGCCTCCGGGTTTACGCGAAGTCCACCAACCTGCCGAAGGTCCTCGGTGGCCTGGGCGTGGCGATCATCTCCACGTCCCACGGTCTCCTGACCGGCCAGCAGGCAGGCAAGAAGGGCGTAGGTGGGGAAGTCCTCGCCTACGTCTGGTAGTCGGGAACGGAGGAATAGCTAATGTCGCGTATTGGCAAGCTGCCTATCCAGGTTCCCGCCGGCGTGGACGTCACCATCGATGGCCGTACGGTCACGGTGAAGGGTTCCAAGGGCACCCTGAGCCACACCGTCGCTGCGCCGATCGAGATCGTTAAGGGTGAGGGCGACGTTCTCAACGTCACCCGTCCGAACGACGAGCGTCAGAACAAGGCCCTTCACGGCCTGTCCCGCACGCTGGTGGCCAACATGATCACCGGTGTGACCCAGGGTTACGTGAAGGCGCTCGAGATCAGCGGTGTCGGTTACCGCGTGGCCGCGAAGGGCTCCAACCTGGAGTTCCAGCTCGGCTACAGCCACCCGATCCTGATCGAGGCGCCCGAGGGCATCTCGTTCAAGGTCGAGTCGCCGACCAAGTTCTCGGTCGAGGGCATCGACAAGCAGAAGGTCGGCGAGGTCGCGGCGAACATCCGCAAGCTGCGGAAGCCCGACCCGTACAAGGCCAAGGGCGTCAAGTACGCCGGCGAGGTCATCCGCCGCAAGGTCGGAAAGGCTGGTAAGTAAGCCATGGCATACGGTGTGAAGATCGCCAAGGGCGACGCTTACAAGCGTGCGGCCAAGGCCCGCCGTCACATCCGCATCCGCAAGAACGTGTCGGGTACGGCGGAGCGTCCGCGCCTCGTCGTGACGCGTTCGAACCGCGGTATCACCGCTCAGGTCATCGACGACCTCAAGGGTCACACCCTTGCGTCTGCGTCGAACCTGGACGCGTCGATCCGTGGTGGCGAGGGTGACAAGTCGTCGCAGGCCAAGCAGGTCGGCGCCCTGGTCGCCGAGCGCGCCAAGGCCGCCGGTGTCGATGCTGTCGTGTTCGACCGTGGTGGCAACAGGTACGCCGGGCGCATTGCCGCTCTGGCTGACGCCGCCCGCGAAGCCGGGCTGAAGTTCTAAGCCCCGGTTCCGGGACTAACGGACGTAACAGAGAGAGGTAATCCAATGGCTGGACCCCAGCGCCGCGGAAGCGGTGCCGGTGGCGGCGAGCGGCGGGACCGGAAGGGCCGCGACGGTGGCGCTGCCGCCGAGAAGACCGCGTACGTTGAGCGCGTTGTCGCGATCAACCGCGTCGCCAAGGTTGTCAAGGGTGGTCGTCGCTTCAGCTTCACCGCGCTGGTCGTGGTGGGCGACGGTGACGGCACCGTAGGTGTCGGTTACGGCAAGGCCAAGGAAGTTCCCGCGGCCATCGCCAAGGGTGTCGAGGAAGCCAAGAAGAACTTCTTCAAGGTTCCCCGCATCCAGGGCACCATCCCTCACCCGATTCAGGGCGAGAAGGCCGCGGGCGTCGTCCTGCTCAAGCCGGCTTCCCCCGGTACCGGCGTTATCGCCGGTGGCCCGGTGCGTGCCGTGCTCGAGTGCGCCGGCGTTCACGACATCCTGTCGAAGTCGCTCGGCTCCGACAACGCGATCAACATCGTGCACGCGACCGTGGAGGCCCTGAAGGGCCTGCAGCGTCCCGAGGAGATCGCGGCTCGCCGTGGTCTGCCCCTCGAGGACGTCGCCCCCGCGGCTCTGCTCCGTGCTCGTGCGGGAGCGGGTGCGTAATGGCCCGCCTCAAGATCACGCAGACGAAGTCGTACATCGGCACTAAGCAGAACCACCGCGACACCCTGCGTTCGCTCGGGCTCAAGCGCCTGAACGACGTGGTCGTCAAGGAGGACCGCCCCGAGTTCCGCGGAATGGTGCACACCGTCCGCCACCTCGTGACGGTTGAGGAGGTCGACTGACATGGCGGAGAACAACCCGCTGAAGGTCCACAACCTCCGTCCCGCCCCGGGCGCCAAGACCGCCAAGACCCGTGTTGGTCGTGGTGAGGCGTCGAAGGGTAAGACGGCCGGTCGTGGTACCAAGGGCACGAAGGCCCGTTACCAGGTTCCGCAGCGCTTCGAGGGTGGGCAGATGCCCCTCCACATGCGTCTGCCGAAGCTCAAGGGCTTCAAGAACCCGTTCCGCACCGAGTACCAGGTCGTGAACCTGGAGAAGCTCGGCGCTCTCTACCCCGAGGGTGGAGAGGTCACGGTGGCCGACCTGGTCGCCAAGGGCGCGGTGCGCAAGAACAGCCTCGTCAAGGTGCTCGGCGCCGGCGAGATCTCCGTGGCGCTGCAGGTGACGGTTGACGCCGTCTCCGGCTCCGCCAAGGAGAAGATCGCCGCCGCGGGCGGCACCGTCACCGAGCTCGTCTGAGACGACTCGATGGCTTGAACATCCGACCGGGGATGCCTCTCATAAGGGGCATCCCCGGTTGGTCGTTCCTAGGGGGGCATGTCCGCCGGTAAGGTGGCGTGCACTGTCTATGCTCCGTGCGGTATGCCCGCACGGTTTTTGACTGGTACCTATTCGTCGAACCTCAAGACCGTCACCTCTGGCGCATGGCGCGGGGGTCGCAGGAGGCACCGTGCTCACCGCGTTCGCCCGGGCGTTCAAGACGCCCGACCTGCGCAAGAAGCTGCTCTTCACGCTCGGCATCATCGTGCTGTACCGGCTCGGGGCACACATCCCCGTACCCGGTGTCAGTTACAAGGCCGTACAGCAGTGTGTGGACCAGGCGAGCCAGGGCAACAACACCCTGTTCGGCCTGGTGAACATGTTCAGTGGCGGAGCGCTGCTGCAGATCACCATCTTCGCGCTCGGCATCATGCCGTACATCACGGCGAGCATCATCCTGCAGCTGCTGACCGTCGTGATCCCGCGTCTGGAAGCCCTGAAGAAGGAGGGGCAGTCGGGTACCGCGAAGATCACGCAGTACACGCGTTATCTGACGATCGCCCTCGCCATCCTCCAGGGCACCGGTCTCGTCGCCACTGCCAAGAGCGGTGCGCTGTTCAGCGGCTGCACGGTGGCCAACCAGGTCGTTCCGGACCCGTCGGTCTTCACCATCGCCACGATGGTCATCACGATGACCGCCGGTACCGCCGTCGTCATGTGGCTCGGTGAGCTCATCACCGACCGCGGCATCGGCAACGGCATGTCGATCCTGATGTTCATCTCGATCGCCGCCGGCTTCCCGGGCGCGCTGTGGGCCATCAAGGAGAGCGGCAAGCTCGCCAAGGGCTGGATCGAGTTCGGCACCGTCATCCTGGTCGGCTTCGTGATGGTGGCGCTCGTCGTCTTCGTCGAGCAGGCCCAGCGGCGTATCCCGGTGCAGTACGCGAAGCGGATGATCGGCCGCAGGTCCTACGGCGGAACGTCCACTTATATCCCGCTCAAGGTGAACCAGGCAGGTGTGATTCCTGTCATCTTCGCCTCGTCGTTGCTCTACATCCCGGCCTTGATCGCGCAGTTCTCGAACTCCACCTCAGGGTGGAAGACCTGGATCGAAGCCCACTTCGTCAAGGGTGACCACCCCTACTACATCGCGACGTACTTCCTCCTGATCGTGTTCTTCGCCTTCTTCTACGTGGCGATCTCGTTCAACCCCGAGGAAGTTGCCGACAACATGAAGAAGTATGGTGGCTTCATCCCGGGTATCCGGGCTGGTCGACCTACTGCCGAGTATCTGAGCTACGTGCTCAACCGGATCACTTGGCCGGGCTCGCTGTATCTGGGTCTGATCGCTCTTGTGCCGACGATGGCGTTGGCAGGCTTCGGTGGCGCCAATGCCAACTTCCCGTTCGGTGGGACGAGCATCCTCATCATCGTGGGTGTGGGGCTGGAGACCGTGAAGCAGATCGAGAGCCAGCTCCAGCAGCGCAATTACGAAGGGTTCCTCCGCTGATGCGAATCGTCCTCGTCGGACCGCCCGGTGCGGGCAAGGGCACGCAGGCCGCGTTCCTTGCCAAGAACCTGGACATTCCGCACATCTCCACGGGTGACCTGTTCCGCGCCAACATCTCGCAGGGCACGGAGCTGGGTCTCAAGGCCAAGGCGTACATGGACGCCGGCGACCTTGTCCCCGACGAGGTGACCATCGGAATGGCCAAGGACCGGATGGAGCAGCCGGACGCCGTCAACGGCTTCCTGCTGGACGGGTTCCCGCGGAACGTGGCCCAGGCCGAGGCTCTGGACACGGTCCTCAAGGCCGAGGACATGCAGCTGGACGCTGTCCTGGACCTGGAGGTCCCCGAGGACGAGGTCGTGAAGCGGATCGCGGGTCGCCGCATCTGCCGCAACGACAGCGCGCACGTCTTCCACGTCACCTACACGCCGCCGAAGACCGCGGGTGTGTGCGACGTGTGCGGCGGCGAGCTCTACCAGCGCGACGACGACTCCGAGGAGACCGTCCGCAGGCGCCTGGAGGTCTACCACACCCAGACCGAGCCGATCATCGACTACTACCGGGCGCAGAACCTGGTCGTAACGATCTCGGCGCTCGGCAAGGTGAACGAGGTCACCGCGAAGGCGATGGCCGCGCTCAAGAAGTAACCCTGGTTCGTTCGATACGGCCGCGGTGCCCCTCGGGGCGCCGCGGCCGTATCGTTGTTCTGTCCCGTGTACACGCAAGGAAAGGCCCCCGCCACGATGGTGCAGATCAAGACCCCCGAGCAGATCGCGAAGATGCGCGAGGCGGGGCTGGTCGTCGCCGCCATCCACGCGGCGACCCGCGAGGCGGCCGTGCCGGGCGCCACGACGAAGGACCTGGACGAGGTCGCCCGCAAGGTGATCGCGGACCACGGGGCGAAGTCGAACTTCCTCGGGTACGGCGGCTTCCCCGCGACCATCTGCACCTCGGTGAACGAGGTCGTCGTCCACGGCATCCCGGACGAGAAGACCGTCCTCAAGGACGGCGACATCATCTCCATCGACGCCGGCGCGATCGTGGACGGCTGGCACGGCGACGCCGCGTACACGGCGTTCGTGGGCTCGGGCCACGCCCCGGAGCTGATCGAGCTCTCGCGGGTGACCGAGGAGTCGATGTGGGCCGGCATCGCCGCGATGAAGAACGGCAACCGGCTCGTGGACGTCTCCCGGGCGATCGAGACGTACATCCGTCGCCAGCCGAAGCCGGGCGGCGGCAAGTACGGCATCGTCGAGGACTACGGCGGCCACGGCATCGGCACCGAGATGCACATGGACCCGCACCTGCTGAACTACGTCTCCCGCAAGCGCGGCAAGGGCCCGAAGCTGGTCCCCGGCTTCTGCCTGGCGATCGAGCCCATGGTCTCGCTCGGCACGCCCCGCACGGAGGTCCTGGCGGACGACTGGACGGTCGTCTCGACGGACGGCACCTGGTCCTCCCACTGGGAGCACTCGGTGGCCGTGACGGAGGAGGGCCCGCTGGTCCTGACGGCCCCCGACGGCGGTAAGGCGAAGCTGGCGGAGCTGGGTGTCGTGGCGGCGCCGGATCCCCTGGCGTAGGGCCCGGACTGCGGCGTGGCTCCTTGCGTAACGATCTTCCGTGGTGGGCAAACTTCCCGGATTCGTCTTTTCCAGGTGCCTGACGTAGACTGATGCGTCGGCTCTCGTGTACCCGTGTGTCCGCATTCGGGATCGAGAGTCGATCAAGGTAGCCGATTCGAAAGGCGAAGCGTGGCCAAGAAGCAAGGTGCCATCGAAATCGAGGGCACCGTGATCGAGTCCCTCCCGAACGCCATGTTCAAGGTGGAGCTCCAGAACGGTCACAAGGTCCTCGCGCACATCTCCGGCAAGATGCGGATGCACTACATCCGAATCCTCCCGGACGACCGGGTCGTCGTGGAGCTCTCTCCGTACGACCTGACGCGTGGCCGGATCGTCTACCGCTACAAGTAGATCTTGCCCGCACCCCGCCTCCGCGCGCGGGTGGTGGCACTGACCCGGAGAACCTCACACCCATGAAGGTCAAGCCGAGCGTCAAGAAGATCTGCGACAAGTGCAAGGTGATCCGCCGTCACGGTCGGGTCATGGTCATCTGCGACAACCTGCGCCACAAGCAGCGCCAGGGCTGACGCACGCCGACCGACCTGCATTTCGCAGTTCTTCGCGCGACGCAAGCAATACGTACATACGCAGAGCCCGCCCAGCCCGCAAGGGTCGGCGGCACCTCCGGCGGGGGCCGGGGACCTGATTCGTACCTCATACGGCGAATGAGGAGCGGCTTTGCGGAAGACCCCCGAACACACAGGAGCCATTGAATGGCACGCGTTTCCGGTGTTGACATCCCGCGCGAAAAGCGTGTGGAGATCGCACTCACCTACGTCTTCGGTATCGGGCGCACCCGGTCCAAGGAGATCCTCGACTCCACCGGCGTGAACCCGAATACCCGCGTTCGTGACCTGGCCGAAGAGGACCTGGTCAAGATCCGCGAGTACGTGGACGCCAACCTCCAGACCGAGGGTGACCTCCGCCGCGAGATCCAGGGCGACATCCGCCGCAAGATCGAGATCCAGTGCTACCAGGGCATCCGCCACCGTCGTGGCCTGCCCGTGCACGGTCAGCGGACCAGCACGAACGCCCGTACCCGCAAGGGCCCGCGTCGCGCCATCGCCGGTAAGAAGAAGCCGGGCAAGAAGTAGTCCTCAGCGGACGCTTGACCACGCGGTCTTCGCTGTAGGACCGACCACCTCCCGTAGGAGATATAGATGCCCCCCAAGGGTCGTCAGGGCGCTGCCAAGAAGGTGCGCCGCAAGGAAAAGAAGAACGTCGCTCACGGGCACGCCCACATCAAGAGCACGTTCAACAACACCATCGTTTCGATCACCGACCCCTCGGGCAACGTGATCTCCTGGGCCTCCGCCGGCCACGTCGGCTTCAAGGGCTCGCGCAAGTCCACCCCCTTCGCCGCGCAGATGGCCGCCGAGTCGGCCGCCCGCCGCGCGCAGGAGCACGGCATGCGCAAGGTCGACGTCTTCGTCAAGGGTCCCGGCTCCGGCCGCGAGACCGCGATCCGCTCCCTCCAGGCCACGGGCCTCGAGGTCGGTTCGATCCAGGACGTCACCCCCACGCCGCACAACGGCTGCCGTCCGCCGAAGCGTCGTCGCGTCTGACGCTCTCGCGTCAGAGGCACGACCGGCAACGGTTGGTTTGAGGGTTGGGCGGTACGCCTCTTTGGAGGGGTGCCGCCCGTACCCTTGGTAGTACCTCTCTGTCGGACGTCAAATAGTGGGCGTCCACAACCGAAGGATTCACACCATGCTGATCGCTCAGCGTCCCTCGCTGACCGAAGAGGTCGTCGACGAATTCCGCTCGCGGTTCGTCATCGAGCCCCTGGAGCCGGGCTTCGGCTACACGCTCGGCAACAGCCTCCGCCGTACGCTCCTCTCCTCGATCCCGGGTGCGGCGGTCACGTCCATCCGCATCGACGGTGTCCTGCACGAGTTCACCACCGTGCCGGGCGTCAAGGAGGACGTCACCGACCTCATCCTGAACATCAAGCAGCTGGTCGTCTCCTCGGAGCACGACGAGCCGGTCGTGATGTACCTGCGCAAGCAGGGTCCCGGCCAGGTCACCGCTGCCGACATCGCCCCGCCGGCCGGCGTCGAGGTGCACAACCCCGACCTGGTGCTCGCCACGCTCAACGGCAAGGGCAAGCTGGAGATGGAGCTGACCGTCGAGCGCGGTCGCGGGTACGTCTCCGCCGTGCAGAACAAGCAGGTGGGCCAGGAGATCGGCCGTATCCCGGTCGACTCCATCTACTCGCCGGTGCTCAAGGTCACCTACAAGGTCGAGGCGACCCGTGTCGAGCAGCGCACCGACTTCGACAAGCTGATCGTCGACGTCGAGACCAAGCAGGCCATGCGCCCGCGTGACGCCATGGCGTCCGCCGGCAAGACCCTGGTCGAGCTGTTCGGTCTGGCGCGCGAGCTCAACATCGACGCCGAGGGCATCGACATGGGCCCGTCCCCGACGGACGCCGCCCTTGCCGCCGACCTGGCGCTGCCGATCGAGGAGCTCGAGCTCACCGTTCGTTCGTACAACTGCCTCAAGCGTGAGGGCATCCACTCCGTGGGTGAGCTCGTGGCGCGCTCCGAGGCCGACCTGCTCGACATCCGCAACTTCGGTGCGAAGTCGATCGACGAGGTCAAGGCGAAGCTGGCCGGCATGGGCCTGGCCCTCAAGGACAGCCCGCCCGGATTCGACCCGACCGCCGCGGCGGACGCCTTCGGCGCCGACGACGACGCGGACGCCGGCTTCGTCGAGACCGAGCAGTACTAAGAACTCGGGCCTCACGGTCCGTACTCGGGTGCGGGTGCGTTGTGCTTGATCGCGCCCACACGGCGGAGCCGTAAATCGACTCCGCCCCGCGCCCCTTCCGGGACCGCCCCTTCGGGGCGGCTCCCGGATCTCCGACGGGCGACCGCCCGCTCGGACACTGACATCGGTACCTCATACGGCCGGTGCAGATCACAAGGAGAAACACCATGCCGCGTCCCGCCAAGGGTGCCCGCCTCGGTGGCAGCGCCGCTCACGAGCGTCTGCTGCTCGCCAACCTGGCGAAGTCCCTCTTCGAGCACGGCCGCATCACCACGACCGAGGCCAAGGCCCGCCGCCTTCGTCCGGTCGCCGAGCGCCTGATCACCAAGGCGAAGAAGGGCGACATCCACAACCGTCGCCTGGTGCTGCAGACGATCACGGACAAGGGCATCGTCCACACGCTCTTCACCGAGATCGCCCCGCGCTACTCCGAGCGCCCGGGTGGCTACACCCGTATCACCAAGATCGGCAACCGTCGTGGCGACAACGCCCCGATGGCCGTGATCGAACTGGTCGAGGGCGAGATCGCCAAGAAGGCGACCGTCGCCGAGGCCGAGGCCGCCGCCAAGCGCGCCGTCAAGGAGGCTGACGAGGCCAAGGTCGAGGAGACCAAGGTCGAGGACGCCGAGGAGTCGAAGGACGCGTAAGCGTTCCGACGAATCTCGTGTGCGGGCCCGTACCCCCAGGGGTACGGGCCCGCACCCGTGATGTTGAGAGGATGAATCGCGTGAGCGACGACGTTCAGCCCGGCTTCGTACGGATCCGGCTCGACCTTTCCTACGACGGGAAGGACTTCTCCGGCTGGGCCAAGCAGGCCCACGGACGGCGGACCGTCCAGGGCGACATCGAGGACGCCCTGAAGACCGTGACGCGGTCCAAGGAGACGTACGAGCTGACCGTCGCCGGACGCACCGACGCCGGTGTGCACGCCCGCGGCCAGGTCGCCCACGTCGATCTGCCCGTCGAGCTGTGGGCCGAGCACCAGGACAAGCTGCTCAGGCGGCTCGCGGGGCGGCTCTCGCACGATGTGCGGGTCTGGCGCCTGACGGAGGCCCCCAGCGGCTTCAACGCGCGATTCTCGGCCATCTGGCGCCGTTACGCCTACCGCGTCACCGACAACCCCGGCGGCGTCGACCCGCTCCTGCGCGGCCACGTCCTGTGGCACGACTGGGCCCTCGACATGGACGCCATGAACGCCGCCGCCGAGCAGCTCGTCGGCGAGCACGACTTCGCCGCCTACTGCAAGAAGCGCGAGGGCGCCACCACCATCCGTACGCTCCAGGAGCTGCGCTGGGAGCGGCGGCCCGGCGGCATCCTCGAAGCGACCGTCAAGGCGGACGCCTTCTGCCACAACATGGTCCGCTCGCTCGTCGGCGCCATGCTCTTCGTCGGCGACGGACACCGCCCGGTCGACTGGCCGGCGAAGGTCCTCGCCGCGGGTGTCCGGGACTCGGCCGTGCACGTCGTACGCCCGCACGGGCTCACCCTCGAAGAGGTCGGCTACCCGGCCGACGAGCTCCTGGCCGCCCGGAACCGGGAGGCCAGGAACAAGCGGTCACTCCCCGGGAGCGCCGGCTGCTGCTGACGCCTGGGAGCGGCCCCGGGCGTAGATCTGGTTGAAGGTGAAGGTGGCCAGGTCGTCACTGGCCTGGAAGACGGCCTTGTCGCCCGTGGTGACCTTCTTGCCGTTGGTGAACCCGGCCTGGGTGAAGTACGCGTACCGGCCGATCGAGTTCGCCCGGCGCAGACAGACCGTCGCGCGGCAGAACTCCTTCACACCCGAGCCGGCCAGTGGGGCGATGCCGCCGCTGGCCTGGTTCTTCGCCTTCAGCGCCTCCGCCTCTGTGGAGAAGACGGCCACGCCGACGGTGATCGCGACCCCGTCCTTCACATAGGTGGCGCGAATCACGCGGTCGCAGCCGTTCTTCTTCAGGACCGAGCCGAGAGCGCCCTGTGCGACGCTCGCGCAGTTCGTCGTCGACGAGGTCGCGCCCTTGGTGTACGCGCGGCCGCTCATCGTCAGCTTCTTGCCCGGGAAGAGGCCCTCGGCGCTCAGCGGGGCCTTGTCCTTCTTCTCGTTCGAGATGAAGTCCTTGGGGTTGGGCGGGGGCGGCGGAGCCACGGAGGAGAACGTCGGGGCGGGCGTGGGGGTGCCGCCGGCCGTGGCCGAGCCGGTGGGGGTCACCGTGCCGTTCTTGCCCGCCGTGGGGGTGTCGTTGCCGCTCACGACCGCTGTGGCGACGATCGCGCCGACCGCGACGGTGGCGAGCGCGCCACCGCCGATCATCAGCCAGCGCTTACGCCGCCGGGCGCCCGCGGAGGCGTCGGCGAGGGCGCCCCAGTCCGGTGTGTGCGGCGCCTGCGCCCCAGGAAACGGGTCCTGTGCCCCCGGAAACGGGTTGGGCTGCTGTCCGAACGGCTGCTGCTGTCCCTGCTGCTGCGGCTCCTGTGGCCACTGCGGTCCCCCAAAGCTCATGCCGCGCATCCTAAACCGGTTGGGAGACAGCGGTGCAGGCGGCGACAATGCCCCTCATGGGACATGTCGAGGCCGCGCATCTGGAGTACTACCTTCCCGACGGGAGGGTCCTGCTCGCGGACGCCTCCTTCCGGGTGGGGGAGGGCGCGGTGGTCGCCCTGGTCGGGGCCAACGGCGCCGGGAAGACGACGCTGCTCCGGATGATCTCCGGGGAGCTCCAGCCGCACGCCGGCTCGGTCACCGTGAGCGGCGGTCTCGGCGTGATGCCGCAGTTCGTCGGCTCGGTGCGGGACGAGCGCACGGTCCGTGACCTGCTGGTCTCGGTGGCCCAGCCTCGTATCCGCGAGGCGGCGAAGGCGGTCGACGCGGCCGAGCACCTGATCATGACGGTCGACGACGAGGCCGCGCAGATGGCGTACGCGCAGGCGCTCAGCGACTGGGCCGAGGTCCAGGGGTACGAGGCCGAGACCGTCTGGGACATGTGCACGATGGCGGCGCTGGGTGTGCCGTACGAGAAGGCGCAGTTCCGTGAGGTCCGCACGCTCAGCGGCGGCGAGCAGAAGCGGCTGGTCCTGGAGTCGCTGCTGCGCGGCACCGACGAGGTGCTCCTGCTCGACGAGCCGGACAACTATCTGGACGTCCCCGGCAAGCGGTGGCTGGAGGAGCGGCTGCGGGAGACCCGTAAGACCGTGCTCTTCATCTCCCACGACCGGGAGCTGCTCGCCCGGTCCGCGCAGAAGATCATCGCGGTCGAGCCGGGCCCTGCCGGGTCGGACGTCTGGGTGCACGGCGGTGGCTTCGAGACCTTCCACGACGCGCGGCGGGAGCGGTTCGCCCGTTTCGAGGAGCTGAAGCGGCGCTGGGAGGAGAAGCACGCGCAGCTGAAGAAGCTGGTGATCAACCTGCGGCAGGCGGCGGCGATCAGTCATGAGCTGGCGTCCCGGTACGCGGCGGCGCAGACCCGGTTGAAGAAGTTCGAGGAGGCCGGCCCGCCGCCGGAGCCGCCGCGCGAGCAGGACATCCGGATGCGGCTGCGCGGCGGCCGGACGGGTGTGCGGGCGGTGACCTGCGAGAACCTTGAGCTGACCGGTCTGATGAAGCCGTTCTCGCTGGAGATCTTCTACGGGGAGCGGGTCGCCGTCCTCGGCTCGAACGGGTCGGGCAAGTCACACTTCCTGCGGCTGCTCGCCGGGGATCCGTCCGTGGCGCACACGGGCCTGTGGAAGACGGGCGCACGGGTGGTTCCCGGCCACTTCGCGCAGACCCACGCCCACCCGGAGCTCCAGGGCCGCTCCCTCGTGGACATCCTCTGGTCGGAGCATGCGAAGGACCGCGGCGGGGCGATGTCGGTGCTGCGCCGGTACGAGCTGGAGGGGCAGGGCGACCAGCCCTTCGAGAAGCTCTCCGGCGGCCAGCAGGCCCGGTTCCAGATCCTGCTCCTGGAGCTCTCCGGCACGACGGCGCTGCTGCTCGACGAGCCGACGGACAACCTGGACCTGGAGTCGGCGGAGGCCCTCCAGGACGGCCTGGAGTCGTACGACGGCACGGTTCTCGCCGTCACGCACGACCGGTGGTTCGCGAAGACCTTCGACCGGTACCTGGTCTTCGGCTCGGACGGTGTCGTCCGCGAGACGCCCGAGCCGGTCTGGGACGAGCGGCGGGTCGAGCGGGCGCGGTAGGGTCGGCGCGTTTTGACCCGTCCGGGGTGGCGCGGGTAGGGTTGCGGTTTGTTATGCGTATTGGCTTCGTCGTTCTCACGCGAAGGGCCCTTACGCAGGTTCCCTGGAGCAGTTACCAGTGGCTCGCATACGGGCGGTGTCCCGGCAGTGCAGGCCCCAGCTGCATGATCGCTTCAGGTGTGTCTGGACTCCATCCACTGAAGAAGCGAAGGCTACGAAGTGCGTACGTACAGCCCCAAGCCCGGCGATGTCACTCGCCAGTGGCACATCATCGACGCGCAGGACGTTGTCCTGGGTCGTCTGGCGACTACGGCTGCGAACCTCCTCCGAGGCAAGCACAAGCCCGTGTACGCCCCCCACATGGACATGGGCGACTTCGTCATCATCATCAATGCTGACAAGGTCCACCTGTCCGGCAACAAGAAGACCCAGAAGCTGGCGTACCGCCACTCCGGCTTCCCGGGTGGTCTGCGCTCCGTCCGTTACGACGAGCTGCTGGACAAGAACCCCGAGAAGGCCGTCGAGAAGGCCATCAAGGGCATGATCCCCAAGAACACCCTGGGCCGTCAGATGATCTCGAAGCTGAAGGTCTACGCGGGCGAGAACCACCCGCACGCTGCTCAGCAGCCGGTCCCGTTCGAGATCACCCAGGTCGCGCAGTAGTTCCGGCCACACCCCCTAAGAACGAAAGAAATCTGAGGAGAATCGTGGCCGAGACCACTGTTGAGAACCCCATCGAGGGCGAGGAGACCTACGCCGAGGTCACCACCTTCGAGTCCGAGGTCCCCGTCGAGGGTGAGTACACCTCGGAGTCCCTGGCATCCCGCTTCGGTGACCCGCAGCCGGCCGCCGGCCTGGGTCGTCGCAAGAACGCCATCGCCCGCGTCCGGATCGTTCCGGGCACCGGCAAGTGGAAGATCAACGGGCGTACGCTCGAGGACTACTTCCCGAACAAGGTGCACCAGCAGGAAGTCAACGAGCCCTTCAAGGTGCTCGAGCTCGACAACCGCTACGACGTCATCGCCCGCATCGCGGGTGGCGGTGTCTCCGGTCAGGCCGGCGCCCTGCGTCTCGGTGTGGCCCGTGCGCTGAACGAGGCGGATGTCGAGAACAACCGCCCGGCGCTGAAGAAGGCCGGCTTCCTCTCCCGCGACGACCGTGCGGTCGAGCGCAAGAAGGCCGGTCTCAAGAAGGCCCGTAAGGCCCCGCAGTACAGCAAGCGTTAATCGCCTGCTCGGTCTGCTTTGCACGTACGCCCCGGCGGCACTGCCCGTGCTGCCGGGGCGTACGTCTTTTCCTCCCCCTGGGCCTTTCTGGGCAGCTCTGACGTGAAAACGGGCATCTAGCGCTCAGGGGATCGCAAATTCGGAGCAGTTTCGGAGGACAGCTGTGGGACGACTCTTCGGCACGGACGGTGTGCGCGGTGTTGCCAACGCGGATCTGACGGCGGAGCTCGCGCTCGGTCTGTCGGTCGCCGCGGCGCATGTGCTCGCCGAGGCGGGGACCTTTGAGGGCCATCGGCCGACCGCGGTGGTCGGGCGTGACCCGCGTGCGTCGGGAGAGTTCCTGGAGGCCGCCGTCGTGGCGGGCCTCGCGAGCGCGGGCGTGGACGTCCTGCGTGTCGGCGTGCTGCCCACCCCCGCTGTGGCCTATCTCACCGGAGCGCTCGGCGCCGACCTCGGCGTGATGCTCTCCGCCAGCCACAACGCGATGCCCGACAACGGCATCAAGTTCTTCGCCCGCGGTGGACACAAGCTCGCCGACGAGCTGGAGGACCGGATCGAGTCCGTCTACGAGGAGCACCGCACCGGTGCCCCGTGGGAGCGGCCGACCGGCGCCGGCGTCGGTCGGGTCCGTGACTACGACGAGGGTTTCGAGAAGTACGTCTCCCACCTCCTCGCCGTTCTGCCGAACCGGCTCGAAGGGCTGAAGGTCGTCCTCGACGAGGCGCACGGCGCCGCCTCGCACGTCTCGCCCGAGGCGTTCACCCGGGCCGGTGCCCAGGTCGTCACGATCGGTGCGGACCCGGACGGCCTCAACATCAACGACGGCTGCGGCTCCACCCACCTCGGCCTGCTCAAGGCCGCCGTGGTCGAGCACGGCGCCGACTTCGGCATCGCCCACGACGGCGACGCGGACCGCTGCCTCGCCGTCGACGCGGCCGGCAACGAGATCGACGGCGACCAGATCCTCGCCGTGCTCGCCCTCGCCATGCGCGAGGCCGGGACGCTGCGCGGCGACACCGTTGTCGCGACCGTGATGTCCAACCTCGGCTTCAAGCTGGCCATGGAGCGCGAAGGCCTCCAGCTGGTGCAGACGGCGGTCGGCGACCGGTACGTCCTGGAGTCCATGAAGGAGCACGACTACGCGCTGGGCGGCGAGCAGTCCGGGCACGTGATCGTGCTCGACCACGCCACCACCGGCGACGGCACGCTGACCGGCCTGATGCTGGCGGCGCGGGTCGCCGCCACCGGCAGGTCGCTCGCGGAGCTGGCCTCCGTCATGGAGCGGCTGCCGCAGGTCCTCGTCAACGTCCCCGACGTGGACAAGTCCCGGGTGAAGACCTCCGGCGAGCTGGCCGCGGCGGTCACCGACGCGGAGCGCGAACTGGGCTCCACCGGCCGTGTGTTGCTCCGCCCCTCGGGCACCGAGCCGCTGGTACGCGTGATGGTCGAGGCCGCCGACATCGAGCAGGCGCGGGCCGTGGCCGGGCGCCTGGCCGATGTGGTGAAGTCCGCGCTCGGCTAGGCCTTCGTGGCTAGAACTTCCGTGGCGCACCCGGCGGGCGGGTCATCCGTCCCCGCTGGGTGCGCCACAGCAGTTTCCAGCCGAAGAGCGTGAGGACGCCCGCGACGATGATGCCGCCCAGGTTGAGCAGCAACTGCTCGGCGGAGCCCCACATCTGGGTCAGATCGCCGTAGCTGAGGGCCACTGCGGCGTTCGCGGCCGCCGGGACGGTCGTCACCGAGATCGCCACGCCGACCAGTACGCCCGCCTTCGACGAGGTCATCGAGACCACCCCGGCCACGCCCGCGAGCAGCGCCACGACGAACGAGAACGGGTCGGGCTGGAAGATGAAGCCGGTGTTCGGGCGCGGCGCGTCGAGCATGCCCTCCTCGAACTGGCCGAGTGCGTCCATCACCAGGCTGAACACGGTCGTCGCCACGATCGCCGCGGCGAAGCCGACGAGCAGCGCGACCAGAGAGCGCCAGGCGGCCCTCGGCGCGCGCCGCACCAGGGCCGTGCTGATCCCGGCGAGCGGGCCGAACTCGGGACCGACCGCCATGGCCCCCACGATCAGGATCGCGTTGTCCAGGACCACACCGCAGGCCGCGATCATCGTCGCCACGATCATCAGGGCCGCGTAGGTGATCGTGAGGGTGGACTCCTCCTCGGTGGTCTCCGTGAGCTGCTCCCAGATCACCGCGTCCGCCGCCTCGCCCGGCGCCTCCTCCTCCGCCATCTCGGCGCGGTCGGAGAGCGACAGGTCGATGTTCTCGACGGCGATCGAACCGACCTTGTCGAGGCCCAACTCCCGCAGCCCGTGCAGAAGTTCGTCGCCGGCCTCGCGGGCGACGTCGACCAGCACGATGTCCCCGACGGGGTCGAGGGCGGCGCCCTTGACCACCGCGAGGTGGGTGGTGCCCACGGTCGTGGCGATCAGGTCGAGAACGGCGTCCGTGCGGACGGACGGGGTGATGATCCGCAGATGCAGCATGGCCGCACCTTAACGGGATTCAGAGTTTGCGCAGGGAGAGGCGCTGCACCTTGTGGTCCGGCCCCTTGCGGACCACAAGGGTCGCCCGGCCGCGCGTCGGAGCCACATTCTCCAGCAGGTTCACCTTGTTGATGGTCCGCCACATCGTGCGGGCGTACTCCAGGGCCTCCTCCTCGGAGACCTGGGTGTAGCGCTGGAAGTACGAGTACGGATTCTGGAACGCCGTGTCGCGCAGCTTGCGGAAGCGGTTGAGGTACCAGCGCTCGATGTCCTCGGCCCGCGCGTCGACGTACACCGAGAAGTCGAAGTAGTCGGCGAGTCCGACGCGCGTACGGCCGTCCTTGCCGGGCAGTGCCGGCTGGAGGACGTTGAGACCCTCGACGATCAGGATGTCGGGACGGCGGACGACGAGCCGCTCGCCGGGCACGATGTCGTAGATCAGGTGGGAGTAGACCGGGGCGGTGACCTCGTCCTTGCCGGCCTTGATGTCGGCGACGAACCGGGTCAGCGCCCGGCGGTCGTACGACTCCGGGAAGCCCTTGCGGGACATCAGCCCGCGCGCCTTCAGCTCCTCCATCGGATAGAGGAAGCCGTCGGTGGTGACGAGCTCCACGCGCGGGTGCTCCGGCCAGCGGGCGAGGAGCGCCTGGAGGAGACGGGCGACGGTGGACTTGCCCACGGCGACGGAACCGGCGACCCCTATGACGAAGGGCGTCCCGCGCTGCTCGGCCCGCTCCCCGAGGAACGTGTTGAGCGCCCCGCGCAGCCCGCTGGTGGCCTGGACGTACAGATTGAGCAGGCGGGACAGCGGCAGATAGATGTCCCGCACCTCGTCGAGGTCGATGACGTCCCCGAGGCCCCGCAGCCGCTCGACCTCGTCGGCGGAGAGCGGCAGCGGCGTCTTGTCACGCAACGCGCTCCACTCGCCCCGGGTGAGGTCGACGTACGGCGTGGCCTCGGCCCGGCGCTGGCCGTTGCCGTTCCCCTTGGGGTGGGGGCTTCGTGGCGGCGAAGTGATCACCCCGCCATTGTCGTGGGTCGGGGGCGGTTGTGGGTGGTGGGGTCGGTCACGCGGAAACCCTGTTGTCCGACCCGTGCTCTACCGTGATCATGCAGGTTGCCGCGTGGGGTGGACTTACGCGGGGGGACGCCGCCCATGGGGCGGCACAAGGGAACAGAAGGTCACATCCGAATGCGTACGTCCGTGAGAACCGCCGCCGCCGTTGCTTCCGCCGCCTCTCTCGCGCTGCTGCTCACCGCCTGTGGTGGGGACGGGAAGAGCGAGGAGACGGGCAAGGACGCCCCCAAGCCGTCCGCCACCTCCCCCGCGCCCGTGGCCAAGGCGCTGTCCGCCGCCGAGCTGGAGAAGCTCGTCGTCGAGCAGGCCGACCTCAAGGGGCACAAGGTGCAGAAGGCGGAGGCCGGGGACGTCGTCAAGTCGAGTGACGTCGCCACCGACAAGGCCGCCTGCAAGCCGATCGCCGACGCCATGTCCTTCATCGCGCCGGGCAGCCCCGCCGCGACCGTGCAGCGCAAGGCCGTCGCCATTCCGGGGAAGAACGCGACGCAGGATCCCACGGAGGCCGCTCTCGGGGCGCTCGGTGCCCCGGTCACCGCCGTGACCCTCGGGTCGTACGACGGCGCCGGTGCGCAGGACGCCCTCGCCCTGCTGAGGACGGCCGGCACCGAGTGCGCGGGTGGCTTCACGGTCAAGGGCGGCGGGGAGGAGACCAAGGTCTCCAAGGTCGCCCCGGACAGCGTGACCGCCGGCGAGGAGAACGTCGCCTTCACCGTCACCTCCGACATGGAGGGCGAGCCGTTCGTCAGCAAGCTGGTCGTCTTCCGCAAGGGCAACAACCTCGCCGCCCTCTCCACCATCAGCCTCGCCGGTGAGGTCAAGGAGCAGCCGAAGGCCATCATCGACGCGCAGGTCGCCAAGCTCGGCTGAGTCCGGCCGTCCGGCCGCCTTCGGTCGTAGGCTGCCGCCATGTGCGGAATCGTGGGATACGTCGGCGGGCAGTCGGCGCTTGATGTGGTGATCGCGGGCCTCAAGCGGCTCGAGTACCGGGGCTACGACTCGGCCGGCGTCGCGGTGCTCTCCGACGGGGGACTGGCCGCGGCGAAGAAGGCGGGCAAGCTCGTCAATCTGGAGAAGGAGCTGGTGGACCGGCCGCTGTCGAGCGGCTCCACCGGCATCGGACACACCCGCTGGGCCACCCATGGCGGGCCGACCGACGTCAACGCGCACCCGCATCTCGACAACGCGGGGCGCGTGGCCGTCGTCCACAACGGGATCATCGAGAACTTCGCCGCCCTGAGGGCCGAGCTGGAGGAGCGCGGCCACGACCTCGCGTCCGAGACGGACACCGAGGTCGTGGCCCATCTGCTCGCCGAGGAGTTCTCCTCCTGCGGTGACCTCGCCGAGGCGATGCGGCTGGTGTGCCGTCGGCTCGACGGCGCGTTCACGCTGGTCGCCGTGCACGCCGACCAGCCGGACGTCGTGGTCGGCGCCCGGCGGAACTCGCCGCTGGTGGTGGGCGTCGGTGAGGGCGAGTACTTCCTCGCCTCCGACGTGTCCGCCTTCATCGCGCACACCCGGTCCGCGATCGAGCTGGGGCAGGACCAGGTCGTCGAGCTCTCCCGGGAGGGCGTCGAGGTCACCGACTTCGGCGGCGCCCCGGCCGACGTACGGGCGTACCACGTGGACTGGGACGCCTCGGCCGCGGAGAAGGGTGGCTACGACTACTTCATGCTCAAGGAGATCGCCGAGCAGCCCAAGGCGGTCGCCGACACGCTCCTCGGGCGGATCGACGCCGAGGGGCGTCTCAAGCTCGACGAGGTGCGCATCCCGGACGCGGTGCTGCGCGAGGCCGACAAGATCGTCATCATCGCCTGCGGCACGGCCTTCCACGCCGGGATGATCGCGAAGTACGCCATCGAGCACTGGACCAGGATCCCCTGCGAGGTGGAGCTGGCGAGCGAGTTCCGCTACCGCGATCCGATCCTCGGCCAGCGGACGTTGGTCATCGCGATCTCCCAGTCCGGCGAGACGATGGACACCCTGATGGCGCTGCGGCACGCGCGCGAGCAGGGCGCCAAGGTGCTCGCCGTCTGCAACACGAACGGGTCGACCATCCCTCGGGAGTCCGACGCCGTTCTCTACACACACGCGGGGCCCGAAGTCGCCGTCGCGTCCACGAAGGCGTTCCTGACACAGCTCGTCGCCTGCTACCTGCTGGCGCTGTACCTGGGCCAGGTGCGCGGGACGAAGTGGGGCGACGAGATCCACGCCGTGGTCCGGGAGCTCGCCCGGATCGCCGACGAGGTCGAGCGGGTCCTGGAGACGATGGAGCCGGTGCGCGCGCTGGCCCGTTCGCTCGCCGACAAGGACACGGTGCTCTTCCTCGGCCGGCACGTCGGCTACCCGGTGGCCCTGGAGGGCGCGCTGAAGCTGAAGGAACTGGCGTACATGCACGCCGAGGGCTTCGCCGCGGGCGAACTGAAACACGGGCCGATCGCGCTCATCGAGGAGGACCTGCCGGTGGTGGTCGTCGTGCCCTCGCCGCGCGGCCGGTCCGTCCTGCACGACAAGATCGTCTCCAACATCCAGGAGATCCGGGCGCGCGGGGCGCGGACGATCGTGATCGCGGAGGAGGGCGACGAAACGGTCGTCCCGTACGCCGACCATCTCATCCGCATCCCGGCAACGCCTACGCTGCTCCAGCCGCTGGTCTCCACCGTGCCGCTGCAGGTCTTCGCCTGCGAACTGGCGACGGCGCGCGGCAACGAGGTGGACCAGCCGCGCAACCTGGCGAAATCTGTGACCGTGGAGTGAGCGAATGATCATCGGGGTGGGGATCGACGTGGCGGAGATCGACCGCTTTGCCGCGTCGATCGAACGGACGCCTGGGCTGCTCCAGCGCCTCTTCGTGGAGCGCGAGCAGCTGCTCCCGAGCGGTGAGCGGCGCGGGGTCGCCTCCCTCGCCGTGCGGTTCGCCGCGAAGGAGGCGCTGGCCAAGGCGCTCGGCGCGCCGGCCGGCCTGCACTGGACCGATGCCGAGGTGTACGTCGAGGGCAGCGGGCAGCCGCGGCTGCGGGTGAGCGGCACGGTGGCGGCGCGGGCGGCCGAGCTGGGTGTGAAGCACTGGCACGTGTCGCTCAGCCACGACGCGGGGGTGGCCTCGGCGGTGGTGATCGCGGAGGGGTAGGACCGGTTGCGTGGGTGAGCCCCGTGGCCCGGCCGATCGCGGCCGGACCACGGGGCTCCGCGCATCCCGGGGACGGCCGGGTTCGCGCGTTCTTCGGGGCGCGCCCAGGCCCGCCGGCCGCCGGACCGGCGGCGGGACAGGACCAGGGCCGTGGCGCCGATCGATGAGGGGGCGTCAACCCTCGCCCCTGGGAGGTGGCTTGAGGTGTGCGCGGCTTGATGTGCGCCGCTCGAGGTGTGCGGCAGACTGCGGGGCATGCGTACCGCTTACCGCGTGGAGACCGTACGGGCCGCCGAGGCCGAGCTGATGGCGACGCTGCCCGAGGACGCGCTCATGCAACGCGCCGCGGCAGGGCTCGCCGCCGCCTGCTTCTCGCTGCTCGGCCGCGGTCATGTGTACGGGGCGAGGGTCGTCCTGCTCGTCGGCAGCGGGGACAACGGGGGCGACGCGCTCTACGCGGGCGCGCGGCTCGCGCGCCGCGGGGCGGGTGTGACGGCCGTCCTGCTGGGCTCGCGGGCCCACGAGCGCGGGCTCGCGGCGCTGCTGGCGGCCGGGGGGAGGGTGACGGAGGACCCGTACGAGGCGCTGGCCGCGGCCGATCTCGTACTCGACGGGATCACCGGCATCGGTGGGCGCGGCGGACTGCGGCCGGACGCCGTGCCGGTCGCGCGGGCGGCGCGCGGCTCGGACGCGGCCGTGGTCGCCGTCGACCTGCCGAGCGGGGTGGACGCGGACTCGGGGGCGGTCGCGGGGGAGGCGCTGCGGGCGGACGCGACCGTGACGTTCGGGGCGTACAAGCCGGGGCTGCTGATCGACCCCGCGCGGGAGTACGCGGGGGCCCTACGGCTCGTGGACATCGGCCTCGGGGAGTTCCTGCCGTCCGTACCGGAACTCCAGGCGCTCCAACACGAGGACGTGGCGGGGATGTTGCCCGTCCCCGGCGCGGAGAGCGACAAGTACCGGCGGGGTGTGGTGGGCGTGGTCGCCGGCTCCGCGCGGTACCCGGGCGCGGCGGTGCTGGCGGTGGCCGGTGCGCTGCGGGGCGGTGCGGGGGCGGTGCGGTACGTGGGGCCGGCGGCCGACGCGGTGATCGCGCGCTTCCCGGAGACCCTGGTGCACTCGGGGCCGCCGGGGAAGGCGGGGCGTGTGCAGGCGTGGGTGATCGGGCCCGGGCTCGGCGACGGGCCGGGGGTGGCGGACGTCCTGGCCTCGGACGTACCCGTCCTGGTGGACGCGGACGGGCTGCGGGAGCTGGACGCGTCAGTGGTGCGTGGGCGTACGGCCCCGACGCTGCTCACCCCGCACGCGGGGGAGGCGGCGGCGCTGCTCGGCGTCGCGCGGGAGGCGGTGGAGTCGGAACGACTGTCGGCGGTACGGGAGCTGGCGGCGCGGTTGGGGGCGACGGTGCTCCTGAAGGGGTCGACGACGCTGGTGGCGGAGGGGACGGGGCCTGTCCGGGTGAACCCGACGGGGACGTCGTGGCTGGCGACGGCGGGCAGCGGGGACGTCCTTTCGGGCCTGGCGGGCTCCCTGCTCGCGGCGGGCCTGCGCGCCCTGGACGCCGGCTCGGTGGCCGCCTACCTCCACGGCCTGGCGGCCCGCCGCGCGTCGGGCGGCGCGCCGATCGCGGCGGGGGACGTGGCGGCGGCCCTGCCGGAGGCGTGGCGGGACGTGATGGCGTAGCGGCGCCTCGCCGGCGCATGGCGTGGCGTGATGGCGTGGCGCCTCGCCGCCCCGGACGCGCGGGGACGTGGCTTGGACGCCGGGAGCCTCCGGACCCCGGGGAGTGGCCGGGGCGCCAGGGAGCCACTTACTCTCCCGGGTCGTGGCGTTGGGACGCCCGCGGAGCCTTGCTCTCCCGGGTCGTGGCGTTGGGTCGCCCGCGGAGCCTCGCTCTCCCGGGTCGTGGCGTTGGGACGCGCGCGGAGCCTCGCCCTCCCGGGTCGTGGCGTTGGGACGCCCGCGGAGCCTCGCCCCCGTGGGACGTAGCGTTGGGACGCCCCGGAGCCTCGCCCCGTGGGACCTGGCCGGGGACGTTCCGGAGTCGCTCGCCCTGCCCGGAAGTGGCCTGGGACGTCCCGGAGCCGACACCTGAGAGACTGGGCGCGATGACTGAGACACCGCCGCCCCGCAGAGCCCGCGCCGAGATCGACCTCGGTGCGCTGCGTGCGAACGTCCGCACGCTGCGCGCCCGCGTCGCGCCCCACGTCCAGGTGATGGCCGTGGTCAAGGCGGACGCGTACGGACACGGCGCGATCCGCTGCGCCCGTGCCGCCCTCGACGCGGGCGCCGACTGGCTCGGCACCGCGACCCCGCACGAGGCGCTCGCCCTGCGCGCCGCCGGCATCACGGACGCGCGGATCCTCTGCTGGCTCTGGACCCCCGGCGACCCCTGGGCCGAGGGCATCGAGGCCAGCCTCGACATGACCGTGAGCGGAATGTGGGCTCTGGACGAGGTCCTGGAAGCGGCCCGCGACACGGGCAAGCAGGCGCGCATCCAGCTCAAGGCCGACACCGGCCTCGGCCGCAACGGCTGCCAGCCCGCCGACTGGCCCCAGCTCGTCGGTGAGGCCCTGAAGGCGGAGAAGGACGGGCTGGTGACGATCACCGGCCTCTGGTCGCACCTTGCCTGCGCCGACGAGCCCGGCCACCCCTCCATCGCCTCCCAGCTCGACGTCTTCCGCTCGATGCTCGACCACGCGGAGAAGGCCGGCGTCGAGCCCGAGGTCCGGCACCTCGCCAACTCCCCGGCGACCCTCACGCTCCCCGAGACCCACTTCGACCTCGTACGGCCCGGCATCGCCATGTACGGCGTCTCGCCCAGCCCCGAGATCGGCACCTCCGCCGACTTCGGCCTGCGCCCCGTGATGACGCTCAAGGCGAGCATCGCACTCGTCAAGCAGGTCCCCGAAGGCCATGGCGTCAGCTACGGCCACCACTACGTCACCGGCCGCGAGACCACCCTCGGTCTCGTACCCGTCGGGTACGCCGACGGCATCCCGCGCCACGCCTCCGGCCGCGGGCCCGTCCTCGTCGGCGACAAGGTCCGTACCGTCGCCGGCCGGGTCGCCATGGACCAGTTCGTCGTCGATCTCGGCGGCGACGAGCCCGCCCCCGGCACCGAGGCCGTGATCTTCGGCCCGGGCGACCGGGGCGAGCCCACCGCCCAGGACTGGGCCGAGGCCGCCGACACCATCGCGTACGAGATCGTCACCCGCATCGGAGCGCGCGTCCCGCGCGTCTATGTGAACGGGTAAGCACCGACCGACCAGGCACCAGGGGAGCGGCAGTGAGCGAGTCCAGCACCGACAACTGGCGGCGTGCCGGGTTCGCCGGTGCCGCGATAGGCGTCATCGCCGCCGGCGCGGCGGCCGGCGTCGCCATAGAGCGGCTCACCGTCGGGCGCGGAATGCGGCAGAGGGCGCGGCTCGCCCTCGACGCCTCCGGCCCCTACGGCTCCCTGCGCGGCGCCCCCGGCAAGGCGCTCGCCGACGACGGCACCGCGCTCCACTACGAGATCGACGAGGTCGAGCCGGACCCGCCCGCCCCGCGTCGGCGACGGCTCTTCGGCCGTAAGACGCCCGCGCCCGTCACCGTCGTCTTCAGCCACGGCTACTGCCTCGGTCAGGACTCCTGGCACTTCCAGCGGGCGGCGCTGCGCGGCCTGGTCCGTACCGTGTACTGGGACCAGCGCAGCCACGGACGCTCGGCCCGCGGGGTCGCCCAGTCGGGCCCCGACGGCGTGCCCGTCTCCATCGATCAGCTCGGCCGCGACCTCAAGGCCGTCATCGACGCGGCCGCGCCGGAGGGGCCGCTGGTCCTCGTCGGGCACTCGATGGGCGGCATGACGATCATGGCGCTCGCCGACCGGTACCCGGAGCTGATCCGTGACCGGGTCGTCGGCGTGGCCCTCGTCGGCACCTCGGCGGGGCGGCTCGGCGAGGTCAACTACGGGCTGCCGTCGGCCGGCGTCAACGCGGTGCGGCGCGTCCTGCCCGGCGTGCTGAAGGCGCTCGGCGCGCAGGCGGAGCTCGTCGAGCGAGGCCGCCGGGCCACCGCCGACCTGTTCGCCGGGCTGATCAAGAAGTACTCCTTCTCGTCCCGGGACGTCGATCCGGCGATCGCCCGGTTCGCGGAGCGGATGATCGAGGCGACACCGATCGACGTGGTCGCGGAGTTCTACCCGGCCTTCGCCGAGCACGACAAGGCGGCGGCCCTGGAGGTCTTCCGCGAGATCCCGGCGCTCGCCCTCGCGGGGGACCGAGATCTGGTCACCCCCAGCGCGCACACCGAGGCCATCGCCGACCTGCTGCCGGAGGCGGAGCTGGTCATCGTGGACGACGGCGGCCATCTGGTGATGCTGGAGCACCCCGAGGTGGTGACGGACCGGCTCGCCGACCTTCTGGCGAAGGTCGGAGCGGTGCCCGTGAAGGCGGCGAAGGCGGGTTCCGGGAGCAGTTAGGTTGGCTCGTATGGCTCGTATGGAAGAACCGCACTCCGCCGAAGCGCACTCCGCCGCCACCCTCGACATCGACTCCCCGGAGGAGATGCAGGAGATCGGCCGTCGCCTGGCCAAGCTGCTCCGCCCCGGCGACCTCGTCATGCTCACCGGTGAGCTCGGCGCCGGGAAGACGACACTGACCCGCGGCCTGGGAGAGGGCCTCGGCGTGCGTGGCGCCGTCACCTCCCCCACCTTCGTCATCGCCCGCGTCCACCCGTCCCTGGTCGGCGGACCCGCCCTCGTCCACGTCGACGCGTACCGCCTTGGCGGCGGTCTCGACGAGATGGAGGACCTCGATCTTGACGTCTCGCTGCCCGATTCCGTGGTTGTCGTGGAGTGGGGCGACGGCAAGGTCGAGGAGCTGACGGACGACCGGCTGCATGTGCTGATCCACCGGGTCGTCGGCGACACGGACGACGACCGGCGCACCGTCGTGCTGCGCGGGATCGGCGAGCGGTGGGCGGACGAGAACCTCGCGCTGAGCTGAACGTACGTAGGTTCCGACAAGGTGTCGGCAAGATGTTGCGTCGGTCGTACGAGCCGTGGTGACATGGATGCACGAGCTGGTTAGGTGTACCTAACCTACGGGAGGCATGCATGGCGACGCCAGAGCGCGAGCGCGCGGAAGAGCGCATCTCGATGAGTGAGCTGCTGGCCTCCTGTGCCGCGGCGAGCGCGGTGTCGACACCCCCGCGCGAGACGGAACGGGAAGCCGGCCGCGGCTCGTACGAGACCGATCAGGACGAGGAGCGGGAGCACACCGTCCGCCGCGAGGCCGCGTAACCCCGTCGAGTCCGCCGCGAGGCAGCCGCGTAACCCCGTCGAGTCCGCCGCGAGGCCACGTAAGCACGTCAAGGCCGGGTGGCCATGTGACCCCCGTACGGGCGACGCGGCGGCGCCGCTAGGCGACGACGACGACCTTCGCGCCGATCGCCGCGAACGTCCACAGCGCGTCGCCGTCCGCCCGCTTCATCCGGATGCCGCCCGTCTTCCGCTCCGGGTCCGGCGTCGGGAGCGAGCCGTCGACCGCCGCGCTGAAGCCGACCGACACGTCCTGCGCGGTCGCGAACCGCACCACGTGCTCGATCTGCACCCCGTCCGAGCCCGTCACCGCACCCGAGCGCGAGGTCACGGTGTAGGACCCCGGGGCCGGGCTCACCGTGCTCGGCATCACCGAGAAGGTGTGCGTGGCCTGGCCCTTCGCGTCCACCAGCCACACCCGGCGCTCGCTCAGCGCGTACACGACGCGCGCACCGCTGCCCGAGTGCGCCGGGACGGCAAGGGGGTCCTTGGCGGGCTTCTGGGGGCCACCGGTCGGGGCGGAGGAAGGGGCCGACGCCGGGGTCCTCGGCTTGGCCGAGACATCCGCGGGCGCGTTCGCCGACGCCTGGTAGGCGAGGAAGGCGACTGCGGCGACCGCCGCCGCGGTGAGCCCGGCCACGAATCCCGAGCTGCTCCTTGCCACCGTGCCAACCTCCCGTACGTATGTATCGATGGTGACGGTAGCAGCCACGGGCGGGTGGGACGGGGCGCCGTGCCCGGCTGCCGGGAGCCGTAGGCTGTTTGCGTGCTCTTGCTCGCCATGGATACCGCCACGCCCGCCGTCACCGTCGCCCTCCACGACGGCGAATCCGTCGTCGCCGAGTCGCGGCAGGTCGACGCCCGCCGCCACGGGGAGCTGCTGCTGCCCGCCGTCGACCGGGTCCTCAAGGAGGCCGGGCTGAAGCTCGACGCGGTCACCGGCCTGGTAGTCGGCGTCGGACCGGGGCCGTACACCGGACTGCGGGTGGGTCTGGTCACCGCCGCGACCTTCTCCTCCGCGCTCGGCGTGCCCGTGCACGGCCTGTGCACGCTGGACGGGCTCGCGTACGCCTCCGGGATCGAGGAGCCGTTCGTCGTCGCGACGGACGCGCGCCGCAAGGAGGTCTACTGGGCGCGGTACGACAACTCCCGTACGCGCGTGACCGACGCGGCCGTCGACCGGCCGGCCGAGATCGCCGAACAGGTCGCGGGACTTCCGGTCGTCGGCGCCGGCGCGCGCCTCTACCCCGAGGTCTTCCCGGACGCCCGCGACCCCGAGCACCAGTCGGCGGGCGCCCTGGCGGCCCTGGCGGCGGAACGGCTCGCGGCGGGCGCCGACTTCCTCGACCCGCTGCCCATGTACCTGCGCCGCCCCGACGCCCAGGTGCCGAAGAACTACAAGGTGGTCACGCCCAAGTGACCGCCGTGACGTCCGCGACGCTGCGCGAGATGCGCTGGTGGGACATCGAGCCGGTGCTCGTGCTCGAACACGACCTGTTTCCCGAGGACGCCTGGTCCGAGGGCATGTTCTGGTCCGAACTGGCCCACGCCCGCGGGCCCCGGGCCACCCGCCGCTACATCGTCGCGGAGGCCGAGGGGAAGATCGTCGGCTACGCCGGGCTCGCCGCCGCCGGCGGCCTCGGCGACGTCCAGACGATCGCCGCCGCCCGCGACCAGTGGGGGACCGGGCTCGGCGCCCGGCTGCTCACCGATCTGCTCCAGCACGCCACCGCCTTCGAGTGCGAAGAGGTGCTGCTGGAGGTACGGGTGGACAACACCCGGGCCCAGAAGCTGTACGAGCGCTTCGGCTTCGAGCCCATCGGCTTCCGGCGCGGCTACTACCAGCCGGGCAATGTCGACGCGCTCGTGATGCGACTGACCGTTCAAGGAACAGAGACTGATTCTGATGGCTGCTGACGAACCCCTCGTACTCGGAATCGAGACCTCCTGCGACGAGACCGGGGTCGGCATCGTGCGCGGCACGACCCTGCTCGCGGACGCGGTCGCCTCCAGCGTGGACACCCACGCCCGCTTCGGCGGAGTCGTGCCGGAGATCGCCTCCCGCGCCCACCTCGAGGCGATGGTCCCGACCATCGAGCGCGCCCTGAACGACGCCGGGATCTCCGCCCGCGACCTCGACGGCATCGCCGTGACGGCCGGCCCCGGCCTCGCGGGAGCGCTGCTGGTCGGCGTCTCGGCGGCGAAGGCGTACGCGTACGCGCTCGGCAAGCCGCTGTACGGCGTGAACCACCTCGCCTCGCACATCTGCGTCGACCAGCTGGAGCACGGCCCGCTGCCCGAGCCGACGATGGCGCTGCTCGTCTCCGGCGGGCACTCCTCGCTGCTGCTCGCCCCCGACATCACCGCCGACGTGCGGCCGATGGGCGCCACGATCGACGACGCGGCCGGCGAGGCCTTCGACAAGATCGCGCGCGTCCTCGACCTCGGCTTCCCCGGCGGCCCGGTCATCGACCGGCTCGCCAGGGAGGGCGACCCGAACGCCATCGCGTTCCCGCGCGGTCTGAGCGGCTCGAAGGACCCCGCGTACGACTTCTCCTTCTCCGGTCTCAAGACCGCCGTGGCCCGCTGGATCGAGGCCAAGCGGGCCGCCGGCGAGGAGGTGCCGGTACGGGACGTGGCCGCGTCCTTCCAGGAGGCGGTCGTCGACGTGCTGACCCGCAAGGCCGTCCGGGCCTGCAAGGACGAGGGCGTCGACCACCTGATGATCGGCGGCGGGGTCGCGGCCAACTCGCGGCTGCGGGCGCTGGCCCAGGAGCGGTGCGAGCGGGCGGGGATCCGGCTGCGGGTGCCGCGGCCAGGGCTCTGCACGGACAACGGCGCGATGGTGGCTGCGCTGGGCGCCGAGATGGTGGCCCGCAACCGGCCGGCCTCCGACCTGGAGCTGTCGGCGGACTCCTCGCTGCCGGTGACGGAACCGCACGTGCCGGGCGCACACGGCCACAGCCACGACCACGACCATGTGCACGAGATCAGCAAGGAGAACCTCTACTCGTGATCCTCACGCTCATGTGGGAGGCCCGGGCGGTCCAGGGCCGGGGCGCCGAACTCCTGGAGTGGGCGCGGGCGCAGGAGCTCCCGTACGAGCCGCTGCGGCGGGAGACCTTCCGGGCCCCGCAGGACCGGGTGCTCGTGCTGACCTGGTGGGACGCCCCGGCGTCGGACGCCGAACTGCCCGAGCTGCCCGAACCGGCCGCGGACCTGATCACCCGGCCGGTGCACCGCTGGCGCTTCGAGTCCGTCGACTGAGGCAACCTCCCGACCGCTTTCGGCATCATCCACGGCGTGACTCACGGCGTGGACAAGAAGATCGTGACCTGGGCGGCGCTGACCGTCGCCGCGTTGCTCGTGACGGGCTGCGGTGGCACCGCGGGGGCGGACACCGCGCCCGTGAAACCGTCCGCGCCCGCGACGACCCCCGCCGAGGGCAAGGGCCCCGACCGGGCCCCGGATCAGGCCGCCGCGGCCGCGGCCGCGTACCGGAAGTGGGGCCTGAAGCCCTTCGCCGCCCCGCCCGCCCCGCCGCGGACCAAGCCGGTGAAGCGGGAGCCGGGCGGCCCCGTCCCCGTCATCAGCGACATACCGACGAAGGACAGGATCGTCTTCATCACGATCGACGACGGAGCCGAGAAGGACCCGGAGTTCGCGCAGATGATGAAGGACCTCAAGGTCCCGGTGACGATGTTCCTCACCGACTCCGCGATACGCGCCGACTACGGCTACTTCAAGCCGCTCGCCGCCCTCGGCAACGGCGTCGCCAACCACACCCTCACCCACCCGAACCTGCGCACCCTCGGCCGGGCCGCCCAGAGCCGGGAGATATGCGGCCAGCAGACGAAGCTGGCGAAGGAGTACGGCACGAACCCGCGGCTCTTCCGCCCGCCGTACGGCAACTGGAACGAGGACACCCGCGCGGCCGCCGGCACGTGCGGGGTGGACGCGATCGTGCTGTGGCGCGAGTCGATGCAGATCAAGAACATGCAGTACCAGCGCGGGGACAAGAAGCTCCACCCCGGCGACATCATCCTGGCGCACTTCCGCGGCCCGTCCGAGCTCAAGGGCACGACGATGACCAGGATGACGGCCAACATGCTGCGCCACATCCAGGAGCAGGGCTTCACGGTGGCCCGCCTGGAGGACTACGTCTAGGACTCCTCCCGGAACTTCCTTCGGAGATTCCTCCCGCGTGGTGTCGATGCGGGCCCGGCCCGTTCGACGTATGAGTGAAAGGCGGGGAACGGCCCCGCCCGCCACACGAGGAGACCGACCATGCCCCGCTATCTGACGATGGTCCGCATCGAAGAGGGCGCCTTCCAGCTGGAGGACGCCGACCCCGGTTTCGACGAGCGCATGGGCGCGCTGTTCGAGGAGATCACCAAGGCCGGCGTGATGCTGGAGACGGCCGGGCTCAAGCCGACCTCCGAGGGCACCCGCGTCACCTGGGAGGGCGGGAAGATCGGTTTCACCGACGGCCCGTTCACCGAGACCAAGGAGGTCGTCGGCGGGTACTCGATCACCCAGTGCCGCGACAAGGCGGAGGCCATCGAGTGGGCGAAGCGCTTCCTGGAGGTTCACCCGCCGCAGTGGAAGGTGACCTGCGAGGTCCGTGAGATCGAGGAGATGTAGGTGCCGGCCGGGCGGGTGGTGTCATGGTTGATCCATGACCGCACCCGCCCCCGCCGCCGTCGAGACGGTCTTCCGGATGGAGTCGCCGCGGATCATCGCGACCGTGGCGAGGATCGTCCGCGATGTCGGCATCGCCGAGGAGATCGCCCAGGACGCGCTCGTCGCCGCCCTGGAGCAGTGGCCGCGGACGGGCGTCCCGGAACGGCCGGGTGCCTGGCTGACGGCCGCCGCCAAGAACCGCGCCGTCGATCTCGTACGGCGCCGTGAGACGTATGCGCGCAAGCTCGCGGAGGTGGGCCGCGAGCTCACCGAGGAGACGCACGACCCCGAGCCGTCCGGTCCCGACGACATCGACGACGACCTGCTGCGGCTGATCTTCACCGCCTGCCACCCGGTGCTCTCCGCCGAGGCGCGGACAGCGCTGACCCTGCGGCTGCTCGGCGGGCTGCGCACGGACGAGATCGCCCGCGCCTTCCTCGTACCGGAACCGACGGTCGCACAGCGGATCGTGCGGGCCAAGAGGACGCTGGCGAAGGCGGGCGTGGAGTTCGAGGTGCCGTACGGGGAGGACCGGGCGGCCCGGCTCGGCTCCGTCCTCGAGGTCATCTACCTGATCTTCAACGAGGGGTACTCGGCCACGGCGGGCGACGACCTGTTGCGGCCGGCGCTGTGCGAGGACGCGCTGCGGCTGGCGAGGGTGCTCGCCGGGCTGATGCCGAAGGAGGGCGAAGTCCACGGCCTGGCCGCCCTGTTGGAGATCCAGGCGTCCCGTGTCGCGGCACGCACCGCACCGGACGGGCAGCCGGTCCTCATCGCCGACCAGAACCGGAGCCGCTGGAACCGGCTGTTGATCCGCCGCGGCTTCGCCTCGCTGCAACGGGCGGGCGACGGCGGTACGTACGGCCCGTACGCCCTGCAGGCCGCGATCGCCGCCTGTCACGCGAAGGCGCTGACGTACGAGGAGACGGACTGGCGGACCATCGCCGCCCTGTACGGCCGGCTGGCGGTCGTCGCGCCCTCCCCGGTGGTCGAGCTGAACCGCGCGGTCGCCGTGTCGATGGCGGAGGGCGCGGAGGCGGGCCTCGCCCTCGCCGACGCCCTGACCGACGAACCCGCCCTGGTGGGTTATCACTTGCTGCCGAGCGTACGGGGAGACCTGCTGGCCCGACTGGGGCGCACGGCGGAGGCCCGGGCGGAGTTCGAGCGGGCGGCTGAGCTGACGCGCAACGAGCGGGAGCGGGAACTCCTCCTCGGTCGTGCCCGGGAGGCGGAACGGCCGCCGGAGTGACCGGCCTGAGCTGTCGATAGGCTCGACCGTATGTCCGGTCGTTTCCCGCTGCCCCCGCCCCCGCCGCCCGTCGAGATACGGAGCTGGCCCGACCGCGAGGCCCGACTGGCCGACCGGGCCTGGGCGATGGGCGAGCTCAACCACGGTCTGATCGGCAGCGGGCGGCTGTGCGTCCTCCTCGCGTGGGCCGCGACCCTGCAGTTGGGCTGGGGGCTCTGCGGGGCCGGGATCATCGGGTTCGACGAGGCGATCGACCCGATCTCGGTGATGTTCGCGATCCCGCTCGTGGTCCTCGGGCTGGGCGCCCTGGTCCCCGCCGTGTACTTCCTGG